>CAZJFJ010000074.1:0-9856 GCA_964545305.1 uncultured Desulfovibrionaceae bacterium
GGGCTCACAGCTCAAAAAACCGAAAAAAAACTCAGAATACTCCCAGCCGCCCATGCAGCTTGAGTATGGATGAAAGCCAAAAAGGAACGAGAACTTCCATTCTCCCCCTCGTTGGTGATCCTTGCCGACACACGCGGGAATGCTTTGGTTCTGGCAATTTCCACCTTCTAAAGTTTCAAATCAAGTTTATTAATATCTTGCTGCCGCGCAACCCCGGAAAACTGACATAAAACTTGGGCTGCGCGGCGACGGCAAATTGAACAAAACTACGGAAGTTAGGCTTTACTGGGCTGTGGCTCAAGCTCTGTTTTGTTGGGGACGTTCTGCTTGCGCTTCACATCTTTTGCCAGAATCATTACCACAACTGCGGCAATAACCATGATAGCTCCCGCACAGCCAAGATTTCAGGATTATAGGCAGGCTCTGAGGTGGCATGCGTAAATGGCCCCAACAGGCAGAAAACCAAAGAAGCCAGAAAGACGGCAATGGAAGTCTGCCTAAATATCTTTTGCATAGCGGTATTTCCTTTTCAGAAGCGTATCGGCTAGCAGGTGGCAGGTTCATATGAAAAATTTAAGCGATGACACATTGGCGTGCATTTTTAAGCAAAACAAATTTGATTATATCCTATGCTTTAAAATGCCCCCTCCAAAACTGCACTGGAGTCGAAAAAGCAAGATTTAAAGCATATTCTCCATCTTGATCAGGCGTATTTCCTGAGAGCAGACGGGTAGCGGTAGCCCCTTTTTCCCAAGCAATGCCAGTTTCATTGCCTTTCGCTTCTTTTGTAAAGCCGCCGGGGCCCATATACTTTTCCACAATAGTTCTCATATCTGACGAGATGTTGGCTTTTGTGAAAAACGAATGCACCCCGAGCATCAATTTACCCTGATAAAATTCGTATATCAAATGAGCCTTGTGCCCGGCAAAAACCTTCCTTAAGCACTATAAAATCCTTAAAAACGAGCAGTTCATTTAACAAGAAATAAAGCCTGAAAAAAGGTAGCGTGCTTTTTTTATAGCACAACCTATTGAGAATGGTTTCCAAAACCCTGTTTCCCGGCAGCCATAAAAATACCTGCACTCAAACGCTTTTTAAAATGCTGCGTGTGCACAGCCTTTTATTATAAAAAAATATAATCTCTTGTAATTATTTGTCATTACACCTTTATAGACAATGCTATTTCAACGTTTTTACCATATCTTCCCTGACTTTGCGGCAAGAAGACGGGACAGCGTATTTTTTATAAAACAGGAGGGGGAAGGCAAGAAAGAATTGACCGAAAGCATCGCCAAGGCAACGCCAGCCAACGTATTTGCAATAGTATGACAATGGAATCAAAAAAGGTTGCAGCGGAATATTTCACGCCAGATAGAGCAGATAGAGCAGATAGATTTTTAGGCCCCCCCTTCAACGCTTAACGTTGCTGCCTTCATCCGCACGACTCAAGTTCGTCACGGCTGAAGCTACGGCGGAAGTGAATTCCGTTTACGCCTAAGGGGCAGGCGGCGGCGTTTGCGCCGGCAGCACTTTTAAATGCGAAACCAGACTGGGCCAACAAGCCTGGCCACGCTTCAAACATAAATCTGGATTCCTTTAACTGTCTGGGTCAGCTTGCTTTCCTCTATTCCAACAATTTCCCCCAATGCCGCACAAAGATTTTCCAGATCGGTTTTAACGCCCTCGCCGGTTTCACCGGAAGCTTCTTCGGCATCATCCTCGCTCACCAGAAGCTGGTTCAGGTTGCTCACAAACCTGGCCACTCCCCCTTGGTCCAGATTAGAGAGCTTGTCCAGCAAGGTGCTTCCCGTTTCTTTGCTCAGGCCTTTCAATGCATTGATAAACTTTTCAGCATTTCCGCTTCGCAACTCCTCCACACAGGAATAATAGTCATCGGGAGAAACGCTCGCAAGCTCGCGCAATTTTCTTGCAATATCAATGTCGCCCAAAGAACAGCCCACAGCGGGAAGAATGATTTTCTCTTCCGTGTTGACCGTCTTTTGCAGCTCGGCCGCCGCGAGAATTTCCTCAGCCCGTTCGGTCAGCTTGTTATAATGCTCCATCCGGTTGGAGAGCAAGCCGTTCAAATCACTTTGCGAGTAGCCGGTCTGCGTTGACAGCTCGCTGGTAATGCCTGATATGTCCATGATAAGTTCCATCCTGTGGAAAGATTTGCCTGACAGCACTCAATATGCAAATAGCGCTCCTTTCAATTTCCTGATCGGACGTTTGCATTTTTACTTTACCCAAAGCAAAGTCCGCAAAAAACTTGCTCCGCGCGCTACTGCGCCGCTGCGGCCAAAACCTCCCTCCTGATTGCGTTATCCGGCTAATCGTTATATTAATTAACCATCCGCAACAGCTACCTTTAATAAAGGAGGGAGCCATGCCCAATCAGACAGTTACGGCCTTGTCCGCCTCTTTCGGCATTTCCTTTTCCCTGCTGAAACAGTTCATAAAAATTTGCCCCAAAAACATCTGGGAAGAGAATTTTGGCGGCTGGCCCATCTGGCAGCAAGTATACCACGCCCTGGACGCGGTAAATTTCTTTGTCCTGGGATCAGGCCTTCCAGCTTCCAACCCTCCGCTTCCGCAAGAAGTGGGCTCTCTTGATATTCCGGGTGAAGATATCCTCGGTCAAGAAGAAATGCTCCACTACGCGAATGAAATGGAGGAAAAAGGCAAAGCGTTTTTAAGTTCTCTAAATGATGAACAGCTGACCCAGAAAAATGCGGCCCTATCCGAAGCGATGGGGGATGAAATAACATATGCCGCAGTTCTCTCCATGATGAGCGCGCACACTCTGTATCACCTGGGCAGCTGTGACGCGGCCCTGCGCCAGCATGGGCTGAAAGGCGTGTTTTAAGCTTCAAACGCCGCATTTGCAGCGCACGGCAAAAGAACGCCTGCCCGCTCCGGGCAGACTTATGCTTGCGCCTTTGCGCCAAAACTTTTTCAAGATGAACAGGCTTGAATCTTCACGCCGGGGCATTTCCCCGCTAGAGCATTTCAACTTTGAAATGCCCCCTCCGGTGCTTAGCGTTGCCTTCATCCGTACGGCTCAAAAATTCGGCTACCGCTGAAGCAACGGCGGCAGTGAACCCGCCTGCGGGGCGGGCGGCATTCCACGCCAGCAGCGCATGCAGCCATTTTCAAGAGCAAAATGCTTAACGGCAATCTTAGCGCTAAACAGCTCCAAACCGGAGCTGTTAGTATAAAAAAGGCAGGAGAAGTCTCCTGCCTTTTTTGTTTCACTGTAACTTTTCCGGCTTAATCAGCCGGCGCCCTCTCCGGTGTCTTCCTTGGGCATATTCAGTTTGTCCGGATGCTTCAGGCTTTTTTCAATCAAATCAAACGCGCGCCGAGCCACCCTGGTGATTTCAGGTTTGGAAATCTGTTCATCTGCGCCGACAGATTCACCCTTGTGCCGAAGGCGGTCGGTAATCAGCGACGAGAACAGCATAACCGGCAGCGCTTTCAAAACATTGTCCTCTTTTATCCGCCGGGTCAAATTATGCCCGTCCATTCTTGGCATTTCAATATCGGAAATAACGATCTGCACATAGTCGTTAACCGGCTTGCCCTCCGCCTCCGACTTGGCTTTAAGCGAAAGCAGGCGTTCCCATGCATCACGCCCGTTGGTGTGGGTTTCGACCACGAAATTGGCAAGCTCCAATTGATCCTTGATCATGCTCCGGATCATGCCGGAATCATCGGCCACAAGGGCCCGGTAGCTTGGATGCCCGCTCCAGTCCACTGCGGTGTCGAGTTTAAGCCCCAGTTGAGGGTTCAGGTCCGCCACAATTTTCTCAAGGTCGAGCAGAAAAATAATGCGATCCTCAAGCTTCACCACCCCGTTTATCGAATCCTTGCTCAAAGTTGCCATGTATGGGTTTGGCGACTCAACCTCTTCCCAGCTGATGCGGTGAATGCGGTTGACCCCGGAAACCAGAAACGCCGTGTTCACATTGTTGAATTCAGTAACAATAACCTTGGGTGTGTCCTGCTTGCTTGATTTTTTATCAAGCCACATGCTCAGGTCCACCAGAGGAATAATCTGGTTGCGCAGGTTGAAGGCCCCCAAAACTGACGAGTGATGCACCTCTGGGAGTTCGGTCACTTTGGGCATCTGAATTATTTCCAGAACCTTCGCAACGTTTACCGCGTAATATCCCCTGTATTCGCCAACTTCCGAAGCCTCGGCGCCCGGCATGGCCGAAGGTTCTTCTTCGTCCAGATAAAACTCCACTATTTCCAGCTCGTTGGTACCGGCTTCAAGAAGTATCTCGTCACGTTTCATGCCCGTCTCCGCGAATTTTGCGTGATTGCGTTATGTCAAAACCAAGCTTAACGCCAAAAAAAACAATGCCTCGCCTATCTTTCACATTAGCAAAATATTTCTGACTCTGTAAAGCCATATCACCGTTTCTGCAATAGCTGATAAGCGGCGTCTATCAAAAATTTGGGGGTTGAAGCTCCTGCGGTCAGTCCTACCAGATCACCCCTGCCAAAAACTTCAAAAGGAATTTCCTCGGGCGTTTCAATATGCAGCACCTTTTTCCCTTCCGCTTTCACAGCCTCGGCCAGGCGGCGGGTGTTGCCGCTTTCATAGCCACCCATCACCACCACTATATCGACGCCTCGAGCCAATTCTATAGTCTCCTGCATCCTTCTGCGGGTGGCGCTGCAAACGGTGCTCAACGCCACCGGCTTGTAGCCCAGTTTCTTTTCGGCAGAATCAATTATTTTATTATATTCGCCAATATCCTGGGTGGTTTGGGCAGCCAGAAAATAAACAACCCCAGAATCCAGAGGCAACGCCAAAAACTCTTCAAAGCTGCTGAAAACCTTTGCTTGCGGCCCGGCGTAACTTAAAAGGCCGCTCACCTCTGGATGGTCGGCCTCTCCAAAAAGCAAAAGCGTTTGCCCGTCATCATGCATTGAGGCGATGCCAAGCTGAGCCCGTTTCACTTTCGGGCAGGTCGCGTCAATGACCAAAACTCCCAGCCCGGCAAGTCTTTTTTCTTTATCACGTGTAATTCCATGTGCGCGAATCAAAACCCGGTCTCCAGGGAGGAGCTCTTCAAGGTCCGTCACCCGCACCACTCCTTTTTCCTCATATTCCGCGATCACTTGGGGGTTATGAATAATCGAGCCGAGGGTGACAATCCGCCCTTCTGCAATATTTTTTTTCTTGAGTTCGTCATCGAGCTTTTTCAGGGCAAGGCTCACGCCCATGCAAAAACCGGCCGTTTTAGCCCTTTGCACATCCATTTCGCGCTCCCGGCTTGCTTAAAGCAAGCATAAATTCAGCAATGACTATATCCATATCATTCCAGTTTTGGCAAGCGGACAGGCTTTGCCGCAAGGCCCGCACCCCGGGGAAATTATGAACATAGCGGGGAATGAACCCCCTCATCTGGCTTAGGGCGTAACGCTCGTCCTGCCACTTCACCGCAAGCTCCCGATGCCGGTTTATCACGGCCAGCAGCTCCCCGGCAGTTGGCGGGCTTATCTTTCCTTCATTCATCAGTTGGCTGAATTCCTTAAAAATAAAGGGATTGTTCATGGCCCCACGGGCAAACATCACTGCGTCCGCACCCGTCTGTTCAAGGCACTCTTTCGCGGCATGCGCCGTAAGCAAATCTCCGCTGGCAACCACAGGAACGGCAATGCTTTCCTTCAGTAGTCCAAGCTTCGCCCAATCGGCATGGCCCGCGAAGGACTGTTTTCCGTAACGCGGATGCAGGGTTATCCACCCCGCGCCCGAATCTTCAAGCCCGCGGGCTAAATCCAGATAGGCATCGTCGCCCTTCAGCCAGCCCAAACGCAGCTTGAACCCGGCCCGGCCCGGCCCGGCTGCCTCGATTAAAGCGCGGGCCACCTTCAGCGCATTGGGAACGTCCTCAAGCATGACAGCCCCAGCCCCGGTTTTAACCACTTTCGGCACAGAACAGCCCATATTCAGGTCAAAATAAATGTTTCGCCCCTCAAAAAGCTCTAAAACGGCAAAGGCGGCTGCTTTCACAATTTCCGCCTCGGCCCCGAAAAGCTGAACCACCAGAGGGTCGTCTTCCTCCGGGCTGGCCAGAAGCGCCCATGTTCCCTTGCCCCCCTTGCCTCCTTTGCCGTTTACTTCCTCCAGAAGAGGCGGGGCAAGCTGGCTGAGAGAATAATAAATCCCCTTGGCGCTAACCATTTCAGTGCAGGCAACTCCTGCCCCCAGCTCTCTGCACAGTATTCTGAACGGCAAGTTAGAATACCCGGCAAGCGGGGCGAGCCAGGGCGATGCCGGCTGAATGACGAGGCCAGCCCCGGAGCCATTCCGGGGCCGGCCTTTTAATACGCTGCTGTTCATTTTTGCCGTTTTATTAAAACCCGCGTTCGGGGTCGTTGCCCAAATAAGGCGAATCCTCACGCATCAGATAATTTTGCACGTAATCCGCCACTCCGTCTTCCAGGCTGAAAAAGTTTTTGGCGTCAAGCCCGCGTGCCGCCAATTTATCCATTTTAGCCTCTGTAAAATTCTGATACTGCCTGGCCAGAGTTTCCGGCATATCCACATAGTCGATTTCCACCGGTCTGTTCATCGCCGCAAACACTGCGCCCGCCAAATCATTCCACGAACGGGCTTTCCCTGTGCCAAGGTTGAACACGCCGCAAATGTCCGTATTTTCCAGAAGCCGGCAAATTGCTTTTGCGCAGTCCTTAACATAAACAAAGTCACGCTTCTGGCCTCCATCGGCAAAGTCCGGGTGGTTGGACTTGAACAGCCTGATCCGGCCGCTTTCCTTTATTTCCTTATATGCCTTAGACACCATGCTGCGCATGTTTCCCTTGTGGTACTCGTTTGGGCCATACACATTGAAGAACTTAAGCGCGACCATGCGCTGATCCATCTTTTCCCGCTGGGCCCAAAGGTCGAACAGGTGCTTTGAGTAACCGTACATATTCAGGGGGCGCAGCTTGGGCAAAAGAGCGCCTTCGTCTGAAAAACCGTTAGCTCCGTCTCCGTAAGTAGCCGCGCTTGAAGCGTGAATAAGCCGGATTCCCGCTTTAACGGCATAGAGGCACACTTCCTGGCTGTAATGCACATTATTGCTCATCAGGTAATCGGCATTCGTTTCGGTGGTGCTTGAGCAGGCGCCCATGTGCACAATCGCGCGGGGGCGCTGGGGCAGGCTGTCGCGGCGCAGAAGTTCAAGGAAACGCTCTCGATCCATAAAATTGCAATAGGACAGGTTGACCAGATTTTTCCATTTGCTTTCATTGCCCAGACGGTCAACCACCAGGATATTGCCGTCCCCCCGGCGGTTAAGCTCCCAAACCACGGCGCTGCCGATAAATCCTGCGCCGCCAGTCACTATGATCATCTGCCACCTCTTTATTTTTTATAACCTGCCGGCATTCCTGGCCGGAGGAAGGGAATTCGTCATTTTTCAAACGAATATGCGGAGGAAAGACTTTTCCAGGGCTTCACCCCACCGCAACAAAAGGGAGGATAAAACAATTCCCGGCATAAGCCAATAGAGGAAAAAACGTTTCGGAAAAGGCCCTTGAATCGAAAACACCGCCGGGGAAGGGAATATTTTTAGCAAACGCCTTCCCTTTCCCCGGCAAAAAGTTCAGTTAAAAGCAATTGACACTTAAAACAGCCGCTTAACGCCATGCAGGCCCATCCAGCGTCTATTTTGCGACAAGATTTTTATTATATACTTGCCGGCTTCCCACAGAAAACACCTTAAAGCGCGGCGAAAAGCAGCTCGCCGAACTCTTTGCAGCCAACAGTGATCCCGCCTTCCATCTGGACGGCGAGGTCGCGGGGCACGCGCCTGGAAGCGATTGTTTTCAGCATGGCGTTCTGCACCAGCGCAGCTGCATCGTTAAGGCCCATATGCTCAAGCATCATCACCCCGGAAAGCAAAACGGAGCCGGGGTTGGCGGTATCCTTGCCCGCATGTTTGGGAGCCGTGCCGTGGGTGGCCTCGAAAAACGCCAGGCGGTCGGAGCAGTTAGTGCCCGGCGCAATGCCCAGCCCGCCCACCTGGGCGGCGAGCGCATCGGAAAGATAATCCCCGTTCAGATTGGGGGTGGCGAGCACACTGTAAAGCTCGGGCTTCATCAGGGCTTGCTGAAACATATTGTCTGCAATGCGGTCCTTGATTACAAGTTTGCGGTTGTCCGGGCCTTCCTCGGCCTCGGCAACGGTTTCACCGCCAAATTCGTCCGCAGCGAGCTCATAGCCCCACCTGGAGAACGCGCCCTCGGTAAATTTCATGATGTTGCCCTTGTGCACCAGAGTGACGCTGGGCTTGCCCTGGGCGAGCGCGTACTGGATGGCCTTGCGCACCAGACGCTTGGAGCCGAACTCGGTCATGGGCTTTATGCCAACTCCCGCGGACAGATCCACATTCGCGCCAAGCTCATCGCGCAAGAAAGAAATCAGGCGCTTGGCTTCAGGGCTGCCGGACTCATATTCTATTCCGGCGTATACATCTTCAGTGTTTTCACGAAAAACGGTCATGTTCACTTTTTCCGGATGACGCACGGGCGAAACAATGCCGGGGTAATAACGGATCGGGCGAATGCACGCGTAAAGATCGAGAATCTGGCGGAGAGCCACGTTGAGGCTGCGGAAGCCGCCGCCCACGGGGGTGGTCAGGGGGCCCTTGATTGCCACTTCGGCTTCGCGCAAGGTGTCTATGGTGCTTTGGGGCAGATATTCCCCGGTTTCTTTAAGAGCTTTTTCACCTGCCAAAATTTCGCGCCACTCAATTTTAGCGCTGCCGTTGCTTGCCTTTTCAACTGCGGCATCCAGCACAGGGCGGGCTGCGGCCCAAATTTCCGGCCCAATTCCATCCCCTTCAATATAATAAACTACACGGTTCATAATTTTCCCTTATAAATAGATTTTCATGAACGAGCTGACGTTTCAGGCCGCTAGAATACTGACTTTCAAGCCCTCTAGCAAGAAGATTGTTCCCCTTCTCAAATCTCCCTTTTGCATCTTTCCTTTAAAAATGTTTTTGCCTGCATACTTGACTAAGGCTGCCAGGAAGGATAAAAAGTAGAAAGATAACAAAATTCATTCCTAGTAAAGGGGATTCGAAATGTGTAAAGACTGTGGTTGCGATTTCGCAAAAATTGGACAAAAAGTGGAAAAATTCAAAATTGAAGCCTACGATCCCTCAAACTACGGTTTCACTGAGGTTGACTTCAAAAAACTGCAAAAAGACGGCCAGTGGCTGGTTCTTTTCTTCTACCCCGCAGACTTCACCTTCGTCTGCCCGACCGAGCTCGCCGACTTGGCCGATATTGACGAGATGTTGCGGAAAATGAACATCACTCTGGTTTCGATGTCCACCGACACCAAATTTGCCCACATGGCCTGGCGCAACAGTGAAAAACTGCTTGAGAAAGTATCTTATCTCATGGGGGCCGACCCCACCGGAGAAGTGGCCAGATATTTCGGCGTGTACGACTATGAGTCCGGAACCGCCTACCGCGGCACCTTTATCATAGACCCGGACGGGCTGCTGGTGGGGCAGGAAATAAACTTCAACAATGTGGGTCGCAACTCTGAGGAACTTCTGCGCAAACTGAGGGCTTTCACCTATGTTCGCCAGAACCCGGCCGAAGTATGCCCGGCCCGCTGGAAGCCGAACGACAAAACCCTTACTCCCTCCGAGAAAATCGTGGGGAACGTGTACGATGTTCTGAAATAAACACCAGACCCGATTAAAACAGCTCCTTTAACTCAGAGGCGGGGCGCGGCAAGCGCCCCGCCTCTGTTGCTTTCAAAAGTCGCCTCGCTTCCGGCAAAACAAAGTCCAAAAGCTTTTTCAAACGGCGGAA
>CAZJFJ010000075.1:0-9784 GCA_964545305.1 uncultured Desulfovibrionaceae bacterium
AGAGCATTTCAAGTGTGAAATGCTTTAAAATTATACATCCGGGTAAAGCGTTTCAGTTCTGCAAAACATTGCTTCAAAAGACCAATTAAACTGTTGCATAAGGCTTTATTTGTTGTGCAGCAACAATTTGAAGACGAAATTGCTTTAGCCGCAATCAGTTCAAACCGGCTCAAATTCCGGCCCATTCTTCCCAAAATCCGGGGAAGGACTTGCCCACGCAAGCCGGGTTTCTGATTTGCACGTCAAACCCGGCGCAGCTTAAAATACTCATGCTCATGGCCATGCGGTGATCATTATATGTGTCAAACGGTTCGGCAGGCACTTTGAGTTTTACAGGGGGAATTACCACCATCCCGTCCTCAAGTTCGCGCACCTCGCAGCCCGTCTTTCTAAGCTCCGCGGCCGGAGCGGCGATGCGGTCACTTTCCTTTATTCTCAAGTGCGCCACCCCGCTTATCCGCGTGGGGCCTTCCGCAAAAGCGGCCACGGCTGCCACCGTGGGCACTATATCGGGACAGTCTCCCATATTCACTTCAATTCCCTTCAGCCCGCCCCCCGGCGCAGCCACTTCAATATAATTTTCCTGTATGGATACGTACGCTCCCATGCGCTGGAGAATTGAAAGGATTTCCCTGTCTCCCTGCATGGACTGAGGATTCAGATTGCGCACCCGAACCGGGCGCTTTCCTACAGCTCCGGCCCCAAGCAGGTAAGACGCGTTGCTAAAGTCGCCCTCAACCCGGTATTCTCCCGCCCTGTAAACGCCGGGGCAAACAGTTATGCGCCAAAGCCCGCTTGCCGGGTTTGCCTTGCCCTCCCAGTCCGCCCGATTCCACTCAGAACCGGAGCTTTCCCGGCTTTCCACTTTGAAAGATATCCCGAAATCCCGCAGGGTTTGCAAAGTTAGCTGCACATAAGACCAGGAAACAAGGCCTTCCGCCGCCCCGGCCGTTGGTATCAGGCGCAGCCCCGAACCAAGGGGCGCCGCCAGAAGCAGGCCGGAAAGATACTGGCTGCTCTGGGAAGTCTCAACAAGAAGTTCGCCCCCGTCCAGCATGGTTTCCCCGCCCCGGTCAAGCCCGCTGGCAGCCATACTGAACGGCAGATAACCGGCCCTGTTTTCAAAATATATTCCGGCCCCCAGGCTCTCAAGCATTTCGGTCAGGGCCCGCATGGGGCGCTCGCTCATTCTGGGGCTGCCGTGAACATAAAAATTTCCTTCGCCAGCCGCAAGCACCGCGGTGAGCAACCGGCAAGTCGTGCCCGACTCGTGCACATAGCAGTCGAGCGGATCTTTGCCGTTATAAATCAGCCGTCCCCCCAGGCCGTGCACAACCAGATCCCCACCCTCTGGCCTTATTTTTGCGCCAAGCCCCGTCAAAATTTCAGACGTGGCCCTGGTGTCCGCGCTTTCCAGCACGTTCTCAAGCCGGCTTGAGCCTTCCGCCAGGCAGGCGGCCACCAGCATCCGGTGAGAAATGGATTTGGAAGGAGGGGCCGAAACCAAAGCGGGAGAGTCATGCGCCCGCCGGCCCTTAACAGTAAGAAGATCATTAACCATTGGAACTACCTAAATTTGACGGCCGAACGGGTAAACCCCCAGCACCTTGATCAGATGGCAGCCGGAAGACATGGCGTCAAGCACGTCCTGCCTTTCAAGAAGATTGGCCTCAACATCGGCAAAGAAGGTATAACCCCAGTTTGCATCGCGGGCGGGGCGGGATTCCAGCTTGCTGAGATTGAGCCCGTGCTTGTGGAACACATTGAGCACCGCGCTCAAGGCGCCCGGCCTGTTGTCCAGGGTGAACAGAATGGTGGATTTGCCCGGCGAATCGCAGGTGCGCCTCACCTCATCCGCTTTTCCTTTGCCAATAAGAACAAACCTGGTCCAATTGTCCGACTGGTCCTCGATATCTTCCGCAAGCACGTTCAGCCCGAACAATCCGCTCAGGTTCACATGCCCTATGGCCGCGCTGCCCCGGTCCGCCCTGGCCAGTTTCGCCGCGTGAGCGGTGCTGTCCGCTGTAACCAGAACCGCCTCCGGCAGGCTTGTTTTAAGCCATCCCGCGCACTGGGCCAATGGCTGGGGGTGGGAATACACCTTTTTCACTTCCGCCAGCCGTTCTTCCAAAGAAAGCAGGCTGTGCCGCACCCGGTAAAAAAATTCGGCAGCGATATGCACCTGATAATGCATGAACAAATCAAGACTCTGCCCCACGCTGCCTTGCAGCGAATTTTCCAGCGGTACAACGCCAAGTTGAGTTTTGCCGTCCGCAACCGAAGCGAACACGGCCTCCAGGTTGGGCTGAGGCTGCATGGTCGCGCTCTTGCCCAAATATTCCTGCCCGGCAAGGTAGGAGAAAGTTCCCACCGGCCCCAGGCAGGCCGCTAATTGAGGTTTTTGCAAGGCGCGCGAAGCCGACAGAATTTCCGTGTAAATCGCCAGGAGCTGTGCATCGGAAAGCGGGCCGGAATTTTTTTCCTTGAGGGCCTCCAGCAACTGCCGTTCACGCTCGGGGCAAAAAACCGAAAGCCCCTCGGAAGCCTTGTATTTGCCCACTTTCAAACTGAGCTCGGCGCGCCTGTTAAGCAGGCGGAGCAGTTCGGAGTCGGCGGAGTCTATCTGTATTCGCAATTCATCCAGTTCATGGCTGTGCATCGTTTGTTCCCTGAAAACCGGGGCTGCGCCCGGCTATTCATCAATGGTTTCTTCAACACGCATTCCGAAATGGCGTCCAGCCTTGTCAATATGCACCAAAATATCATCGCCTTCTTTAACTCCCACCACACTGACGGGCGTACCGTCCGGGCGAACCAGCCGGATGGTCTCGGCGTTTTGCAGAAAAAGGCTTCCTTCCTTGCCGTTCACGCTGGCAACAATCTGCAGCATGGGGCGCACTTCAACCTTGGTCCGGCCTACGGTCGCAGTGGAAAGGCAGCCCTCCGGGTCCACTATCAGCACCCGGTCTCCCGGCTTTACTTCCTGCAAATAGGAAGTCATGTCGTCCGGCATCATCGCATAGGCGTGCACGCCCCCTGCGTTCACCCGAAAAGGGCGGGCCGCAACATATTCGTTGTGCTCGGTCTCGGCATGAACAAGAAAGGTGAACGACGAGGAATCTCCCACCAGCATGCCCTGCCCTTTTTTCAGCATGCTCATGGTATCCACGCAAACTCTGTGCCCAAGCCCGGCGGGTTTTATGGCAACCACTTTGGCGGTCTGAAGTTCAAGCTTGTTCATGGGAGTCTGCATGGCCGTGCAAATAGCGGGCAACGCCCCCACAGCTTCCGGAAGCACCAGAACCGAGGCGACGCCTCGCTCCAGAATTCCCCCGGCCAGCCGGGCCTCTTCGAGGCTCGCGACTTCAACCATCAGCCTGTCACTTTTGGCAATGATATTTTCAACCGGAATGACTTCCCAAGGCCGGGCCAGAACCGCTTGCCGCCCTTCGGCGAGAAGCCTGCTCGCTTCCTGCTCGTCTTCCGACGTGTTCAGCAAAATGAAGTCCAGATCGTTTTCAGTCAGCACCTCCACCCTGGCCAGAGATGCCACCTGCGAAGCAGCTTCAAGAGTGGTTACTATTCCATCCACTCCCGCTTCAAGGGCCTGAGTAACCAGGCCCTTGTCGTAGGGAATCGCTTTAAATATCACTTTAATCATACGGCCATGCCCCGGCTTTCCGCCTCAATGCGGCTCACTTCGGCAAGCGCCTGCTCAAGGCTCCAGTCCTTATGAACAATGCCGGACAGGGCGCGGCAAAGAGCGGCCGGATCGGGATGCTGGAAGATGTTGCGGCCGACGGAAAGACCGGATGCGCCAGCCTTAAGGGAGTCCTGCACCATTTTGAGGAAGGCTTCAGTTGAATCAAGCTTGGGGCCCCCGGCAATCACAACAGGCACCCGGCACCCGGCAATGGCATCAGCGAAGCTATGCATGTCCCCGGTGTAAGCCACTTTGACGATATCCGCGCCCAGTTCGGCGCCAACTCTGGCGCAATGAGCGATCAATTCAGGAGCGTATTCATTGGTAACCTTGGGTCCGCGTGCGTAAATCATCGCAAGCACCGGCATGCCCCAGGCATCGGCTTCGGAAGCGATGCGGCCCAAATCGGCAAGCATGCGGCCTTCGTCCTCATCACCCAGGTTAACATGCACGGAAACCCCATCAGCCCCCAAGCGCAATGCGTCTTCCACAGTGCCTACCAGAACTTTGGAGTTGGCATGGGGAGAAATTCCGGTGGATGCGGAAAGATGGATCAAGAGGCCGATATCCCGGCCATGATCCCGCGACCCGGCACCCGTCATTCCCTTGTGCATAACCACTGCGTTCGCGCCTCCGTCCGCAACTCTGCTGACGGTATCGTGCATGTCCACAATGCCGGGCATGGGTCCGGCGCTGAGGCCGTGGTCCAGCGGCACAATGACGGTGCGTCCGTTTTCACGGTTCACAATCCTCTGCATTCTGATTCTCTTGCCAATGTTCATTGTCTTTTCCTTCTCAGTTCTTAGAGCCGCAGCCGCTGCCCCTTAAAACAAAAAAAGGGGCTGCAACTTCTGCTGCAGCCCCTAGGTTAATTTGTGTTATTTACTGTTTTTTATACACGGCACAATTTCCCATCAGCTGCAACACCGAGGTTATAATAAAAGCTAAAGCTAAAGTAAAAATTGCGCCAATTGCGAAGCATATTAAAACAGTCCTTAAAAGTTTATTTATGGTCCAAAAACCAGTTAAGTTAAAAAATACAGACCTTGAGAAAAAAGTCAAGCATTTTTTCCAGAACTTCCACCCCTCTCCAACGCTTAAAGCAATTAGCGCTTGAAATGGGCAAGTGAAGCCAATTTTTTCTCATTTCGCGGTAAAAATTTTAACATCACCTTGCCAGCGCTTCGGGTATGAAACGCTCTGAAACAGCTTTGGCTCAAGCTTGCTCTTTAACTGGGGCAACCGCTTACGTTGCCGCCCTCACCGGCTTTGCAAAGCACCGCCTGACAAATCAAAATTTTTTCCCAGGCGTATAACCTAGAACATTCACCGGGCAGTGGATATCCACTGCTTAAGCGGGGTTTCCATTATTGCCCGGATTTCTTCCAGGCGCTCCTTTGTTTCCGCTTCAAAGCGCAGCACCAGCACAGGCTGGGTATTCGATGCGCGAATAAGCCCCCATCCATCCGGGAAAGTAATCCGTACGCCGTCAATCTCGGTGGTGTCATATCTTCCACGGAAATATTCCTGCGCCTTTTTTACCACCTCAAACTTAATGCCGTCCGGGCAGGGCACATGTATTTCCGGCGTTTTGGCCGTCTTCGGCCACCCCGGCAACTCGGACAAAGGCTTGTCCTGGGCGGAGAAAATGCTGGAAAAACGGGCGGATCCGTAAATGGCGTCGTCAAACCCGAACCATCCGTCATTAAAGAACATATGCCCGCTGACCTCTCCGGCCAGGGCAGCTCCAAGCTCCTTCATTCTGGCCTTGATAATGGAATGCCCGGTAATCCACATAACCGGCTCGCCGCCATGATCCGCAATATCCTTATACATCAGGTGCGAACACTTCACCTCGCCCATTACAATGCTGCCGGGCTTCCGAACCAGCAGCTCCCTGGCGAACAGGGCGAGCAGTTCATCGCCGAACAGAATGCGCCCGTTTTCATCCATCACCGCCATGCGGTCGGAATCTCCGTCAAGCCCCACCCCGAAATCGGCTTTTTCCTTAAGCACCCGCTCGCGCAGAAGCAGCATGTTCTCCTCCACACTCGGGTCGGGATGATGGTTGGGGAAGGTGGGATCGGGGTCGCAAAACTGACAAATCACATCCAACCCCATGCGCGAGAGTATTTCCGCCGCCAGATCGGCGCCCACTCCATTGCCGCCGTCCACCACAACCTTGAGCGGGCGGCGCAGCTTGCAGTTTTCCAGGGCCGCGGCTATATAAGCAGGCTTGATGTCATGCTGGGTGACTTTGCCGTTGCCTTTGGGAAAATCGCCCGCCTCCATCATTTTGCGGATGTCCTGAATTTCTTCTGTATGCAGCGTGGTTTTTCCGGCCCACACCTTGAAGCCATTATATTCGGGAGGATTGTGCGAAGCAGTGATCATTATGCCCCCGCAGGTGTTAAGATGCACCACCGCAAAATAAAGCACAGGAGTGCCCACCTGCCCGATATTGATCACATCCACCCCGGTGGAAATAATGCCCCTGGTTAAAGCAAGGTTGTAAACAGGAGAAGATTCGCGGCAATCCATCCCGATCACGGCGGTCTTCACGCCGCGGGAGAGAAGGTACTGCCCGCAGGCCTGCCCAAGCCTTTCAACCCAAGCCTCATCGAAGTCTTTGTCCACTATTCCCCGGATATCATAAGCCCTGAAAACCGAGGGGTTCTTGAGAGCAACCATTGAGTCCTCCTGATTTAGTTTATTTATCACTTGCCAAGTGATGGTGTTTTAGCATACTTTATCTTCATTATGAACTGGGACTGGGAAAAATTACAAGAACGTCGGCAAAGGAAACCCTCTCCTCAAGAGGAAGAAGGCGGCGATTTCGACAAACTCATAGGCAAGAGCGTAAACAAGCTGCAAAACATGCATTTCCCGTGGGGTAAAGTGCTTTTGGGCGCGTTGGTTCTTTTGTGGGTCTTGTCCGGAATCTTTATTGTGGACGCGGACGAAAAAGGCGTTGTCCTGCGTTTCGGCAAATTTGTGCGCACGGTAGACCCGGGGCCGCATTATCATCTGCCTTTCCCCATTGAGACTGTATATACCCCCAAAGTTGAAGCGGTGCAACGCATGGAAATAGGCTATGGCCGAGACTCCGCGCCCAACAAGGGGCGCCCGGGGGGAGGATCCATGGATGAAGCAAGCATGCTCACCGGCGATGAAAACATTGTTTTCGTACAGTTTGTAGTGCAATACCGGATAGACCCCGCCACCCCGGAACATTATCTGTTCAATGTGGCCGATCCGCAAACTACCATCCGCAGCGCCGCTCAGGCCAGCATGCGCGAAGTAATGGGTTCTACCGAGATAGATTCGGCCATCACTGACGGGCGCCAGGGAATTGAGCATCGCACCAAGACAATCCTGCAAGAAATTCTCGACAGCTACAAGGCCGGGGTGATTATCACCGGTGTTGAAATGCAGGATGTGCACCCTCCCAAAGAAGCGATTGAAGCGTTCATGGACGTGGCTTCCGCCCGCGAAGACAAAAGCAAGATCATCAACCAGGCCGAAGCCTACCGCAATGAGGTTCTGCCCAAAGCCCGAGGCGAAGCCGCCCGCACCGTCAACGAGGCGGAAGCTTACCACCAGAGCGTGATGCTGAAAGCCGACGGTGAAAGCAAGCGTTTCCTCGCGGTGCTGGAAGAGTATAATAAGGCCAAAGACATTACCGTCACCCGCATGTATCTGGAAGCGATGGAAGGCATTCTTTCCAATCCGAACCTGGAAAAAATAATTATTCCCGAAAAGGGAACAGGCCCGGTCCTTCCTTTCCTCCCCTTATCAAATGTGCCGCAGGGCCAGACAAACAAGTAGGAGCCAAGTCATGCGTCGCAGAAAAGTAATAATCATTGTAGGCCTGCTTGCCCTGGTTCTTGTGGGCAGCCAAAGCCTTTATGTAGTGAACCAGATTGAGATGGCGATTATCCTCCAGTTGGGGGAACCGGTGGACACCGTGACCGAGCCGGGGCTGCATGCGAAGCTGCCCTTCATTCAGGAGGCGGTGTTCCTGGACCGCAGAATTCTGGGTCTGGAAGCCCGCACAGCGGGAACTTACACCCAGGACAAAAAGGCCATCGTGCTGGACCATTACACCCGCTGGCACATAAGAGATCCCCTGCGCTTCTACCAGAGCGTACGCAATATTCCCACCGCGCAGTCGCGCCTTGAAAATATTGTGGACTCGCAGCTAAAAGCTTTCATCGGGCGCTACACCCTTACCGATGTAGTGTCCGGGAAACGCGGTGAAATTATCCAGACCGTTACCAAGCAGGCGTCCGACCGGGCCAAGGATATGGGAATTGAAGTTATAGACGTGCGTATCCGCCGCACCGACCTTCCCCCCCAAAACCAGCAGGCCATTTTCGAGAGAATGAAGACAGAGCGCGAGCGTATGGCCAAACAATACCGCTCCGAGGGTGAAGAAGAAGCTGCGAAAATCAATTCCATGGCAAACAGGGAAAGGGAAATTATTCTTGCCACAGCTCGCCAGCAGGCCGCCGTCATTCGAGGCGAAGGCGATGCGGAAGCCACCCGGATATACGCCGAAGCAATGAGCAAAGACCCAAAATTCTATGAATTCACAAGGAGCCTGGAAGCTTATAAAAAAGCCACCGATGAAAACACCCGGATTATGATTCCACTGGACAGCCCCTTCCTGAAACATCTCAAATAGCCACATCAGAGCCGCCCCCCAAAGGGCGGCTCTTTCAGTTAATGCCTCAACCAGTTTAGGTCGCGCATCCTCCGCAACAAGAACCACCCGCTATGGTCGGCGACAAGAGTTATATGCATAAAAGCACTTTTCCAGTACGTTGGAATTGTTCATGAACGGTTCACTGCCTTTGTTTACCTTGCTTTTCCAATGATTCTCATCAGAAGAATCATTAAGGAATTATGAAATGACTTCTAAAGTAATTGCAATGTACAGAAAGCTTTCTTGAAACCATGCAGCATGAATCCCCCGAAATTATCAGGGTATAATGCTGTTTTTTTATGGGATTTTCAATCTTGCTTTCTGTTACATTGAAGCTGGGAATAAATCGCGCAATGAGATTCATTTTGGAATGGCACGCTCTTTTAATGGGGGATGTTGAGATCCACCCCAAAAGTAATAATAAGCAAAAAATGATCTTAGAGTATAAGAGTACTATGCATAATAAAAAGACATATAGCTCACTAGTTTTACGTGACTTTTATTATTTGCCTGCACTAATGCTGCTTCAGATTGGCACGTATTTATTCTTGTTCAGGCAATTTAAAGCTGAAGATAATTTCATATTGATTCCTTGTCTTTTATTAGCAGTGTGGATGCTCTTGAGTTTTATTTTTAGAAGAGGTACGACTCTTCTATAGTTGATTATTTTGATTTTAGTATCAGTAATTCTTGGCTTTTTTTCCCTTTTACTAGTGAGCTTACTCTTTCCCTCTGGGTCACCTGTAGTTTACTTGATATTAGGCTTTGTTTTGCTGGCATCAATTGTTTTTGGAATCTTGTTCTTGTTCCGTGTAAAAGGTCTTGTCAAAAGCACACCATCTTTTCTATTTGCGCTATGCACTGGGCTGCGCCTTTATTACCATTCTTTTTTATCTTCGCCATAAAGGCTATTGAAAGCGCCCCAAATTGACCAGTTTGAGGTATACGTGGGTGTTTCCTTGGTGTACTTTACTTATTAAGTACATTGCGAAAAATCATTTCACAGTTAAAAATTAACCCGTCACCAGGCCCGGCTTTCATCAGGTCGAGGTTTCCGGTTTTCACCCGTTCCAGATACTGCTGCTTGATCAAAGGGAAGCCTTTTTTGTAGGTGTCCACCACCAGGCAATTAAATTCTTCCGGGCTATCGCAACCTTCAGGGAATTATTCCGGGTTTTCATCAAAAAACGGATTATTAATTCGCAGGGCATCCAGGGGCATACCAATGGGAACGCCATTAATTCTGCCTTTGCCTTCAAAGGTGTCTTTCAGGAACGCGGCTTGGCTACGGGCGAGGCCTGTCAGCGGATTTTGAGGGGGGGGGATTTTGCGCGCAAAAAAGGCCGGCAGAGGATTCTGCCGGCCTTTAAAGT
>CAZJFJ010000076.1:0-1247 GCA_964545305.1 uncultured Desulfovibrionaceae bacterium
TGGAGCCTCTTTTTGAGAACAGAATCTGGACGATAGTGGGGCATAAGGCAGAGCTTGTTGCGGAAACCTTTCCTGAGTATGAGCACAAATTTGTTCTGCAGGAGGAGCAGCTGGGAACTGGGCACGCTTTGCAGACAGCCTGGCCCAAACTGCGTGAGAGCGGCCTGACTCATGTTCTGGTGGTCAGTGGAGATATTCCAATGATTGCGACTGACATGATTGAAACTTTTTTGAATGCGATGTCCAGAACCATTTCTCCATTGGGAATAATTTCCCTTACGCTTCCTTCTTCCGGCTCCTACGGAATGATTCTGCGCGACAAGAACGACGTTGTGGGAATTGTGGAGGCTAAAGACTACTCCCCCTCCATACACGGCGAAGACACAGGTGAAATCAACACCGGAATTTATCTTATAAATATTGAAAAGCTCGACCCCCTTCTGCCGCATCTGTCCAACAACAACAACAGCAAGGAATATTATATAACTGACCTTGTGGGTTTGTCTGTAAAGGCGGGCCTTGAAGTGGTAGCCGTTCAAACCGGCAACGCCAGCCTTCTGGGGGTGAACACCATGTCCGAACTGGTCCGTGCTGAGGACCGCCTGCGCAGAATCATAGTGAGGGAATGGTTGCAGGCCGGGGCTTCAATTCATTATGCCGACAGCGTGATGATCGGGCCCAGGGTGCAGCTTGATTTGACGGCCAATATATACGGGCCGTGCCATTTGCTTGGCGACACCACGCTGGAGGCCGGGGCTCTTGTAGAACCTTTTTGCATGATCAGAGATTCTCACATAGGCAGGAATGCGCAGCTAAAATCATTCAGCCACCTTGAAAAGGCACAACTTGGCGAAAGCTGTGTGGCTGGCCCTTACGCCCGCTTGAGACCGGGTTCGGTAATGGAAGAGGGCTCAAAGGTCGGCAACTTTGTGGAGATGAAAAAAACCATTTTAGGCAAGCAGGCCAAGGTCAACCATTTGTCATATGTTGGCGATGCCGTGGTTGGGGCTGGGGCGAATATCGGCGCCGGAACCATCACCTGCAACTATGACGGCAAGAACAAATTTCAGACCGAGATAGGGGACGGGGCATTTATTGGCAGCAATACCGCCCTGGTTGCCCCCGTCAGGGTCGGAGACGGGGCGTTGGTGGCTGCAGGATCGGTTATTACCAAAGATGTTCCCGATAATTCATTGGCGTTTGGCCGGGCCAGGCAGATGAACAGGGAAAAAAAATAAAAATTTTAT
>CAZJFJ010000076.1:1257-9767 GCA_964545305.1 uncultured Desulfovibrionaceae bacterium
TTGGACAATTGCTCAAGGGCTGGTTTTTTTATTCAAAAAACTTACTTGCTATTGGGTGGAATATAGGGTTATTATCAATTAGGTGTATTGACTATGGAGCTTATAGATCAACTGGAACTCAAGATAGAAAGCATTTTGAAAAGCTTGTCAGAGGCCCGGTCGGGGCTTGACGAGCTGGAGGCTCTGAGAGCCAGGTGTTGTGATCTTGAAGCAGAAAATAAAAGTTTAATGGACACCCTGGAGCTTGAGCGGCGCAGTAACAAGGCCGTACTTACACGAGTCGACCAGTTGCTTGCCAGACTCAAGGCTGAAAGGGATGCCGGCGGCTTGTAAGCGATGCCCGAATACAATTTAAATGTGTTAGGCCTTGAACTTTCTTTCAGGGCGGAAGCGTCTCCCGAACAGGTTGGGCAGGCGCTTGCATTGCTTGACAGCCGTTTTGAAAAACTTAAGCAGCATGGAAGGCTGTTTAGCAAAGAGAAGCTGTTGACGTTTCTTGCTTTGGGCTTGGCTGACGATCTGGTCCAGGCAAATAATAAGCTGCACGAGCAGGAAATGCGCGTGCAGGCATTGCTTGATAATATATCGGAAAACGCCTCCGCAGACGAGATGCACCAGTAATTCCTCCCGAAGCAGGAGGATGCCGCGCGGAGTGCAGGCGGAATATCTTCCGCCGGGCGCAAATAGAGTGTACACCCTGGTGGGTTCGTGATGACACGCCATTGCTGACCTCACAAGCATAATAACGGGAGTTATAGTACTTTTTTTCAGTGTGCATGCCCTTACCTGGGAAGCCTAAAGAAAAAAACTTGTCTCCCACCTGATTCGTCAGGTCTGCTTTGGAATGTCACACGGCTCACTGGGGCATCAAGCAAGTCAACAGTCCCTTCCGGCTTAATTCTCCTTCCATGCAATCAAAAGATTGAAACGGTGATAAACGCACGCTGGTCAATCCGGTTTTGTTCATGCGTTATATATTACAAGGGGAATAGCAATGGGGCTTGATTTTACACCCATAATTGTTGCGGTGGTCGGCCTGGCCGCTTTGCTGGCAGGGGTGATTGCCCACAAAATCCTGATCTCCCGTCGCCTTGGCTCGGCTAACGATTTGGCTCACCGCATTGTTGAAGAGGCCCGCAAAGAGGCTCAGGCCCAAAAAAAGGAAATAATTATTCAGGGCCAGGACGACCTTTTTCGTTTGAAAAAGGAACAGGAAGATGAGTTCAAAGAACAGGAGCGGGATCTGAAAAACCGTGACCGCCGCCTGCAGGAACAGATTGAAAAGCTCGATGAGCGTGTGGAAAAAGCGAATCAGCAGGAGCAGGAGCTTCTGGCCGATGAACGCGAAATTGCGCGTCGGGAGCGTCTGCTTGATGAACGCCAGGAAGAACTTGATATCAAGATAGAGGACCAGGAACGCAGGTTGCAAGCGGTTTCCGGCATGACGGCGGAAGAGGCGCGCTCTGCCCTGTTTGAGGAAATAGAGGCCAAAAGCAGACACGATGCCGCCAAAATGTCAAGAGCTATTGAGGGCGAGGCCCGTGAAATAGCCGACCGCAAGGCGAAGGAAATAATTGCAACAGCAATCCAGCGTTATGCCGGCGACTATGTGAGTGAGCAGACGGTTACAGCTGTGACTCTTCCCTCGGAGGCCATGAAAGGCCGGATTATCGGCCGTGAAGGACGTAATATCCGCGCCCTTGAGGCCGCGACAGGAGTGGATCTGATCATTGACGACACTCCGGAAACTGTAATCATTTCCGCATTCAGCCCGTTGAGGCGCCAGATTGCGAAAATGGCAATGGAGCGTCTGGTCAGCGATGGCCGGATTCACCCGGCCCGGATCGAAGATGTTGTCAACAAAGTTGAGCAGGAGATGGAAGTTCAGCTTCGCGAAACTGGTGAACAGGCAACTTTTGATGTGGGGGTGCATGGGATCCATCCGGACATAATTCGTCTTTTAGGCCAGCTCAAGTTCCGCACCTCTTTTTCGCAAAACGTGCTTCAGCACTCTCTGGAGGTGGCTTCTCTTTGCGGAATCATGGCTTCCGAACTGGGGCTTGACGTTAAACGGGCAAAACGCGCAGGGCTTTTGCATGACATTGGCAAAGCGGTGGATCACGAAGTGGAAGGCCCTCATGCCGTCATTGGAGCGGACTTGGCCAAGAAATATGGTGAAAGCAAGGAAATTGTGCAAGCCATAGCGGCCCACCATGAGGACGTTCGGCCGCAGTCTGCCCTGGATGTGCTGGTGCAGGCGGCGGACAGCCTTTCCGGAGCCCGCCCCGGCGCCCGGAAGGAGTTGCTTCAGAATTATGTTAAACGGCTTGAAGACCTGGAAAATATCGCCACTGCCTTTGATGGGGTGGAAAAAGCCTATGCTATCCAGGCAGGCCGTGAAATCAGGGTGATGGTCAATTCCGAGAATGTGGATGACGACAGCACTTATTTGCTGTGCAGGGACATTGCGGGCCAGATAGAGCAAAATTTGACCTACCCCGGGCAGATCAAGGTTACGGTAATCCGTGAACGCCGCGCTGTTGAATTGGCGAAATAGGCTTTTGAACAGTTATGATTGAAAAGGGAGGGCCGGAGGCTCTCCCTTTTTTGTTCCTGAAATTCAGGCTGCCGGATTTTTCTTCAAATCCTTGCCGCCAAATGATTATAGGGCGGCTTTACCAAGCGTTAAGCAATCATTCGAGGCGTTAACTGCTCTAGGATGAACTATATACCATATACTAAGCCGTAATTTTCCAAAGAAGTTTTAAGTAAGGACTGGGTTGGGGCGCAATAGAGGATGCCCATAGTGCGGGATCCAGCCGATTTTATACTTTTTTAATCACTATTGCCGGCTAATAAAGATGCTTCTGTGATCTTCTTGAAAAGAGGGTAAAATTTTAATGGACTTGTATTTCTTGCCATTTATCATTAATTAATAGAAGTTATTTAAATATAAACTTTAAAGAAAGTTCAGGATGTTGACCGATGAATCTTCCAATCAGAATTAACACGCCTATTAGCCGGGGTGTTTCCACACGGCTGAAGGCGGGAGATCGGGTGCTGATTTCCGGCAGAATTTTTGCCGCCCGTGACGCAGCGCATAAAAGGATGATTGAGGCTTTGGAATGTGGAGAGGAATTGCCTGTACCATTACATAACGAAATTATCTATTATGTTGGCCCCACACCGGCGCAGCCCGGACTTGCCGTTGGTTCTGCCGGCCCGACGACATCGGCCCGGATGGACGCTTATGTTCCGAAGCTTTTGGAGTACGGTCTTTTGGGAATGATCGGGAAAGGGGACCGTTCTGATCTGGTTATCGAGGCTATGAAGAAAAATGACGCGGTATATTTTGCGGCCACCGGAGGAGCTGGCGCCCTTCTGGCAAAACACATAAAGAAATATACAATGCTGGCCTATCCTGAGCTTGGCGCCGAGGCTTTAGCCGAATTGGAGGTGGAAGATTTTCCTGTGATTGTGGCTATTGATTCAGAGGGAAAGAATATCTACCGCACAGGGCCTTTAAATTATGCCAGGCAGATTGAGTTTTAGATTTTGGTGTCAAATAAATATTGATAAATCCAACTTGAAAGATTGACAATAGGGGGGAGTTCAACATACATTTACACTGGAAGTTTATTGAATACTTTCTGTAACGAACATTGATAAGTACTGGAGGTTATTATGAGAATGAGAGGATTGGCGATGCTTGGGCTTGACAGGATCGGATGGATTGAAAAAGACAAGCCCGTGCCGGGGCCCTTTGACGCCATTGTGAAACCTCTGGCCCTCGCTCCGTGTACTTCAGATATACATACAGTGTATGAAGGCGCCCTGGGTGAACGGGAAGACCTTATCCTGGGTCATGAAGCGGTCGGCATTATCGATGAAGTGGGTAAGGAGGTTAAGGACTTCAAGCCTGGAGACAGGGTGATCGTGCCTGCCATTACCCCAGAATGGCGCACTCTCCCTGTTGAATTGGGAGTTCCGGCCCAGCACTCCCAGGGCATGCTTACCGGATGGAAATTTTCAAATACTAAAGACGGAGTATTCGCTGAGTTCTTTCATGTGAATGATGCCGATATGAACCTGGCCCACATGCCCAAAGAACTTGCACTTGAACAGGCGGTAATGATGCCTGATATGATGACTACCGGCTTTCATGGAGCAGAGCTTGCCGATGTTCAAATTGGGGCTTCGGTGGCGGTGATAGGTATAGGTCCGGTAGGCTTGATGGCGGTGGCAGGGGCTGTTTTGCGCGGTGCGGGCAGGCTTTTTGCCATCGGCAATCGCGAGCGGACTTTTGAGGTTGCGAAGGCCTACGGCGCTACTGACTGTGTCGACTACAAAAAAGGTGATGTGGCTGAGCAGATAATGGATTTGACCGGCGGGCAGGGCGTTGACCATGTGATTATTGGGGGAGGCCCTGCAATTACCCTGGACTCTGCCGTAAGAATTGTTAAGCCGGGCGGAACTATCGGGAATGTCAACTACTATGGTTCCGGCGTTGACAGCAAAGATTATCTTCCTGTGCCGCGCATGCCCTGGGGTAGCGGCATGGCGCACAAGACTATTCGCGGAGGCCTTTGCCCGGGCGGCCGCGCCCGGATGGAGCGTCTGATAGAAATTGTTTTGCACAAGCGTGTTGATCCTTCACTGCTTGTTACCCATGTAAGGCACGGCCTGGATCATGTGGAAGAAGGCATTATGCTTATGAAGGACAAGCCGAAGGATTTGATTAAGCCGATTATTATCATTGATTATTAAACGTTGATTCTTCAACTGGATTGAGTAAAAATAGTCCCTGTAGCGAACTTCGCGAAAGGGACTATTTTTTGTTTATGGGCATGCGGATTCAGGTTGTAAGAGATCTTTCCGGCCCGGAAAGGCCGGGCACGGTGCAGATAAGGATGCTGCATGGGCATACTATTGCCCAGGCCATTTATCTGTCCGGGTTGTTCGTTCCTCCCGGATTGTGTTCCGGGCTCGGTTCCTGCAAGCTTTGCAGGGTGCGCTACCTTAGTCTGCCTCCCCCCGCCGGGGTCGATGAACGGAAAGCGCTTGGCGGCAAGCTGGTAAAAGAAGGCTGGCGTTTGGGGTGCAAGCATGATTGCGCTGAAGAGGCCTTGATTGAATTGCCTGATTTCATTCAACTGAAAAAAACAATAAAAATTGAGGGCTCTGCCGACAAGGACAGTTTCCTGGCTGTTGATCTGGGCACAACCTCCATTTACTGGCAATTGACGAAATCCGGCGCGGTTTTAGCGGAAGGGAGACAGGTGAACCCGCAAATGGGCGCAGGCAGTGACGTGGTGGCCCGTCTTTGTGAGGCGGCCAGGCCGGGCGGCCTTGAGCTTCTTTCATTTCTGGCCCAGCAGGAGCTAAGAAATATAATTTCCGCCTTGCCCGTTCAGCCTGCCGGGGTTTGTGTGGCGGCCAACACCGCAATGAGCGCCATTTTTCTGGGGCTTGACCCTTCGGGCCTTGCCCGCGCTCCCTATAAAGCGCCTCTTTCCGGCGATGAAGAATATTTTTTGCCCGCCCTTCCTGTTGTATATACTCCGCCAATACTGGCTCCTTTTATTGGTGGAGATGTTTCAGCAGGCATGACCGCGTTGCTTCGCGAAGCCGCCCCGGATGCGTTTCCTTTTGTGCTGTGCGACTTGGGAACAAATGGAGAATTCGTTCTGGCCCTGGGTCCGGACGATTTTCTGGCAACCAGCATTCCTTTGGGGCCAGCTATTGAAGGAATTGGGCTTAGTTGTGGCGGGCTTGCCGGAGTGGGGGCTGATGGAGCGAAAGTAATAACCGGATTTAAAATGACCCCTGAAGGAATTGCATCCAATATCCCGTTTGAGCAGGCTTCGGCGATAAGCGGCACAGGGTATCTGGAGCTGCTGTCAATACTGCTTGCATATGGGGTTATTTCGCGAAATGGTGTTTTTGACATTGCAGAACGTGATTTTTCATTTCCAGCCAGGGCAAAGTTGCTTGAAATGGTGCGGGAAAATGGTCGGGAAAAGGTTTTACAGCTTGATGGCCTGAGTTTGACCGCTGGCGATATTGAAGAAGTGCTGAAAGTTAAGGCCGCATTCAGCTTGGCCCTGAAAAGCTTGCTGGTGGAGGCCGGGCTGAATGCAAGAGACCTGAAACGGATATTTCTTGCCGGGGCCCTGGGAGAGCATGTGAAGCAGGGCTGCTTGTTTGATCTGGGTTTTTTGCCTGGTGTTTTGGAAGACAAGGTGAAGGTGGCCGGCAATACCTCTTTGGCAGGGGCAAAGCTTTTGCAAAATGAAAAGATGCGCGAACTGGCCAGACATTTTAAATCCCGCACAAGAGTATATTCTCTTCCGGAGCAGGCGGGCTTTATGGAAAAATATATTTCTGAGATGGCTTTCGCATACCAGCTTGCCTAAATTTCAGCTAAGTAGTAAGTATCAAAGCATAAGGGCGTCAGCGCCCAAGCTTATCCTGTTTTGCCGCGCAAAACTGTTTTTTGAGACAATATATGCATGACATGATGAATTTTGCCTTTTTGACCAAAGAGCCGAAACCGTTAAACAACCGTAAGGTCGCGGTAATTGGTGCGGGGCCGTCCGGGCTTACCGTGGCCGGGTATCTGGCCGGGCACGGGTATATTGTGGAAGTGTTCGATAAAATGCCGAAACCGGGCGGGCTAATGTTGTTTGGCATCCCTGAGGACATTATCCCTTCTTCGCGCATCCAGGCTGGGGTGCGCGCGCTTGAGCGCCAATACGGTGTCGTTTTCCACACCCGCACAAAGGTTTGCAGTAATGTGCGCCTTTATGAAGAGGAAGGCGACCATTTTACCTATGACATGGTCATTCTGTCGGATTTGGTCGAGGAATATGATGCGGTCATGATTTGCACCGGTTCCTGGCGATCCAGGCTTTTAGGCATTCCTGGGGAAGACCTGCCGGGGGTATATTCAAGCCTGGAGTTCCTTTTCCCCATACGGGCGGCCCATTACGCTTCAACCAACGTAAACCTGCCTGACGTAAAGGACAAGCGGGTGCTGGTGATTGGAGCGGGCCATTCCGGCGTGGACGTTGTTACAAGCGCTCACGCCCTGGGAGCAAAAAGCGTGAGCATGGTCTACCGCCGCACTATGCGCGAGGCGCCAAGCGGAACACATGAAATAGGCAAGCTTATCAGCGCGTTCGATATGGATTGGCGCGAACGGCTTGCTCCGGTTGAATTTACCGGCGATGAACGTCTTACCGGCCTCAAAGTGCAAGGACCGGGCGG
Organism: uncultured Desulfovibrionaceae bacterium; assembly: GCA_964545305.1. Lineage (GTDB taxonomy): Bacteria > Desulfobacterota > Desulfovibrionia > Desulfovibrionales > Desulfovibrionaceae > RGIG1962. The sequence continues at coordinate 8,527 of CAZJFJ010000076.1, forward strand.
CGAGGAGGAAATTATTCCCGCAGATGTGGTGGTTACCGCCATAGGAGAGATTCCCACTCCGCCGTTTAAACGTGAATTGGGGCTTGAGAATGTGCGCAAGGGAGATGTGCACTGGCTGCATATGACCAATATAGAAAATGTTTTTGTGGCTGGGGACGTGCTGAGCGGACCCAGTAAAATAGGTAAGGCCATTTACAGCGGACTTAGGGCCGCAAGATCTCTTGACAACTGGCTGGAGCTTAAAGAACAGAACCGCCAGGATGAATATGATTACGAAGCCGATAAAGTTCCGTTGGCTAATGATCTTGGACGGGGTTGATTATGAGCGAATTTCAAGGAATGACCCTGTTTGTTGATTATAGCAAGTGTATTGGGTGCGAGTCGTGCGAAGCTGTGTGCAAGTTCCTATACGGAACCCCGCGCATTGTCATGATGCGCTCAAGCACGGGAATAGTCCGGCCTCTATACTGCATGCATTGCGATAATGCTTTCTGTATGAAGGCTTGCCCTCAAGGGGCGCTCAGCCGTGACGAAGACGGCGCGGTGCTTCTTGAGCACATGCGCTGCCGGGGCTGCACATCTCTCGCTTGTCTTATTGCCTGCCCGTATGCTGCATTTTTCAGCACCGGTAAAAGCGTTCTTGTTGACAAGTGTGATTTGTGTAAAAATCGCCGTAAGAACGGTATGCCTCCGGCTTGCATGGAAATGTGCCCATGCGGGGCCATCCGTTTTGTAAAACGGGAGGATTTGGCCGCGCTTAAAACTCCTGAATGGGAAGCTTCATACCGTCAGGTTCTTGAATTCGTGCGTCCGTCGGTGGCCCGGAAACAGGAAAACGATAAATAACCCACTCTTTAAGTGTGAATAAAAAATGCCTTTCGCTTTGAGCGGCAGCTTCTTTTGCTGAATCCGCTTCAAGGGAAAGGCATTTTTTTTGTAGAGCTAAATACTATTTTTAAAAATATTGGAAAAATTCACCAGACAGGAAAACTGCGCTTATAACAATAAGCAGCTGAAATAAGGGCTTAAACGCTGGCAAATATTTCCTGTGTTTGTTTTTCGGCAAGGGGTTGAAAAGAAACCTGTGCCGGTATTTTGAAGCTGAAATGGCACAAGGCAATTCCAGCCTTTCAGGGCATTTTGCTAGAGCATTTCAAGTGTGAAATGCTCGGCAAGAATTTGAAGACAAATCCTTGCCGCCAAATGATTGTAGGGCGGCAAAGCCTCCCGTTAAGCAATCA
>CAZJFJ010000077.1:0-9636 GCA_964545305.1 uncultured Desulfovibrionaceae bacterium
GAATCGGGCCGGGATTTTAGACATACATCCTGGCTTAATCCGGGCCTGAAGCCGGCGCCATGACTGAAAAATGCTTAAATCTTTTCAGCCGGGCGCGGTGCTGGACATGTTAAAGCCGCCGGGCAGCTCCTGCGATGCTGAATTAGCATAGCTGCGCCGGTATGTCAGATTGGATGCAGTTTTCCCGTTTTCCTTCAGCGTGCAAAGACGCCTGGCAACCATGAGGATTTTTTCTCGAAATGGCGTGGGATGAGAACACGGTTTTCAGTTTGACCCGAAACATTGCTGGAGAAACAGGCCTGAATGCGTGAGCCTGGGATTTTATGAGGCTGGGCGGAAAGTGAAGTTCGCTAAAAGAGAAAGCCCCGCAAGACGTTTGAGCCTCTGCGGGACTTTTTGGGAAATATTTGGTGGGTCGTGCAGGGATCGAACCTGCGGCTCACTAATTAAAAGTCAGTTACTCTACCGACTGAGTTAACGACCCACTTTACTAGTGCGGCATGGCGGAAGCCATGTTTTTCGCGGTGCGCAGCAAGGGCTGCGCTATATATACACAACGCACGAAAAGATGGCGCGTTGCCTTGGGAATGTTCTTTTGCGTCAAAAATTGATACTTGTCAAGAAAAAAAATGAATGAGAGCAAAAAAAATTGCCGCGTTGAATTTCCGGCGGAAAACGCCACCGGAAAAATGTGGGATAGAAGGAAAGGCGCAGGTAAATTTACGTGAGCCGTAATTTTTTATTGTGCTTGCTTCATAATTTTGTTATGAGAGCATCTCCGTATTTTTAACGGAAATTTTTGTCAGGTGTGGAGGAGCATTAACCTATGGCAACTAAACCCGAAACCGATTTCCTTGATGGCGACATCAATTTTGAAAGCGCCCTTGAAGACTACCTCAACTGCGATTTTGGCGAGCTTGAAGAAGGCACCATAATCAAGGGTGAAGTGGTGAGAGTGGACAGTGACTATGTGCTGGTGGACGTGAATTTCAAGTCTGAAGGCCAGATTCCGCTTGCAGAATTTCTCGATGCCTCCGGCGAACCCGCAGTGAAAGTGGGTGACATTGTGGATGTATATGTCATTCGCAAGAATGATCAGGAAGGCACCATTACCCTGTCCTATGAAAAAGCAAAGCGCATGCAGATGTTCGACCAGCTGGAAGGCCTGCAGGAAAAAGAAGGCATCGTTACCGGTACCATCACCCGCCGCATCAAGGGCGGCTACACGGTGGATATCGGCGGTGTGGAAGCTTTCCTGCCCGGCTCCCATGTCGATCTTCGTCCTGTGCCCGATATGGACGCGCTGGTTAACCAGGAATTCGATTTCCGGGTTCTTAAAATCAACCGCAAGCGCAGCAACGTCATCGTTTCCCGCCGCGTGCTTCTGGAAGAAGAGCGCGACAGCAAGCGCGACGATTTGCTCAAGGTGCTTGAAGAAGACCAGCTTGTTACCGGCCGCGCCAAAAACATTACTGAATACGGCGTGTTTGTAGACCTCGGCGGGCTGGACGGCCTCCTGCATATTACAGATATGTCCTGGCGCCGCATCCGCCACCCCAAGGAAATGGTGCAGCTTGGACAGGAAATGGAGCTTAAAGTTCTTTCCTTTGACAAGGATACCCAGAAAGTTTCTTTGGGCCTCAAGCAACTGGTGCCGGACCCGTGGCAGGATATCAACGACCGTTTCCCCGCCAACAAGCATATGACCGGGAAAATTACCAATATTGTGGATTACGGCGCATTTGTTGAGTTGGAGCCGGGCGTTGAGGGCCTGGTGCACATTTCTGAAATGTCCTGGACCCGCAAGCTTCGCCACCCCAGCCAGATGGTCAAGGTTGGCGACGAGGTTGAAGTGGTGATCATCGGTGTTGATGAAGACAAGAAGCGCGTCTCCCTCGGCATGAAGCAGGTGAAGCCGAATCCTTGGGATATCGTGCGCGAGAAATACCCTGAAGGCACCATTATTGAGGGCACCATCAAGAATATTACCGAGTTCGGCATGTTCCTGGGCATTGAAGACGGCATTGACGGCCTGATTCACGTGTCCGACATTTCCTGGACCAAGAAAATTCGCCATCCCAATGAAATGTTCAACTCCGGGGATATTGTGCAGGCCAAGGTTCTGACCGTTGACCAGGAGAATGAAAAGTTCACTCTGGGCATCAAGCAGCTTACCGAAGACCCCTGGACCCATGTTCCCAACATTTACCCTGTGGGCAAGAGCGTTGTGGGCACCATCACCAATATTACCGACTTTGGTCTGTTCGTTGAGGTGGAGGAAGGCGTTGAAGGGCTTGTGCACGTTTCTGAAATCAGCTCCAAAAAAATCAAGTCTCCTTCTGAAATATTCAAGGAAGGCGACAAGATTGACGCCAAGGTTATTCATGTGAGCGCCGATGAACGCAGACTCGGGCTTTCCATAAAGCAGCTCACCGAAGAAGGCGATCGTAAAAAAGCCAAGGAATTCCATTCTGTTGGCGGTGATGCCAGCACCACTCTGGGCGACATCTTCAAGCAGACCATGGCTCTTGAAGAAGAAATTGAAGCAGAAGCCAAGCCTGAGAAAAAAGCTAAAAAGGCCGAAGGCGAAGAAGCTGTTGCGGAAGATTCCCCGGCTGAAGAAGCTGAAGCTCCGGCTGAAGAAAAAACCGAATAGCCTTTTTGTTTGGTTAAGAATTGCGGGCGCACGGGAAACCGGGCGCCCGTTTTTTTTAGATTCTAGAGCATTTCACGCTTGAAATGCTCTGCAAGGATTTGTCTTCAAATCCTTGCTGCCAAATGATTGCAGGGCGGCAAAGCCTCCCGTTAAGCAATCATTTGAGGCGTGAACTGCTCTGGAGCGGGTTCTTTTGAGTAGGCGCGCGCGGAATCGGTTGGTGTGCATGGGGGAATGTGCTCCCGGTGTTTTGCAAAAAATGCCGGAAGGGATATTGGAAGCGCATTGAGAGCCTGATGGCGAATGAATTGCGGAAGGCTTGGCCGGATTGATCCCCCGGCGTCCTTCCGCTTTTTCCGTTTATTTTATAATTGTGGGCTTGGCGCAAACTTGTTATAGTTGGCCTCGTTCCCGTTTCCTGCGCTTGCTGGAAAACTTTGGTGGAATGTCTGGAGTGTTTATGTCTGGATACAACATGGATTATACCCCTCCCATATTCGATGATGGCGGGTACAGGCCGTTTCGCAGGCGGCATCCGTTTGTCTTCGCCTTGATTGCCGTTGTACTGCTTGGGTTTGCCGGTGTTTTGTTTGTGAGCTGCATGCGCACTATGTTGAGTGATTCCGGCCTGGGCCAGATTTATGGCGGCAAGCAGGTAGGCGTGGTAAATATTGAAGGTATAATTCTGGAATCCGGAGAGGTTGTGGACTGGATCCATAAGCTTGAGGAAAACCCCAATGTGGTGGGGGTGCTTGTGCGTATCAATTCCCCAGGCGGAGCGGTGGCCCCGTCCGAGGAAATTTATTTCGCCCTTAACCGTCTGGCCGCGGAAAAACCTCTGGTAGTCAGCATGGGAGCCCTGGCCGCCTCCGGCGGTTATATGGCGGCCCTGCCGGCACGGCACATTGTGGCTTCACCGTCAACCATCACTGGAAGCATCGGCACCCGCATGGATCTGGCCAATTGGGAGGGGCTGATGGATAAAATCGGAATCAAGGACCAGAGCCTTGCGTCAGGGGGAATGAAGGACGCCGGATCTCCCTACCGCGATATGAGCGCAAAGGAACGGGCCTATTTCATGGGCATGCTCACGGATATGCATGAATATTTCAAGGAACTGGTGCTGAAGCACCGCGAGCTCAGCCGCGAGAAGCTCGATGAGGTGGCGGACGGCCGGGCCTATACCGGCCGCCAGGCTTTGGCCCTTGGGCTGGTGGATTCGCTGGGAGACCGGGAAGACGCTCTGGAAAAACTGAACGGTTTTACTGATAATCAAGCTGCCGGGAACACCCTGCTTGAAGGGCCTCCTAAAAAGCTTTCCATTATTGAAGAAATTTTCGAATCGATGTTCATTGCCTGGAACAGGGTTCAGGCAAAAGCGTCTTTTCAGAAGCAATTATTTTATTTTTGAGGATTTATTATGCCAGCCTTAATTTTGGATAAGGAGTCGCTTGATCCGGGGCGGATTACCAAACTGGTGATCGACGCTCCCCAGGTGGCGAGTAAAGCCCAGCCCGGCAACTTTGTGATTGTGCGGGTGAGCGAAAAAGGCGAGCGCATCCCGCTGACGATCGCCGATTCGGACCAGAAAGCCGGAACCATTACCATCGTGTTTCTGGTCATGGGCAAAAGCACGGCGATTCTGGATACCTTGAACGCCGGGGAAGAACTGCATGATCTTTGCGGTCCGCTTGGAAAGCCGGCCCATATCGCACCGCGCGGAACAGTTGTGTGTGTGGGCGGGGGAACGGGCATTGCCGCCCTGCATAATATAGCCAAGGCGCACAAACGCTTGGGCAACCGGGTAATTTCCATTTTGGGCGCCCGGACCGAGGCGCTTCTGATTATGGAAGAAGAATTTTCCAGGGCTTCCGATGAAGTGGTCGTTTCCACCAATGACGGCAGCAAAGGGATAAAGGGCCTGGTTACGGACGCCCTCGCCCAGGTGCTGGCCGCAAACGAGGTTGGGGAAGTGGTCGCCGTCGGGCCTGTGCCGATGATGCGCGCGGTGTGCGACATTACTCGCGAACCGAACATTCTTACCACTGTGAGCATAAACTCGATCATGGTGGACGGTATCGGCATGTGCGGAGCCTGCAGGGTGACCGTGGGCGGGGTGACTAAGTTTTCCTGTGTGGATGGGCCGGAATTCAACGGGCATCAAGTTGATTTTGACGAATTGCAGCGCCGCCTTGCCGCTTTTATGAGCGAGGAGCAGGCTGCTTATGATGATTTTTTAAAGAAGTGTGGTTGTCATGGTCAGCAAGCTTAAAACCCGTGTGCCCATGCCGGCCCAGGATCCCGCGGCCCGTATCCGCAATTTCAGCGAAGTGGCGCTTGGCTATTCCCTGGAAGAAGCGGTGGCCGAGGCCGGGCGCTGCATTCAGTGCAAAAATCCCAGATGCGTGCCCGGATGCCCGGTGGAAGTGCAGATCAGGGATTTTATCAAGGCGATAGTGGATGGCGACCTTGACAGCGCCTACAAGATAATCCGCGACACCAACAGCCTTCCCGCTGTTTGCGGCAGGGTGTGCCCTCAGGAAGTTCAATGTGAAGGCGCATGCGTGCTGGCCAAAACCGGGCAGCCTGTAGCTATTGGGCGGCTGGAGCGTTTTGTGGCCGACAATTATATCGCCGGGAATCCGTGCGCCGCGTTGACCGGGGAAGAAGACGTGTGCTCTCTGCCTACCGGGCCCAAAGTGGCCTGCATCGGTTCCGGCCCGGCCAGCCTTACCTGTGCCGGGCATCTGGCCGTGCGCGGGGCCCAGGTAACTGTTTTTGAGGCGCTGCATGAACCGGGCGGAGTTCTTGTTTACGGCATTCCCGAATTTCGCTTGCCCAAGGGTATTGTGGCTGAGGAGCTTGGCGCGCTGAAAAAGCTGGGAGTGGAATTCCGGATGAACTGGGTTGGAGGGCGCACTTTTAGTGTGCAGGAGCTTTTTGATGAAGGCTATTCCGCCGTGTTTGTGGGCGTTGGGGCCGGCCTTCCGAATTTTCTTGGAATTCCCGGAGAAAACCTGATAGGCGTGTTCTCCGCCAACGAATATCTTACCAGGATAAATTTGGGGCGCTCTTATGATTTCCCCAACTTCGACACCCCCAGTTTCCGGGGCAGAAATGTGACCGTGTTCGGCGCAGGCAACGTGGCCATGGATGCGGCCCGCACCGCCTTGCGCATGGGGTCGGAAAGCGTGACGGTTGTTTACCGCCGCACCCGCGACGAAATTCCGGCACGTTTGGAGGAATTGGAGCACGCTGAGGAAGAGGGCGTGAAGCTGCATCTTCTGTCCTCCCCCGCGCGTTTTGTGGGCAATGAGGAAAAACGGCTTGTCGGGGTGGAGCTGGAACTTATGGAATTGGGAGACCCCGGAGCGGACGGACGCCGGACGGTGCAGGCCATTCCCGGCTCCAATCAGCTTGTAGAGACCGACCTTGCGATTATTGCCGTGGGCACCAGGTCGAACCCGATTTTGCTTCAAGCCACGCCCGGGCTGAAATTGAACATGAAAGGCTACATCCAGGTGAATGAGATGCTTGAAACATCCATTCCCAACGTTTTTGCGGGAGGCGACACCGTGACCGGGTCTGCCACCGTGATTGAAGCCATGGGCGCGGGCCTAAGAGCTGCCGTGGAAATCGCCCGCAGGTTTTTGTAAACGCCAGGGAGGGATTTATGGGGAGATGCCCCTGTGAAATGTTCGCGCATTTTTACTACAGCCCCAGCATCACCTATGAAGAATTGCACCAGAAAGAGGCGGAGCTGCTTCAAGGGTTGGATCTGCTTCTGGCCGGGGAAGGGGCTATTCATCTTGAATTTGTTCCGGGCAGCGATAACCTTGCGGTGCAGGGCGAGTTCGAGGAATTCAGCCAGGAGCTTTTCAACCGGCTTGCAGAGCGGGTGAGAGGGCTTTTGCCCGCGCAGACAGAATCCCGGCTGGTGTTTGTTGAAAAAGAAAATCTGGAAAAGATACTGATATACAATGTCTCTCCCAAGCAGGTCGATTGCGGGGAAACAATCATAAAACGCCCATTTGCAGGAAAGGAACAGTAAATGTCTATAATTTCCAAACAGGTTGACGGTTATCTTGCGCGCTCGTCCATGATCCGCCGCATGTTTGACGCCGGGATCGAACTTAAGAAGATTCACGGAAATGACGCGGTATGCGATTTTTCACTTGGCAACCCCGATCTGCCCGCTCCGGTGGCGGTGAAAAACAAGCTTGCCGAACTTGCCGAGCAGGCGCTGGAGCCGAACAAATTCGGATATATGCCCAACGCCGGCTTTCCTTGGGCAAGGGAAGCCTTGGCCGGCTATCTTGGAAAAGAGCAGCATGTTCCCCTTACGGCCAATGAAGTGGTGATTACGGTGGGCGCGGCCGGGGGCATCAACGTGCTTCTGCGCGCGATTATGGATCCGGGAGACGAATTGCTGGCATTTTCGCCTTATTTTGTGGAATATGGCTTCTATGCCGAAAACAGCGGAGGAAGTTTCCGCACCATCCCCACAGCTTTGGACTTCGGGCCGGATATGGCTGCGTTGAAAGAAGCGCTAACCCCTTCGGTGCGCGCGGTCATCATCAATTCTCCCAACAACCCCACCGGAAGAATTTACACCCCGTCCGAGTTGCAGGGAATTTGCGATCTGCTGGCTGCGAAAAGCCGTGAGTTCGGTCGGCCTATTTTCCTGCTTTCCGACGAGCCGTACCGCTATCTCGTATACGACGGCGAGGAGGTCCCTCCGGTGCTGCCGCTTTATGAATATGCGGTTGTGGTCGGATCTTTTTCAAAAACTTTGGGCCTTGCCGGAGAGCGCATAGGCTATCTGGCTTTCGCCCCGCAAATGCCCGGGCTGGAAAAACTGGTGAACGCCTGCGTTCTGACCAACCGGATTCTGGGTTTTGTGAACCCCCCGGTGGTTGGGCAGCATCTCATGGTGGCCGGGCTTGGTTCTCAGGTGGATGTGTCCGTTTACGATGCGCGCAGGAAGGCAATGGCCGAGGTGCTGGATAACGCGGGAATTGAATATATGATGCCCAAGGGCGCGTTTTATTTCTTCCCGAAGGTTCCGGCAGGAGCAAACGGCGACGATAAGCTGTTCGTGCAGAAACTGGTGGATGAACTGGTGCTGGTTGTTCCAGGTTCCGGGTTCGGCTGCCCAGGGCATTTCCGCATGACGTTCTGCATGGATGTGTCCGTCATCCGGCGGGCCATGGAGCCGTTCGCCAGGGCTGTGAAGGCTTTTGGCTAGAGCATTTCATACTTGAAACGCTCTGCAAGGATTTGTCTTCAAATTCTTGCAGCCAAATGATTGCAGGGCGGCTTTGCCAATCGTTAAACAGTCATTTGAGGTGTTAACTGCTCTAGCAGTTCCATTCCGGCTCGGTTGTTTGTTTTGACGCCTGCGGCCTTGCAATTTTGCGAAACCGGCATTCTGGCTTTCATTTGGATCAAAGTTGAATCTGCCTTCGGCTGAGCCTGTGGGCGGTTCCTGAAGTTTTTTTGCAGAAAGCGGGGCTGTTGTCATTTTGCAAGATTTTTTTGACGGGCTGCGGTTTTGCCCCTGTGTTAAAATGCGTGGGGGCGGTTTCGGCAAATTACCCTAACGCTTTCGCAAAAAGAGGCCGCTTTGCACAAAATATGCGTACTTACCGCCACCAGGGCCGAATATGGGCTGCTGCGCTGGCTGATGCAGGACATCAGGGATGACCCAGGGCTTATGTTGCAGGTTGTGGTGACGGGGGCGCACCTTGTGCCCCGGTTTGGAGATACCTGGCGGCAGCTTGAGGCGGATGGATTTGAGATTGACGCCAAAGTGGAAATGCTTGATCCGGCTGATGCAAGCCCGGCGGCTCTGGTCAGAAGCACCGGGGAATGCTCTTTGGGGCTTGCCGACGCGTTTGCAAGGCTTGCCCCCGATATGCTGGTGATTTTGGGCGACCGTTACGAGCTTTTGCCCACTGCCACCGCCGCACTGCTTATGGATATTCCCATTGCACATATTTCCGGCGGCGATGTGACCGAAGGGGCGATTGACGACTCTATCCGCCATGCCCTTACCAAACTGGCGGCGCTTCATCTGGTTAGCTCCAAAGAAGCTGAAAAGCGGGTTTTGCAAATGGGAGAGGAGCCTGAGCGGGTGTTTTGGTGCGGCGGACCGGGGCTGGACAACTTGAGACGCCTGCCTTCAATACCCCGCAAAGAGCTTGCCCTTGACCTGGGCCTTGATCCCGGCAGGGACTGGGTTTTGCTGACCTATCATCCTGAAACCCGGCTTTCCGTCCTGGAAAATCTGGAGACTTTGCAAAATATTCTCACCGCGCTTGGCAAGCTGGCGGAAGACCGCAGCGTTCAGGTGCTTGCCACCTACGCCAACGCCGATTTGGGCGGGGCTGAAATCAATGGCGCTTTGGAAAATGCCGCCAAGAGCCTTTCCTGGCTTAAAATTTGCCCCAACCTGGGTCAATTGCGTTATGTGAGCATGCTCCGCCAGGCAAGGTTCATGCTGGGCAATTCATCCAGCGCTATTTTTGAAACCCCCACCCTGAGCCTGCCCGCCGTGAACATAGGCAATCGTCAGAAGGGGCGGCAGCTCACGTCCAATATTATCCAATCCGGGCGCTGCCTGCCGGATATTCTCGCGGCCATTGCCCAAGCTGCCGTTGCCGAGGCCGGGCAGCCTGCGGAAAGCCCATACGGCAACGGACATTTTGCGGAAAAAGCCCTGTCCGCAATCAAGGCCGTTCTCTCCTGGGACAGGCAGCGGCTGCTCACCAAGCGGTTTGTTGACCTGCCATAGCGGCGCTTGATCGCCCTGCCCCTGTTCAGTTTCTTGAAAAATTTTGTTTGGAGCAATTAACGCTTGCAATAGTCCTTCAACGGCGGGCGAAGCTGCCTGCGCCCATGCGTCAGAATATTCTTGAAATTTTCACGGGGCATTTCAGTCATTTGGCTGTAAGGATTTGAAGACAAATCCTTGCAGA
>CAZJFJ010000078.1:0-9554 GCA_964545305.1 uncultured Desulfovibrionaceae bacterium
GACAAATCCTTGCAGAGCGTTTCAAGTGTGAAATGCTCTAACGGAAATCCGGCCAGCATTCCCTTTCACGCTTGAAAAGCCCGCAGAAAACGGCTTGAAAACAAACACCAAACACCACACTTTTACCAGCCATGCCTTACCAGATTGATTATGAAAAAGAACTGAACCCAGCCCAGCTTGAAGCGGTAACCTTCGGCGATGGGCCGGTTTTGGTAATTGCCGGGGCAGGCAGCGGTAAAACCAGAACCCTGGTCTACCGCCTTGCCCGTCTTGTGGAATCCGGGGTTGACCCCGCGGAAATACTGCTTCTCACATTCACTCGCAAGGCCGCCGCGGAAATGACCCGCCGGGCAGGGCTCCTGCTTGCAGGCAGAACCGCCGCTTCCGAGGGCCCTTCCCTCCACCGCCTTGGCAGCACGCTTCACCATTTTGCACAAATGCCCCACACCCCCATCAATGTGCGGGGCGGCACTTTCCACGCATTCGCCTACAGCATTTTGCGCCGCTTCCGTCCGCCCGGATATGAAGGCGACCTGTCCCTGATGGACGCCCCCGACATTCTTGCCGCCCTGCAACACTGCAAGGAACAACTGAAACTTGGTAAAGGGGACCGCGCTTTTCCCAAAAACCAGACTGTGGCTGGCCTGATCAGCAAAGCCCGCAACAAGGAAGCGGGAATTGAGGACGTGCTCCGCTCGGAAGCCGCCCATCTCATGGCGTACAACTCCGAGATGGCGCAGCTTTCCGAAGAATATTCACAGTTCAAACACAAGCACTGCCTGCTTGACTATGACGACCTGCTGTTCGAGCTGGAAAATCTGTTTGGGGAAAAACCGGAAGTGCTGGAACTGCAACGCGGCATTTACAGGCATATAATGGTGGACGAATATCAAGATACCAACCGGGTGCAGGCCCGGCTCGCCCACCTGCTGGCGGGAAACGGCGGCAACATTCTGGCGGTGGGCGACGATGCCCAGTCGATTTACGCCTTCCGGGGAGCCGATGTGCAAAATATTCTGGATTTCCCCTCTCTTTTCCCCGGGGCCAAGCTAATCACCCTTGAGGAAAACTACCGCTCAGTGCAGCCCATACTCAACCTTACCAACGCCATTCTCGCTTCCGCCCGCAAGGCCTACCCCAAAAACCTGTTCACCCGCCTCACGGGGGGGGAACTGCCCCGGTTGATCAAGCCCCTTTCCGACATGAGCCAGGCCAATCTCGTTTCCAGGGTGATCGATGATTTGCTGGGGCGCCACAAGCCTTCTGAAATAGCGGTGCTGTTCCGGTCGGGCTTTCATTCCTTTCAGCTTGAAGTGCAGCTGGCCCGCCAGAACATCCCCTTCCGCAAATATGGGGGCCTGCGTTACTCCGATGCGGCGCACATCAAGGATTTACTGAGCATGGTCCGGCTGGTTCTGAACCCGCTCGATCTGCCTTCGTTCACCCGCGTGGCCGAGCTGTTCAAGGGCATTGGGCCCAAAACCGCGCAAAAAATTTACGCCGCCGCCTCAAGCGGCGATGCCGGGGCGCTGGAGAAAAACTGCGCTAAATTTCAAGATTTGCTGGCCCTGCTTAAACTTATAGCCGCACTGCGCAGCAAAACAATGCCGCCCTCCTCAACCCTTGAGCAATTGCTGGAAGCGTATATTCCTCTTCTTAAAATCCATTACCCGGACGACTATCCCTACCGGGAACAGGCGCTGGAGGAACTTCTGCGCATAGCCCAGCCCTATGAAGAACTGGATCTGCTTGTTTCCGACCTTTCGCTTGAAGAGCCGGACAACCCGGACGAGAGTGGCGGGGAGGAATGCATCACCCTGTCCACCGTGCATTCGGCCAAGGGGCTTGAATGGTCGGCAGTCCTGGTCATCGATCTGGTGCAAAACCGTTTCCCTTCCAGGCATTCGGCGCTGCGCGACGAAGACTACGAAGAGGAACGCCGCCTGTTTTACGTGGCCTGCACCAGAGCGAAAGAAGAGCTTTACCTGTTTGCTCCGGCGGCCCTTTACCACCGGGAACATGGCGGCTGCGAACCGGTGAACCTCAGCCCTTTTTTGGCCGAACTGCCCCAAAACACCTGCGAGCCCTGGCTCGAAACCTATGGGGGAGAACTGAGAAAGCAGACCCCCAAGCCCGACCCGTTTTCCCCGCAGCCGGGAGGCAGAAAAAACAGCCCGCTGCTTGACGTGTATGGGGCGAGGCCCGACCTGGAGCCCTCAAAACCTTTTGAAAGCATGAACGATTTTCCGGACAGGCGGGCCGCGCAAACCGCCGGAAAGCTTCCGGCAGAATGCCCGGGCGGCGCGGAAAGTAATGCCGGTTCCTCGCCGCAGGTATCGCCGCTCAACATGAAAGGCAAAAGCGGATACTGCGTTCATAAAATATTCGGCAGGGGAAAGATAATCCAGCACCTCCCGCCAGACAAATACCGGGTAAACTTCCCCGGTTTCGGACTTAAAGTGATTATGGCGAATTTCCTGACCCTGGAAGAATAAAATTATGCCCGAATTCAGCACCATCACCTCGGAAAATGCTTTTCTCCGCCTGGTGGACAAATATTTTCCCAACACTTCCGCCCACCAGCTGCTGGCCCGGGGAGACGACTGCGCCGAACTGCTGATGCCCCCGGAAATAGCGATGTCGTCCGACCTGTTTGTGGAGGACGTGCATTTCCGCACCAGCTACTTCACCTATTCTGAAATCGGGCACAAATCCCTGGCGGTAAACCTGTCGGACATGGCCTCCGCCGGAGCCGTGCCCCTGGGCTTCAACATGAACCTGATTCTGCCCAAAACCACCCCCAGGCAAAATGTGGAAGAACTTTTGAAAGGGATGAGCCTTCTCGCCGCCCGGTACAATCTTCCCCTGACCGGAGGCGACCTGACCGGAGGCGAAAAGCTGGGCCTCTGCATCACCGTTTGGGGGCAAAAGGCGGGAAACCGTTTTCTGCGCAGGGGCGAATGCAGGCCGGGCGACTGTATCTTCCTTCTTTCCAACACCACACCGCTGCCCCTGGGCCTTGCCAGAGCAGGGCTGACCGCGCTGGAAAATTTCGGACGCCAGGAAGCGATGCAGCGTTTTCCGGAGGCCTGCGCCGCGCACCTCACCCCAACCCCGCTTGTGGAGCTTGGCGCGAGGCTGGCGAAGATTTCTCCCGGCTCCGCTCTCATGGACCTGTCCGACGGGCTCGCCAGAGATTTGCCGCGCCTTCTTGGCTGGTCGCAGCAAAATACGGGATGGGGGGCTGAACTGGAACTGGAAGAGAAAGTTCTTTCGCCCGCCTTGCTTGATTTTTGCCGGGAATTTGAACTGCCGCCCCTGAGGGAAGCCCTGTTGGGCGGGGAAGACTATCTGCTGCTGGGAACGGCGAAAAACCCGGAAGATATTGAAAAAGCAGTGGAAGAATCCGGCGGGCACACGCAAATAATTGGGAAAGTAAGTGAAGGCCCGTTGCTGGTAAATGGAAAGCCGCTGGATATGGACGGCTTTGACCATTTCGGCGGGTAACGGCTCCACGGATTTCAGCCTCCCAAAAATTAAAAAATGGCCCGGTCTAGGGCCTGTTAACCCCTCAAATGCATTCGGGCAGACCATTCCAAGCCTCCTGCTCTACCATTGTTCACGCAAACAATGCTTGAATTGCCGCTGTATGACAGTCCGGCAAAACCGCTACGCCCAAGAGCGCGTCCTTCAGTTACTGCCGGATCAGATGCTTCCTTATATTGGAACGTGTGAAGATTGAAAGGTTGAAATGCGCCAAAGCCGTTCTGTTCCAGGCACAAAAAAACCCGGCCCCAAGATTAAGGGCCGGGTTTTGAATGCAGCTAGAGCAGTTAACCCCTCAAATGATTGTAGGTCGGCTTTGTCGACCTACAATCATTTGGCGGCAAGGATTTGAAGACAAATCCCTGCAGAGCATTTCAAGTGTAAAATGCTCTCAGTAGAATCAGGAGGCCAGCAGCTCCTTGAGTCTGGCAAAAGCCTTGTCCAGCCCGGACGAATCAGACCCTCCGGCTTGAGCCATTTCAGGCCGGCCTCCACCGCTGCCATTGATAAACGGAGCTATTTCCCTAATCAGGTCGGGCGCTTTGAAGCGTTCAAGCAAATCCTTGGACACCGCCACAATCAGGCTGGCCTTGCCCTCTTCTTCCGAAGAAAGGCAAATAATGCCGCTCTCCAGTTTAGAGCGGACATCATCCATAAGCTCGCGCAACACCTTTATATTAGGGGCCGGAGTGCGGGCCGCCAGAACTTTGATCCCGCCAATTTCCTCAACCTCGCCCATCATGTCGCGTCCTTTGCCGGAGGCGGCCTGAGCCGCTACCCGCTGCATTTCCTTGCGGGTGTTGCGAAGCTCCTGCTGCAAGCCCTCTACCTTCTTCACCAGTTCTCCTGGGCGGGCCTTGACCAGAGCGGAAATGTCCGCCATTTCCTGCCTGAGCTTGTGAAGCACCTCAAGCGAGTTCCAGCCTGTGGCGGCTTCAATACGGCGCACTCCCGCGGCAACTCCGCTTTCAGACAGAATAGTGAACAGACCGGCCTGGCCGGTTCTTTCAAGGTGGGTGCCGCCGCAAAGCTCCATACTTTCTCCCGGCACTTCCACAACCCGGACCTCATCGCCATACTTATCTTCAAACAGACCGACGGCGCCTTTTTTCTTGGCCTGCTCCATTGTGTAGAGGCCCACCGTAAGCGGCGTGTCAGCCAGAATCATCCGGTTTACATCGTTTTCAACTTCCGCAAGTTCTTCGGGAGTGATCGCTGAAATATGAGTGAAGTCGAAACGCAGCCGGGTGGGGGATACCAGCGAACCGGCCTGCTGCACATGCCCCCCAAGAGTCCGGCGCAAAGCGGCATGCAGGAGGTGGGTTGAAGTATGATTGCGGGCAACCGCAAGACGCTCTTCCGAGCCGACTTTGAGCTCCGCCTCCTGGTCGAGCAGAATTTCCCCGTCCACCACTTCAACATGATGCACAATCAGTTTGGACGAAGGCTTCAAGGTGTCAAGCACCATGGCCGTGCCGGTGGCGGTGTGAATGCTGCCCAAATCCCCGGTCTGCCCGCCGGACTCGCCGTAAAAAGGAGTTTGCCCGGTTACCAGATAGCCTTTTTTCCCTTCCCTTACGCCATCAGTTGCTCCAGCGCCCTCATCAAGCAGGGAAATTATTCTGGAATGCGCTTCAAGTCCATCATAACCGACAAATTGGGACTCCAGGCCGTCTTCCAGAAGGCTTGCAAAACGCCCGGCGATGTCCACTTCGCCGGAGCCCTTCCAGGCGGCCTTCGCCCGTTCCTTCTGCTCGGCCATCAAGCGGTCAAAAGCCCCTGCGTCAACGCTCATTCCGCGGTTTTCGGCAATGTCATTAATAATGTCGATGGGGAAGCCGTAAGTGTCGTAAAGCCGGAAAGCGTCTTCGCCGGAAACATTGCTTCCGCCGCTTTTTGCAAGGTTTTCCAACACGCTCTCAAGCATGCCCAGCCCTTTGTCCAGGGTGCGTTCAAAACGTTCCTCCTCCTCGCGCACCACACGAGCCATGAATTCCTTGTTTTCATGAAGCTCGGGGTAGTCCTCACCCATGATTTCAACCACTTTGGCGGAGGTTTTATACAGGAAAGGATCATTCAGGCCGATCAGACGGCCAAACCTGTACGCGCGGCGAATAAGACGGCGCAGCACATAGCCGCGGCCCTCATTGGAAGGAAGAATGCCGTCAGTAATCATGAACGCCAAAGCCCGGCTGTGGTCGGCAATTACACGCAAAGCGGTATCGCCGTCATCGGTGTTGGGGTCGCTCTTTTTATAGGTAACTCCGGCCAGCCCGCAGATGTATTGGATAATGTCCTGAAAGAGGTCGGTATCGTAATTGGAGTTGACCCCCTGGCACACTGCGGCGGCGCGTTCAAGGCCAAGACCGGTGTCGATGCTGGGCCTGGGCAGGTTTTCACGTTTGCCCGGAGCCACCTGATCATACTGCATAAACACCAGGTTCCAAATTTCCAAAAACCGGTCGCAATCGCACAGGCCTATGCCGCAATTGTCGCCGCATTTCATGTGCTCGCCCTGGTCGAACAAAACTTCGGAACATGGGCCGCAAGGGCCGGTATCGCCCATGGCCCAGAAGTTGTCCTTTTCGCCCAGCTTGAATATCCGCTCGCGGGTGAGGGGGGTGTTTTTCAGCCAAAGATCGACCGCCTCCTCATCATCCTTGAACACGGTGGCGTAAAGTTTTTCCTGCGGAAGCCCAAGCTGCACGGTCAGAAATTCCCAGGCATATTTAATGGCGTCTTCCTTGAAGTAGTCGCCAAACGAAAAATTGCCCATCATTTCAAAGAAGGTGTGGTGACGCGCGGTGCGCCCTACATTTTCCAGGTCGTTGTGCTTGCCGCCCACGCGCAGGCATTTTTGCGCGGTTGTGGCGCGGGTGTAGCCGGGTTTGTCCTGCCCCAGAAACGCCCGCTTGAACTGTACCATGCCCGCGTTGGTGAACAGAAGGCTTGGGTCGTCCCTGGGAATCAGCGAAGAAGAGGCCACCGGTTCGTGCCCGCGCTCCTTGAAAAATTCAATAAACATCCGCCGTATCTGATTGGCTGTAATCACTTTAAAACTCCTGCCGGGCCAGCCTTTCTGATTTCCTGTCCAGCCCTGATAATGTACTGTTGCCGCGCTCTCGCGCGGCAACAAAATTACGGTAAAACTACAAATTCCCTATTCCTGCTCATCTTCCGCAAGCGGCCTGGATTCAAGCAAATCTTCCTCAGGCAAAGGCCCGTCCTCTACGCTCATATCCACCTGAGTTTTGGGGTTTACCCCCAGATGCTCCATAAGCTTGCTCTCAATCTGGGTGCGAAGCTCTGCATCCTCATCAAGCAACGCACGTACATTTTCTTTGCCCTGCCCGAGCTTTTCCTTGCCGAAAGCGAACCATGCCCCGCTTTTGTCCACAATTCCAGCCTCAACGCCCATATCAATGATTTCACTGGTGCGTGAAATTCCGGTGCCGTAAATAATATCGAAAATTCCTTCGCGGAAAGGCGGAGCCATCTTGTTTTTAACCACTTTCACCCGGCACTTGATCCCATAGGCCTCTTCCTTGTCCTTCAGCGTGAGTATGCGGCGGATATCCAGCCGGATGGAGCTGTAAAACTTGAGCGCCTGCCCGCCCGAAGTGGTTTCAGGGCTCATGTTGCCGTAGCTCATGGTACCGATCTTCATGCGTATCTGATTTATAAAAATAACCGCTGTGCGCGATTTGTGAATGGTTCCGGTAAGTTTTCTCAGCGCATGCGACATCAGGCGGGCCTGCCCTCCCACCTGGGTTTCGCCCATGGCCCCCTCAAGCTCTGCCTGGGGAATGAGGGCGGCTACAGAGTCGATGACCACGGCGTCGACCGCGCTGGAACGCACCAGCATGTCCGCTATTTCAAGGGCCTGTTCCCCATAGTCGGGCTGGGAAACAAGAAGATCTTCAGTGTTGATGCCCAGGCGTTTTGCATAGGCCACATCCAAAGCGTGTTCGGCGTCGATGAAAGCGACCACTCCCCCCAGCTTCTGGGCTTCAGCCAGAATATGCAGGGCAAGGGTAGTCTTGCCGGAAGATTCCGGACCATAAATTTCAGTGACGCGGCCACGCGGGATGCCGCCAACACCCAGGGCAAGGTCCAGCCCGATAGAACCGGTGGGGATAATCGGGACCTGCACATGCGCGTTGTCAGACAGACGCATAATCGAACCCTGGCCGTATTTGCGCTCTATTGTGCCAAGGGCGGTGTTCAACGCTTCAAGGCGCATTTCCTCTGGGGTGAGGCCGCGCTTCCCTTTTCCTGCCGGGGCGGGCTTGGACATGTTTCATCTCCGGTTTGTTGCAGTGAAGGCTGGGGCTTTCCAGCAATATTGAAGTTCAATAAAATAATTTCTTTTACATACCACGTTCCGGCCGGTTCAGCAAGTAACCCGCACGGCGAACACTGCATAACCGCCTGACTCCAGTAACCCGCGCCGGGCTGTGGCAGCTCCAGCACAATCACAATGTAATATAATGCCTTGCAGCTAATGCGAAGAACCAACACTCATTGGTTTGCTCAGAAGCCCATTAACAGAGCATATGAAATTTTAATCAATTAAAGTTAATAACTGTTGACATGAGTTAATCAGAGATGATACACAACAACCTATATTGGTAATGAATAAAATGTGGCTAATTGTCGATATCTTTTGAAGGGAGCGGATTTTATCTATCACTCCTTAAAGCGGGAGCCTCGGGGGGCATAGCGGCAAAAAGGCAATTCTTCACAAAAGAAACCCTTGCCCAGCCCAAGCCCGGCAGACAGCTATGCTTAAAACTACCTACACCCTCAGCGAAGCCGCAGACTTGCTCTCTTGCCACAAAGAGACGCTGCGCCGGGCAATTATGGACGGGCAGCTGCAAGCCGCCCGCCTGGGGCGAGGGTGGCGCATATCCCGCATAGACCTTGAGGTTTTCTGGAGCGCCAAAGGCGGCGGCGAGTTATTTTCCAAGGAAGAGCTTGCGGCCCGGCGTGAAGAAGAGGCGGAAAACCCGGAACGCGAGAAGAAAAGAAGCGCGAAAGAAAAAAAACCGGTGCCTACCCAGCTTCTTTTGCCTACCGGAGTTCTTGGCGGCAAAAGAAACCTGGAAGAGGACTAGCCCGGTCTTATGGGTTGATTTTTATTATTGGCTGGCGGTCAACATTTTGGCAAGTCCTGCAAACATCTGCCACAGGGCAGGAGGGCATAGATATGCAGAATTATTCAGGCGACAATATGGAGCAAATAGTACTGGCCAATGATCATGGCGGAGAACTCCAGTTCAGGGGACGCATTTTTTCGGAATGCTCCTACTATGACGAAGAAAGCAATTCCATAACCAGGCAGCGCCTTTACGTCACCGACAAAGGGGAGCAGGTCTATTACATCGCCTCCGGAAGCGGAGCGGACAAAGACCGCCGCGCCTATCTCCTGCGCCTGGAAGGCGACCACTGTGTGATTAACAACGGAATGCTTGAGGTTACCCTGCGCACTGACCTGCTTTTGGCCAGCATGCGTACCCTGTGCGGGTTTAATGAAGGCTGTAGCGCAGATCTGCTGAAATCTCTTGAAGAAACGCTCAAGGCCGTCAACACCTGATTTTTTTCCAAAGCCCGCCAAGGCCTCCTTGTTCACGCTCGGGCTTTTTGAGCATTTGGGGGCCGCACGGCGCTGCAATCATTGCCGGAAGGTCTGCAACAAGCCTCTTACACAACCGCGGCAGGACATAACATGCCCCAGACAAAGGATATCGACCTTTCGCAGATAGACCACGCCGGAATTGCCGCATTCTGGCTTGCCCTGAAAAAAACGGTAGGGGCCAGCAAAAATTTCAAATCTATTTTGCATGAGGCGGAATATTCTTCCGATCCTTTCGTGGGCCATTTAATGGAACTCGCCTTCGGAGAGATTGAAGAGTTGCGCGTGCGCATCCTGGCCAGGGCCAAGGCAGACACAATGATCGCCGACATGGGACGACGCCTGAACCTGATGCGCATCTGCCTTCTGGACA
>CAZJFJ010000079.1:0-9499 GCA_964545305.1 uncultured Desulfovibrionaceae bacterium
CGGTTTTAAAACTGGTATCCGGAGTTTCATTATAAATTTTTTCCCAATATGCAGCGGCCTTGGCAAAATCCCCTCCGGCCTCCGCACGAAAGACTATTTCATTGTATACACCAACCAGAAGCTCGGACGGCAAATCTGGAGCCAATGCTTCCAAAGCGGAAATAGCCCCGGCTCTGTCTTTTTTGGCAAGAGCCTCGGCTATGGCGCCCTGCCCTTCTTCAATATTCTTTTTATGGTTCCAGCGGTAGCCAATCAGCACCGCCGCCACAAGCACAGCCGCAATAACAAAGTAAGTTATGGCTTTTGCGTGATCAAGCAAAAACTGCATCGCTGGAGTCGCCTCTGGGGCGACATCGTCTTTGAGGGCCTGTAAAAGGCGTTTATCCGCCTTGACGCCGGTAAGCGGAACGCCAGCCGGTTCAGTAGCCGGATTCGGCTTGGGCTTGGAAGACTTTGCCATGTATATTCACTCCTGCGACATTTAATAATTCAGCTTATGCCCGCCTTGCGCCTCCCGGCAGCAGACGAACAGCCCGCGTATAATACTCGCGCGCCCGCCAAATGTCAAAGCCTGCGGGCGCCAAACTTAAATATAATTAAACTTCCGGGTCTTCTTTTTTCACCCGCCCCTGCCCCGAAGTAAGCTCGGAAACGTCATGTTCCACGGTTTCAACGTGTTCCTGAGGAATACTGATTATGAACTCCGCATAATCTGTAAATTTTTCCCGCTCAATAGCCGCTTCGGTCCGTTCAAACAAACGCTTGAGCTGAGTTACATGGCTATAGGCCACAAGCACTTTCAGGCGCACGGGAATTATCTTTTCCTTGACCGGAAGCTCCTCGGCAGCTGCGGCCACGACTCCTGAATATGCCCTGACAAGCCCGCCGGCCCCAAGTTTCACTCCGCCGAAATAACGCGTCACCACCGCTACAACTTCCCCGGCCTTGCCATGCAAAAGAACATGGAGCATAGGACGCCCCGCCGTGCCCTGAGGTTCTCCATCATCAGAAAAGGCCACTTTCGCCGTGTCGCCGGGAGGGCCTACGGCGCAGGCCCAGCAATTGTGGGTTGCATCGGGAAATTCCTGCCTGATCTGGGAGACGAATTCCCTGGCGGACTCAATGTCCTGCGCATGCGCTATGCTTACAATGAAACGGCTGCGCTTTATTTCCTGTTCAAAACGAAACAGAGGCAAAGCCGGGATGTAATACCGGTCATTTCCCACAATCAGCCCCGCAGCAGCAATATGCAAAAAATACCGAGGGTAATCCCAAGCGAAACCACGGCCCGCCTGGTACGCAAGGAAAGCAGCCCTCCCAGCGAAGCAGTCAGCCATAGCACCGGCCAGTCAAGTCTCTTCGGGCCAGGCAGGGCCCCGTAAGCGGAAACGGCCAGACCAAATAAACAAAGCCCCGCAAGCCCGGCCAGAATAAAAAGAAAGGCGGACTTAAGCCACAATCCAGCCATAGAGCGGAGAATCAGCCCGGTGGAGATGGGTTTCTCCATCTGCAACTCTTCCACAAACTGTTCGTGCAGAGCGATCTGATTCTGCCTCTGCCTCTGCTCAAGGGCCGTTCCGGCAAAAGCCAGGGGAATGGCCAACATGATGAAAACAAGGGGCGGATTTGGGATATCGACTCCCTGCCCGCGAAAAACGGCGGACAGGAAAAGACAAAAAAGGAGAGGCAGATTGGCGTTCGGAGGAAGATACGTCCCCCCTCCGATCAGGTCCATCCAGAACAATTCGAAAAAAACACCCAGTGCCAGGCTCAGTTCCCAGTCTCCGGTAAAAAGGCCCCAGATTATCGCTATGCTGACGGGGCGCTCCACAAACCCCGCGTAAAATGAAAAACGAAACACCGTGGCAAGGCCAAACAGCGCGGCGGCGCCTAAAAGAGGCAAGACTGATGGCAGAATTGAAGTCATTTTGTTCAGATTGGTTATTCAGTTAAACCCGTAAACCCGGGCATGAAAAATTGACCCGGCCTGTTCAAAAATGCTCAATTTTGGGTTTATCATTGGGCACACAGCGAAAATCAAGCTCCACCCCATGCTCCCGCAAGTAGCAGAGACATCCGGCATCATCCTCGGAAACCGCCGCATGCACGCAAATTTGCTCTTTCCCTGGAGCGTAGTGAAGGTTTCCAATATTCAGCACCTTGAACAACCCGCCTAGCTCAAAGGCGCGGCACGCATCCTGACAGTTGGCAAACAAAACCAAAGTATTATTCTGCTCCGCAGACCTCAGGGCCAACGGCAACGCATCCAAAGGCAAAAATTCGACTTTTACCTTGTGTGGCACCGCAAGAGACATTATGCTCTGCTGAAGCTGGTCGTCAGCTATGGCATCGTTCACGACCAGGAGACGGCCCGCTTCAAGATAGGGAAGCCATGCCTCAATGACCTGACCGTGCACAAGACGGTTGTCTATCCTGAACCACAACATTTTTCAGCCTTTTTTCTTGCGCAGCATATCGCTGGCCGAAACTATGCCCTGAAGCCCTGCCTGCTTGGCCTCTTCAGCCAGAACTTCTATTCTGGTAGTGCTGTGGCCGGCGGCTCTCAAAATCATCGGCAGGTTCACTCCGGTAACAACCTCCACACCCTGGATTGAGAGCAGAGACAGGCTTAAATTGGTTGGAGTTCCGCCGAACATGTCGGTCAAAATAAGAACGCCGTTTCCCTTGTTCATTTTTTCAACAATGCTGCGCAACCCGTCAATGGTTTCCTTTACATCGGCGGTGATGTCAACGCTCAAGGTCGCGCAGTTCTCAATGGGCCCTAAAATGCTCTCCGCAGCAGCCAGCAATGCCTCTCCGTAATTGGAGTGAGTAATGACAAGGATACCGGCCGATTCTATATTCTCATTCTTATTATTCATATCAATTCCAAATTCTTAATAATTAACCCAATGCCATGTGCCTGTGCTCCAGCGTAACCAGATATCCGGCCTTAATCAAGGCGTTATTCAGGGCCTCTGCGAAAGCAACAGAACGGTGTTTTCCCCCGGTGCAGCCGATGGCCACGGACACCCGAAACCGGCCTTCAGCCTCATACATGGGCAAAACATCAAACAGGAAGGTTTCCAGTTTATTATAAAATTTCCCTCCTTCCTTGCTGCCAAGCACATAGTCGGCAACTTTCGCCGATCTTCCCGTAAGCTCCTTCAGCTCCGGAACAAAATAGGGATTAGGCAAAAATCTCAAATCAAAAGCCATTTCAGCCTCCGCAGGCAAACCATATTTGAACCCGAAAGAAATCAGGTTGACCCGCAGCAGCATCAGCCCCTCCTGAGCCTGCAAATTGCTCCACTTGTTCTGAATGGCACGGCGCAAATCGTGAATATTGTACGACGAGGTGTCCAAAACCAGATCCGCCATATCCCTCATGGAAGCAAGACGCTGCTTTTCCTCAAGCATCGCCTGCTCAAGGCTAAACCCCTCGCGCTCAAGAGGATGAGGGCGGCGTGTGGTGGCATAGCGAAGCATCAGCGCCTCGGGCGAGGCCTCGATAAATAGTATGAACGGCGTGAACCCTTCCGGTTCAATTTTCAAAAGTTCGCGATGAAGCAGGTTGAAATATCCGGGATCATGGGTGTCTACCCCCATGACCAGCCCTTTATACCGGGCGAGGCTGTCCTGGTTGAGCACATTAAGCATGTCCGAAACAAGATCCGCCGGGAGGCCGTCCACAGTAAAATATCCCATGTCTTCAAACACATGCAAAACAGTACTTTTTCCTGCGCCGGACAAACCGGATATGATAATCAGAGGAAAGGACACTGGATTGGGCATATAAATCACCCTAAAATTTTCCCCAGGCGCGTTTTCACGCCTGGGGAAAATACAGGTTACACGTCGGGGTCAATCAGGCCAAGGCCCCCGCTTCTAAGTTTATAAATAACATTCACCTTGTCGTTATCTGCGTTGACAAAAACCAAAAACTCATGGCTGGACTTGGTCAGCTGAACAGCAGCTTCCTCCACATGAAGCGGTTTAGGCTCATATGAATCCGAGTGGATTATCTGATGCTCTCCAGGGTTTTCCACATCATCAAAGGAGATCAAATCCATCCGCACCATCCGCGCCTGCTTCATGCCACGGCGCTTGTCCTTGATTTTCTCAAACTGCTTCTTCACCTGGGCTTCCAGTTTGTCCAAAACCATATCAATGCTGGCATACATATCATCCGAAGTTTCAAGGGCGGAAACGTGAAGCTGCTGGCCCCGGATATTTACTTCCGCGACATGCCGGAATTTGTCGACACTAAGCGCCACAAAAATTTCAACATTGTCGTCATTGGGAATGAATTTAGACAACTTGGTCAAACGTTTTTCAGCATACTGTTTCAACTGGTCGGAAGAATCAAGCTGTTTGAATGCAACGTGTATGTTCATACTTCCTCCTTAACATTCATTGTGGCAGAAATGGCAAGAAACTCCAGTCATTTCCGAATCTTGAAAACCTAAAAAATTTTCTTGCGCCTGGATGACGACTCTATGCCCATAGCTGTTCTATATTTCGCAATAGTTCTCCTGGCAATATTAATCTTTAACTGCTCCTTCAGAATTTCGCCAATCCTCTCATCGCTAAGCGGGTTATGCGAATCCTCCCCGGCAATTAAATTCTTGATGCGCATTTTCACGCTTTCAGAACCCACCTGGGTGCCGTCGTCAAGCTCCAGCGCAGAATTGAAGAAAAACTTCAATTCAAAAATTCCGTGCGGCGTGGCCACAAATTTATTGGTTGTAATCCGGCTCACCGTGGATTCATGCATTTCAATGTCCTCCGCTATATCCTTAAGAATAAGCGGATGGAGCTTCGCCACCCCTTCCCGGAAAAATTCTCTCTGGTGGCGCACCACGCTCTCTACTACTTTATATAAGGTGCGTTGGCGCTGATGCAAACTTTTTATCAGCCACGAAGCCGCCCGGATCTTTTCCTGGATATAGTCCCGGTCCTTGTCCGACACACGGCCCAGGTTGCCCTCATACATGTCGTTCAGCTGCAGGTGCGGAAGCCCCTCGTCATTCAGCACAATCACAAAATCATTTTCATAACTATACACATAAACGTCCGGGCTTACATATAAAGGCTCGTCACCCCCGAAGCTTGCCCCCGGCAAGGGGTCAAGGCTGGTAATCAGGTGCAGGTATTCCTGCAGATCATCAATGTCCAATGAAAATTTTTTAAGCAAAGGCTTGTAGCGCCGCTGCTCCAAATCTTCGAGATGATCACGGACAAGCTCAACCAGAACCGGGTCCCGGTCATATCCGTTTACCTCAATCTGAACCAGCAGGCATTCCTGGGGGCTGGAGGCGGCCACTCCCACCGGGTCGAAACGCTGAATGGCATGCAACACCTCCCCAACCTCTGCTTCAGAGCCTTCCGCCATTTCACAAATTTCTTCCATACAGGCAGAAAGGTAGCCGGAAGAGTCAAGGCTGCCGAGGATATATTCACCTATTTTTTTTTGGCGCTCAGTAAGACGGGAAAGGCGCAACTGCCAGTGCAAATGGCTTTCCAAGGTTGGTTTGGCGGCAAAACGCGCCTCAAACGGTGTGTCCTCTTCGGAAATATCCACTTCCTTCAACTGCGCCTGGCGCGAAGATGAGGCGAATTCGCCCAGATAGTCTTCCCAATCCGCATTGGTAGCAAGTTCATTCTCGTAAACCACATCCCGCTGCTCCTCTTGCGGGCGCAGGTCATCAGAATTATCAAGTTCAACCGCCAGTTCATTTTCCGCCTCTTCTAAAAAGGGGTTTTCAAGAAGTTCCTGCTGAACGGTTTCAAGAAGTTCCAGACGGGACAGCTGCAACAGCTTGATTGCCTGCTGAAGCTGGGGGGTCATTACCAGTTGCTGGGTCAGTTTTAAATGCTGTCTTAGCTCAAGAGCCATTTACACATCATCCATGAATACGGTTTTTCCTAGCGTTAAAATAATATTGCCATATTTTGCACGATTTATGCAAGGAATATTCTGGCAACAACTCAGGCAAACCCCAAACGCCAAATCAAACTGAAAAATCGTATTTTTATTACCTTTTTGAACAACATGAATGAAAAAAGACCAAAGCACAGTCCCGCCACCGTTTTCCCCTCACCACCCCACTCCAGAAACTGAAAAAAACCACTAGGAAACCACACGGCTTACTTATAAAAAATCCCCCCCAACACAAGAATTCCGTCCCCCCTTTCCCGCTTGCAGACAAATAGAATGGCTGGCCTGTTTTACATGCTGAACGGAATGGATATTATAATTTTCACATCGCGCTCATCCTGAAAGGCGTTCTTGAAATGCTCCCAGCTTCTCTGATGCGAGGCATTGTTATATTCGGTAAAATGCACTGAAGCAAAAGCGCCCTCAAAGAATCCCTCCGGCACAGTGTAGCTGAAATCCAGGCTGAGGGCCTGCTCGCGCAAGCGTTCGGCCACGCCGTAAGCCTTCCCGTCCCATCCCGCAGCCCCGGAAATTCCGGCCCGGAAACCTCGTGCCGGCAGGAGATCGTCCAGGGTGCGCCATGCGCCTATAAAAAAAGCTTTCTCCTCATGATGGTTCCAGTCTGACCGGGCATCCCACCACACATCATATGCCCCTTTGGCTCCTCCGTTGGGATTGACCATACGGTAGGCAAAATAACCCAACTGTTCGGGGTTATTTTGCGGAGCCCATGTGTAGGTGAACTCCCCCTTAAGAGTCCAAGGCCCTGTCTGATACTGGAGGTGCAAATAGTGCTGGTAGGCCGTGCCATCAAAATTGTCGTTAAGCCCGCCGCTGTCATCGTTATCCTGCATGGCATAAAGCGAATACCCAGAATTCATCTTATTGCCACCTTCAAAGACATGTTCATGCCCCAGTTTCAAATGACCGTTTCTCAAATAGTCCTGAGCTTCCCCGTAAGCCAGCTCCACTGAAAAACCGCTATCAAACCGATAACGTCCCCCAAATGACCACAAATGATCCACCCGGGTTTCGCCGTCACGTTTGCGAAAACTGTAAACGTCAGTGAACCAGGGAGCCTTGTAGCCGTTCACCCAAGCCCCGGACAAAGTCAAATTGCCAAAATCGCCACCTATTTCAGCGCCCTGGTAAGTCCCTGGGAATATGGACCAGTTCACCCCCAGCACACCAGGCCCGGTGGGCTGAAAATAGCCTGCCCGCCCCCATGCGGGGCCGCCTTTGAACTTCAGGGCCGCAGTATAGATTGAAGCGCCATCCTTGGTATTAGTTTTACTCCAGTCCGGATGCCAGGGGTTGCTCCAGGGCACAAAATTCATTTCATGGTCCGGAGCGCCGCTGCTCCACAAATCATAACCTCCGAAAGCCGCAAAATCCACGCCTAGCACGCCGCCGGCAAAACCTGAGCGGAAATCCATATTAGCCTGGCTGGTAGCATGATTGAGATTTGTGTCCATGCGCCCGGAGTCTATATTCTCACGCAGACGTTTGCGCTGAAAATACACCAGGCTGCCACTAAGTTCGGCTTTATCGAAAAAGCTTGTTCCAGTGCTAAAGCTGCTTTTTTTCCCTTCCTCTTGCCCGTAGGTTGCAGGAGCGGTGTCGTCTTCAGCCTTGGCAGCATTTGCCGGAACAAACAAAAACACTCCCAAAATCCCAAAAAGTAAAATTAAGCATCGAATATTTTCTCTGACAGCCTTCACTCATTACTCCAAAGCAAAGAAATCAACATTTTTGTGACGCCATAGCAATTAGCATTTGAAATAGCCCCTGATGTCAGGGAAAACCGTCTGAGCCTCCTCCGCGGCAAGGACTTGTTGAAATCCTTGTAGGGCATCTCAAACATGAAAAACTTTGAGATAGACCCGCTTCAGGCTCTTCGCCCAGAGGAATGGGCAGAAGTCTTTTCTGCCCATTCCTTCTAGACGCAGCCAAGGCCCCTGCTGCCGGACGGTGAAGCAGTTTTATTTTAAAAGGTTTCAAGGAAATTAAAAAACAAATAAATGCACTAAAAGCAACCCCAGATTAGTATATATTTATATTTCTCTTTAATAGTAGACTAAAACCCCTATTTCTTATATGAATCTATATGAAGTTTTACAATTTTAGGAAACCAGGTCGTGCCTAAAATAATTTCCTCCATTCAAACAAATAAAATCATGCAAGCCATTCGCAATGGCTTTGTTGTTACCATGCCCTTGCTTTTGGCCGGAGCGCTGGGGCTTTTGTTTGTCAATTTTCCTTTGCCCAGCTACCAGAATTTCATGTTCGAGTTTTTCGGCCCGACATGGAAAACGGCAGGTATCTGGCTTTTCAACTCCACTGTCGGCATTCTCTCACTGGTTCTTTCTTTCAGTGTCAGCTACAACCTTATCGAACTGCACAATGAAACGTATTCGCTCAGGCAGGTCAACCCTATTCTGGGTTCAATGGTGGCCTTCACAACCGTTTTGCTGCTCATGCAGCCGTTCGATTCCACAAGAAGCGACCTTTGGCAGTGGAGCGGGGTGTCAGGGCTTTTTGTGTCTCTGCTCACAGCCTGTCTATCGACCTCCATGATGCTCGCCTTTTCCCGCATACGCAAGCTCAGGCTCAGGCTCTCGGCGGAAGAGGCGGATCAGATTATTCCCCAGACTTTTGAAATACTGATACCCTCCCTGCTCACGCTGACAATCTTTGTAATTATCAAGCTGGCCATCGCAGAGGCAATTTCCCTTGTTGAAGCCGCCCTACCCCTGCAGGACAATCATGTCCCCATAGACAACCCTCACCAGCTGTTCTACACTCTGCTCAAGTTCTCATTCTCTGAAGTTAACAGCGAACTGGGTGGGGCTCTTCTCTATTCCTTTCTTTCGCAGGTAACATGGTTTTTCGGCATTCACGGCCCCAACCTGCTTGCGCCGATTACCCATGATGTTTATAACGCAGCGTCGAGCCAGAACATTACCGCAGCGGCAGCCGGGCTTGCTCTTCCCAACATTGTGACAAAAGAGTTTTTTGACCATTTTGTCTACCCAGGCGGTTCCGGCACAACCCTTGGGCTGATTATCAGCATCCTGCTGTTTTCTCGCGATGCAGCCAACCGCAAGGTAGCCCAGCTTTCCTCTCTGCCGGGGCTGTTCAATATCAACGAGACCATCATTTTCGGCTTGCCTATTATAATCAACCCGGCCTTTCTTGTTCCTTTCATAGCAACCCCGCTGTTGCTCACACTCACAACTTATGCAGCCATGTATTTCGGCCTGGTGCCGCCCCCCAGCGCCGAAGCAAGCTGGACAACCCCCACTCTGGTCAGCGGCTATATTGTAACCGGCTCATGGTCAGGATCAATTTTGCAAATAACAAACCTTGGGCTCTCAATCCTTATTTACACGCCGTTTGTTTTTATATCCGATCGCATCAAGCAAAAACGGTTTGAAAACCTTCTGGGCGACTTGACCCGCACGGCCACAAGCAACACACTCGGCCCGCGCGGCAAAAAATGTATCGACCGTGGCGGCGGAGTGGGCGTGCTGGCCAGAAGTCTGGTAAGCGACCTGG
>CAZJFJ010000080.1:0-9283 GCA_964545305.1 uncultured Desulfovibrionaceae bacterium
ATTGTTCCCCCTGCCAGCCTGCCGCGCACCATCAGGTTTCCAGTGTAAATATTGCAGTGCAGGCATGACCCGTCAATGGCTATTTTGTCTCTTGCGCGAATTTCACCTGTTTCCGCGAAGGCCAGCCGGATGTCCTTTTCCGCTATCAGCTTTCCTTCCTGGCTTCCCTTGAAGCCTCCCTTACCGATTATCGAGCCAATTGTGCGAATGAACGCGGCCTCAATAATCCCTTTTACCATAACGTTATTTGCTCTGAGCTCGAACTCGGAGGTGACGTCGCCGTGAACCGCCAGATCTCCCACAAAAACTATATTGCCCGTATGCAGGTCTATGTTGCGGCGCACATTAAGCAGATGCTTCACCGTGATTTCTTTGTTGTAATAAAAAACAAAGCCGTTAATTGAGGACAGCAGGCGGTTCGGATTTTCCGGATCTATTTCCGTGTTGGCCCCGGCAGGCAATATGGGGTCCCGCATGATGAACCGTCTTTCCGGCAGCGGGGACATGTTTTCTGTGATGGGCAGGAGTTCAGCCAGCACCTGGCCTTTTACCACGTTCTGGACATAATTGAGATTGCGCAGATTTACCCTGCCCCTGGAGTCCGCAGTAGGCTTCAAATGCAGATGGTCAAAATCTGGGTCAAAATAATGGCGGATATAGTACCACATGGAATTGATGCACTCCTATCTTAGTCGGGCAAACGCAGCAACAGGGCCTCTTCCGATGTGAGTATCCTTAAAAAGGCGGTTAATTCAAGTTCTTTTAAGATATTCAATGCTTCCTGCGGGGGCATGCAGAGATAAAGGCGCTTGTTTCCCCCCACAAGCATTGCATGCATTTGGACCAGAAATCCTATGCCGCTGGCATCCACCTTGGTTTGAGGGGAGATCACGAACATGATGCGTTCCATTTCCGGGCGTTGTATCAATGCGTCGAAAAGAGCCATAAATTCATCGATGTTGTTTATGGTGAGAGCGCGGCTGCAACGCAAGATGGTTGTATCGCCAATATGTTCGAGTGTGATGCCGTCCATGTCTGTCTGTTGTTTTTTTATGGTTTTTACCGGCTTTCCTAACCTACTATAATCTTTTGTCTATTTTGTCCATTATCTCTTGAGCTTCCTTGAGGTTTTCATCTCCTTGCAGAGCCCAGAGAGCGTATTCGTATGCTTTTAATCTTTTATGCCAGCCCAGGTAGAATTTGCTCATGTTCAGGTAGGTTTTGGGGTGCCCGCCAAACGCTTTGATTATTTTTAAATAGGTTTTTTCCACTTTCTCGTTGTCTCCCAAGGCGGTATGGGCTTCAATCGCTCCCAGGTACGCCCTGGCGTCTTTGGGGAACTTTTCCATGGCCCGCTCATAGAGTTCTGCAGCTTCAAGGGAGAGGGAGGCCTTAAGGAAATGCCCGGCTACTTCCGTCATAACGCCTTCTTCTTGCCCATAAACATCGAGATGCCGACGCAGTATTGCCCGGCCCCTGATTTCCTCTCCTTTTGTGTATATAAGCTCAAGGCCCTTTTTTAGCGAGTCGTCACGCTCCTGTTCTTCTTTCTTCTGCTCGGCCTTTTCTGCCTGCTGGCTGATTTCCTCCAGAGCGCGAAGCAGGACGCGCAAGGCCTTGGCAAGTTCTTCTTCCTGCCCCGCCTTGTATATTATAAGCGGCTCTTTTGTTATTCCCCGCGACAGGAAAAAATTGCGGACCATGCCATGCCGGGCAAGTGCGTTTATATATTCGCGAAAATTGACTTCGGCCAGAAACTTGGCGTTTCCCACAATTTTCTTTTGAGCGTAAAATTCAAGGGATGCGGCTGCCGCCTCCAGAGAACGGAGGCAGTCATCCCGTTTAAGATAGGCTTTCGCTCTGGCCAGATTTTCACTTACCTCTTTGGAGGCTGTTGTTGCTATCACTTGCGTCCCCTGTGTGGCTTTGATGATTCACCCGGAAAAGGCATGTGCGTTTTAGGTTTGTTTCTCTTGCATCCAGATCCGGCTTACTTCGCGGGAATTGTCTCTCAGCAGCTTCAGCGCTGCCTGGGGAACCAGAAAGTTCAAGCTCTTGTTGTGTCGCCATTTTTCTCTGATCAGCGAAGAGCTGATATCCAGCCGGGGCACAGGCAGAAAAAAAGCCTGTTTGGCTTCTGGCCCGGTTCCAGGGTTGAGGCAAATTCCCGGCGCATTGTTTCCGGCCTGTTCGCAGCCGGGCCACAGGCCGCGGGCCGTGTTCAGAAAGTCAGGTAAATTTTCTCCACAACGGGGAACAACCACAAGATTGGCAAGATTAACCAGTTCTTCCCAGTTATGCCAGGAGTCCAAACTGGCAAAGTCCGCCGACCCCAGCACAAAAAACAGTTCCGAGCCCGGTTCGCGCCGGGCATAGTCTTGCAAGGTGTAATATGTATATGATGGCTTGTCTGATAGCGCCTCGAACTGGTTTATTCGGGCAGCATCACATGTTTCCAGGGCGAGTTCAAGGGCCTTGACTCTCAGTTCATAAGGCAAAAGCCCTTCCTCTTGTTTGTGGGGAGGCTTGAAGCTTGGTATGAAGTCAATTCTGGCGGCGTCAAAGGCTTCTTGCGCCTCAATGGCGATGCGCAGATGCCCGTTGTGCAGCGGGTTGAAGCTTCCTCCCACGATAATAACGCGTTCCATGCAGTCCCCGGCATGAAAGAGGCATGCCCTGTTAGTTGTTTACGTTCTGATCTGCCCTTTGCCCATCACCACAAATTTTGTGGTTGTGAGTTCCTTGACGCCCATGGGGCCGTATGAATGCAGTTTGCAAGTGCTGATTCCTATCTCCGCGCCAAGGCCCAGTTGCCCTCCGTCATTGAAGCGGGTGGAAGCGTTCACGGCAATCATGGATGCGTCCACTTCCCTCAGGAAAGACATGGCGTTGGAGTGGTTGTTGGTCAAAATTACCTCGGAGTGGTTGGAGCCGTGCGCCGCAATGTAGTTTACGGCTTCTTCCATGCTGTCTACAACTCGCACGCCCATTTCAAGGGCGAGATATTCCTTGCCTCCGTCTTCCTCTGCAAACGGAACCACCGCAAATCCCCCTTGCATCAGGGCCGCCGCCCGCGGGCAGGCGTGGAAAGACACCCCCGCTTCTCCCAGCACTTCCGCCACCCTGGGGAGCAGGGGCGCTGCAACGGATTCATGCACCAGCAGGCATTCCAGGGCGTTGCAGGCGGAAGGGCGCTGCACTTTGGAGTTATAAACAATCTCAATGCTGTTTTCCAGGTCTGCGCTCTCATCCACATAAATATGGCAAACGCCCTTGTCGTGCTTTAGCACGGGCATTGTGGCTTCGGAGGCTACCAGACTGATAAGGGCCTCGCCGCCGCGGGGAATGATTACGTCAATATATCTGGAAAGCTTGCACATTTCTTTGATTGCGTTTCGGTCGGCCGTCTCAAGCACCTGGGCGGCGTCTTCGGGCAAGCCCGCTTCCCGCAGGGCCAGATGTAAGAGCGAGGCCAGCTTCAGGTTTGAATGCAGCGCTTCGGAGCCTCCGCGCATGATGACCGCATTGCCTGCTTTGAGGCAAAGTATGGCGGAGTCGATAACCACATTGGGGCGTGATTCGAAAATCATTGCGATCACACCAAGCGAAATGCGCATGCGTCCGACCAGAAGCCCGTTGGGCTGTTGCCACTGGCTTTCCATGGCGCCCAAAGGATCCGGCAGAGAGGCTACAAACAGGCATGCATCGGCCATTTCCTTTATAATAGCAGGGGTAAGCGTGAGCCGGGCAAGGCGGGCTTCGTCCAGCCCCCGTTTTTCGGCTTCCGTCACATCAATGTTGTTTGCCTCAATGATTTCCTGTTCCCGTTCAAGCAGTATTTTGGAAAGCAGGGTAAGAGCTCTGATTTTTTGTTCCGATGAAGCCGAGGCCACAATCCTGGCGGCGGCTTTGGCCTTTTTTCCCGTTTCCTCAAGATATGCTTGCAGATTCATGTGTTGCTCCTGGAATGCGCAAATTATTGTGTAGTCTCTATACATAAATGCAAAGTTTTAGGATAGCAAGCAAATAGTGCCTGGGTTTCACGCTGGGAGCAGGAGAAAGATTTCACGTTGCGGTTAGCCGGGGCCATGCGCAACTCTTGTGTTCTTCTTTGCAACCACCGCTGAAACATCACGCCTGGAAAGTTTATGTTTATTCGGAGGATGGAGTTTTTCCGGCTCCCGTTATCTGTTTTCCTGACTGGGGAGCCGGAGTGCGTTCAGGCTGGGCGTCTATTTTGCCGGTTGCCATTTTTCGTTGCGGGACATTTTCACTGCGCAAAATTCTCCGCACATCGCACAGACCTCTTCACCGGCGAAATCTTTGCGCCTGTGGCAGACTGCTACAGGGTCGAGGGCCATGCGCTGCATTCCTTCCCAGTTCAAATTCATCCTGGCCCGGTTCATTTCCTGCTCACGCTCGATCGCCCACGGCCTGCCCAGGGCTACCTCTCCGGCCTGAGCCGCTATCCGGGAAGCGATTACCCCCATCCGGACATCATCTCCGTCAGGCAAGGTCAGGTGTTCGGCCGGTGTAAGGTAACATAGAAAATCAACTCCGGCCTGAACCGCCAGCGCCCCCCCTATCGCCCCGGAAATGTGGTCATATCCGGGGGAGCTGTCAATGACGAGGGGGCCGAGCACATAAAGCGGAGCATTGAGCGTCAGTCTCTTGGTCGTTATGATCTGGGCCTGCACTTCATGCATGGGCACATGGCCGGGGCCTTCAATCATGCATTGTACTCCGGCGTCTCTCGCTTCTCTCACCAGGTTTCCCAGGGTGATCACTTCTTCCCATTGCGCCGCGTCTCCGGCATCGGACCCTGCACCCGGCCGCAGCCCGTCGCCCATTGAGATGGTGACGTTGTGCTTGCGGCAGCGGTCCAGAACTTCATCAAAGCGGGTAATCAGAGGGTTTTCCTCGTTGTTTTCCCTGATCCAGCGGGCCAGAATGGAGCCTCCCCTGGAAACTATGCCCATGGCCCGTCTTGTGTTGCTGGCGTATGCGATGTTGTTGCGGGTAATTCCGCAGTGCAGCGTCATGAAATCAACCCCCTGCTCCGCCTGGCTGCCAATCTCTTTGATCAGTTCCTCGCCCCGGAACAGGGCAGGGTCTTTCCCCGCATCTATATATTTTTGGGCGACTGCATAAAGAGGAACGGTTCCCAGAGGCTTTTCGCATCTGTTGAGCATGTTTTTTCTGATTTCATTCAGATTGCCTGCTATGGAAAGATCCATCACCGTGTCCGCGCCAGCGTTCAGCGCGATTTCCAGCTTTTGCAATTCTTCGGGCTGTGAGCTGGAAAGCGGTGAAGTGCCTATGTTGGCGTTTACCTTCACCTTTGCGGGCTGGCCCACAAGCTGCGGTTTCAGGCCGGGGTGATTCGGGTTGCCCAGCAGCACCATCCGTCCGGAGTTCAGCCCATCGAGTATATCTCCTGTTTCCAGGCCTTCGGCCAGCGAGAGTTCTTCCAGGTGTTTGTGGATTAATTCCGTTAAAACAAGATTTTTTTTCAGGAAATTCATTTGGCATCCTTTTGGTAAGGACGCAGCACTCGAAAAGGAATCATCAGGAAAGGGCGAGCCGTTTCATAACTATTCCCTACGGCAGTATGAGCTGCGTCAGGTTCAAAGGGTAAGAGACTAAATCCCACTCTCAGCCCGTGCGGCGGGCTCCCCCTAATTACGAAGTATCAAGCGTATGATATCTGTGCTGTTTACGCAATAAAAAAAGCGCCTTGCGCGTGGCTGGCGGAAAGACGTGCTGTTACCGTCTTTTACCGTTCGGGAAAGGTTTCGTTTATTCTCTGCGTGAATGCTTGCATTCTTGAGGAGCCAGCTGTTTTCGGGCGCCAGCCAGCCTGATTGCGCGCCGGGCGCAGGCCCTTGGTCTTCAGAGCCTTTGAACATTAGAAAGAATATTTCTGGCAAAATGCTCTGGCGGCGCGAGCCGCGTCGCCCCCCCCCCCTCGCAGACGCAGGCGAAATTCATTTCCGCCTATGCTTTAAGCCATGACGAATTTGAGTTGAACGGATGAAGACAGCAACATTAAGCCCCGAAGAGGGTGTCTCAAAATTAATTTGCTTTAGATCATTACTGTTTAACGGCGGGTAACGGCTAAAGCGGCTTCCGGGCGTTCTTCACGCTTTTGCAGTTGCGCGCTACCCTTGTTAAGGGTGCAGGGGCGCATCAGGTGCTTTGCGCAGCTCCGCTTGGGATCACGTTTCCGTCTTTGTCCAGATAGGGATTGAAGTAGCCGAATTGCACATGGGGGCAGGCGCGCTGTATCCGTTTGCGGAAGTTGTTAAGGCCGGCATTGGGTCCGAATTCAATGCCCTGCATAAGTTCAATATACATTTCCGGATCAATGTTCAGATTGCGGAGCTGAATGAAATCTATTTTATATGTTTCAAGCGCATCGGTCAGGGCCGCAATCTCAAGTTCCCCATCCGAGACGCCGGGGAAATAAAGCAGATTCAGCGATATGAACACGCCATTGTCTTTGGCGGTTTTTATGCTTTGCAGAACGTCATTGAAGCTGTAGCTTTGAGGGCGGTAGTAGCGTTCGTATACTTCTGGCCTCAGGCTGTTGAGGCTTACCCTCATTGATGAAAGCCCGGCACGGGCGAGGCTTGTCATCATTTCGGGGCGGGAGGCATTGGTGTTGATATTTACTGTGCCCTTCACAAGCCCCTGTTCCGCTTCCTTTTCACGGAACAGGGCAATGGCCTTGATTATGGTTTCCGCTTCGGTGAGCGGCTCTCCTTCGCAACCTTGCCCGAAAGAATA
This sequence comes from uncultured Desulfovibrionaceae bacterium, assembly GCA_964545305.1. Classification (GTDB taxonomy): domain Bacteria; phylum Desulfobacterota; class Desulfovibrionia; order Desulfovibrionales; family Desulfovibrionaceae; genus RGIG1962. The sequence continues at coordinate 6,790 of CAZJFJ010000080.1, forward strand.
CACCGGTGTGTTTGTTTCACGCTGCCCGTGCTGAAGCATTACCTCCACAATTTCTTCCGGGCTGGGGGTAAAGGTGAGCCTGCACTGCGGCGTTGTCTGAATTTTGGAGTCGGGGTCCTGGGCGGAAATGCAGCCGATACAGCGGGCGTTGCATACCCGGGACACCGGAAGCGGCGCTTCATAGCGCCCCAGGGCCAGATTGCGCGCGGCAGGGCAGGCGTAAGTAAGGGCGCATTTTTCCATTAAATGCTGCATCAGTCTGTTTTTGGGGAATTTTTGCGTAAGTTTGCGGGCTTCGCGTTTAATCGCGGCCTGGGGAATGTCGCAGAACACCTGCCGGTTGTCCTTGTCCACCCTGCGGGCGCAAACATAAAAGCGCCCGTTGGCATACCCCACAGCCCCATAGGCGAAAAGGGGCAGGGTGGGGGCATTGCCTTCGTTGACATAAGCGGCATGCCCGCTCAGGGTGTGGGCCGGTGAAACAAACGCAGCCACTGCGGTTTCTTCCAGAATTTCAAGCTCGCCGCTTTCTTCGTCCAGGCCCACTGCGCGGCGGCCTGGCAAAAGAAACAGCTCGCTTTCGGCTGGCAGAGGCATCAATTCATCAGGACGGGGCAGGCTGAAGTTTTCCCCTTGTCTGCAAACCATCAAAAGCTCTGGATGTTCATAAATATTGCCGTCCTGATCCGCCATCAGCATCAGGGGCTTAATGCTTGGTGAAGCCATGTTTTTTTGACCGTTAATTTTGTGTTGAAGGCTGGTTCTGCCTGTGTTATTGCTGTGCAATCAGTATGTGGGCAATTTCCGCTTATGGTCCAACATTTTGAAAATATACTAATTTCTCCTTTTACAAAAGAGGATTTTCATGTTTGATCCAACAGTTTTTTTCATGGTTTTCATGATGCTTTGTTTTGCAGGCATGGCTGCGATGTTTTATTTTATTTTGCGCGCACTGGATGAACTCAGCCGGGAACTTAGAGGCGAGCGGAGCCAGCTGGTCGGACTTTTGCAATCTATGGAGGCGAGCGTTGATCTTCTGGTCAAATCTGCGCAGATTTCCCTGAAGCGTCAGGCTGCAAAGGAGCAGACCGAAAGAGAACAGCTGGTCGCGTTGAAGCCTGAACCCCTGCAAAATTTTGCGGCGGAAGGCGCTGAAGCAACTGCCAGGCTTGAAAAGGAGCTGACTTCGCTACAGATGAAGGTGCCCGCAAAACAGGTTTCTGCCCAGGGCAAGGGGCCTTTGTCGTTGCACGTGGACAACACAAAATAGCAGGAGATTATATGCGCGTAGGCATACCTAAAGAGATCAAAGAAAGCGAACAACGTGTCGCGATTACACCGGCAGGGGTCAAAGCTCTGGTAGACAACAAACATCAGGTGTATGTGGAAGAAAACGCCGGGCTTGGAAGCATGATTTCCAATGAAGAATATGAGGCCGCCGGCGCGACAGTCTTGCCCGATGCGGCCGAAGTCTGGAATGAGTCCGAGCTGATTCTTAAAATCAAGGAGCCTGTTGCGCCGGAGTTTAGATATCTCCGCTCCGATCTGGTTTTGTTCACGTATCTGCACCTTGCTGCGGCAAGAGATCTTGCAGACTCCCTTATCCAGCAAAGGACAACTTCATTTGCATACGAAACGGTTCAGATGCCGGATCGTTCCCTGCCCTTGCTCGCGCCCATGAGCGAGGTGGCTGGGCGCATGTCCGTGCTTATGGGCGCATCCTATCTCGCTCATAACAAGGGCGGCAAAGGGGTGCTGATCGGAGGGGTTCCAGGGGTTGCTCCCGGCCATTGCGTGATTGTGGGCGGGGGAACGGTTGGCACCAACGCCGCCAAAATGGCCGTCGGGCTTGGCGCTGACGTTACAGTGCTGGACAACAATATAGACCGTCTGCGTTATCTTGACGATATTTTCGGTTCGCGGGTCAGAACAGTTGCTTCCAATGCGCACAATCTTGCCCTGGAGGTGAAAACCGCGGACCTGCTCATAGGCGCGGTGCTCGTTCCCGGCGCTACCACTCCCAAGCTGGTTAGCGAGGACATGGTTAAAAGCATGGCTTTAGGATCGGTGATTGTGGACGTAGCGGTGGACCAAGGAGGTTTGGTAGCCACAGTAGATCGGGCCACCACTCACAGTGATCCGGTTTATGTTAAACACGGCGTGGTGCATTACGCCGTTTCCAATATGCCCGGTGCTTTCCCGCGCACATCTACTTATGCCCTTACAAACGTGACCTTGCCCTATGCGTTGCAACTGGCGAACAAGGGCTGGCGTAAAGCCGCCAGGGAGAACCGCTCTCTCGGGTTTGGCCTGAACACCACCGACGGCTATTACGTGCATAAGGCGGTGGCCGATGCGCTTGAGGGAGCCAGCATCGAACTTGAGGAAGTTCTGTTGTAGCTTCTGTTGGGATTTTACTTGAGAAAAAGGCGGCAAGCGGTGAAACGGCTTTTGCCGCTTTTCTTGTTTTTGGCATATAATGTTAAAATGTTCT
>CAZJFJ010000081.1:0-9141 GCA_964545305.1 uncultured Desulfovibrionaceae bacterium
CAGGAAAGCTCAAGCAGAAATTTTGAGGCCACAACGCTATATCTTCCCCAGCGCCCGTCCACTTCCGCGCTTTCCAGAAGAATGCCGGGTTCGTTTCCGGCCAGTTTCAGATAAAGGCTGATCGGGGTATCCAGATCCCCATCCAGGATACGTATCTGCTGTTTCAACTCGATATTCATGTCTTCCTCATAAGTTTGATGTAAAAAAAGCTGCTCTCTCTGAAATCAAAGGGAGCAGCTTTCTGGCAAATCTGAACAATACGCAAGTAGTCAGCGGAAAGATTTTCTCCCGTGGTTATGTTGCCACCAGCACCAGAAAAAGGCGGAAAAGATGTAGCAAAGAAGGATGGATGTCATTATTTTTTCCCTTATTTTAAAACAAAAAAAGGCCGCTGAAAAAACAGCGGCCCTTATGGTTACATTCTATCTGGCGTATACAGCTAACAGACGAACCCCGGCCGCAAGCTAAGACGCCACCAGCGATTGGCAGAGCGAAAAGCAAAGGCGTTAAGGTTTGCGGACAAGTTCATCTGGTTTTACTCCTGTGTAATAGTTGCTGTTTAGCCAAGTGCAAAAACAAAGTCAAGCAGTTTTTTTGACTTGTGGAAGCACTTTGTTTTATTGTTTTTTTATTTCTTCCGCGTCTTTTTCCCGAATTTCAACCCTGCGGATTTTTCCGGAAATGGTCTTCGGCAGCTCTTTCACATATTCCACTATGCGCGGGTATTTATAGGGCGCAGTCACCTTTTTCACGTGATCCTGCAATTCTTTTGTCAGCTCTTCAGTCGGAGAGTAGCCTTCGGCCAGCACGACCGAAGCTTTCACCGCCTGCCCGCGCACCGGGTCCGGAACGCCGGTAACGGCGGCCTCAACCACGGCGGCATGCGACACAAGGGCGCTTTCCACCTCAAACGGCCCAATTCTGTACCCGGAGCTCTTGATCAGGTCGTCCACCCGGCCCAGGAACCAGAAATAGCCGTCTTCATCCCTCCAGGCCTTGTCCCCGGTGCGGTAAAGACCGGGGCTGAGCACTTCCGCCGTGCGTTCCGGGTCATAAAGATAACCCTGGAACATCCCGGCCGGGTCGTTTTCCGGGTTGTCCGGATCGCGGCGCAGGCAAATTTCCCCTTCCTGGCCGGGAGGGCATTCGGAGCCGTCCTCGTCAATCAGAACAACATTCCAGCCCGGAACAGGCCGCCCCACCGAACCCGGCTTTGGGTTCATGAACTTGAAGGTTCCGAGCATCAGCACACTTTCGGTTTGCCCGAATCCTTCGTAAATCGGTTTGCCGGTGATTTTTTCCCAGTCCAGAAATACGCTTTCGTTCAAAAGCTCTCCTGCCGTGGTGCTGTGCCGGAGGGCGCTAAGGTCATATTTTTTCAGGTCTTCCCGGATAATGAAGCGGTAAACCGTGGGCGGAGCGCAGAAAGAGGTTACTTTGTGGGCGGAGAGCACTTCCAGAAGTTTTGCCGGTTCGAATTTGCCTCGGAAATCCCATACGAAAATGACTGCTCCGGCCATCCATTGCCCGTAAAATTTTCCCCAAACAGCCTTTCCCCAGCCGGTGTCCGCCAGGGTGAAGTGGATGTCGCCGGGGCCGAGGTCGTGCCAGTAGGCGGCGGTCAAAAAGTGACCCATCGGGTAGTTGGCGTTGTGGCAAACCATTTTGGGCATGCCGGTGGTGCCGGATGAAAAGAAAACGATCATCGGGTCCTTGCCGCCGGAGTTTTCCTCAGGGCTTGCGGGGCGCGGAAAATCCGCGGGCTGGCCTTCAAACAGTTTTGCATAGTCAACCCAGCCGGGAGGGGTGTTGCCGCGGCATCCCGAGCTTACCTCAACAAGAATACCGGGCAGCTTGCATAATTGACGGGATTCTTCCACCCTGCCTGTTATGGAGTCTTCCACGATCAGGCCGTCAAGTTTTCCAAAGTCCACCCGGAAGGCGATGTCTTTGGGGGTAAGCTGGGCGGGGGCGGGCACCACCACTGCGCCAAGGCGCTGCAAGGCAAGTGAAACCACCCAGAATTCAATGCGGCGGTAAAGGACGATCATCACCTTGTGCCCTTTTTTCACGCCCATGGCTTTCAGGCCGTGGGCCAGGCGGGATGATTCCTCCTTGAACCATTTGAAGTCGTATTCACGGCGGACGCCATCGTTATCCACATGAATGAGGGCAAGCTCGCCGCCGTGTTCACGGGCCTTGACGTCGACAAAATCATATACGAAATTGAAATTGTCGGGGATATTCAGTTTGAAGTTGTCTATGAAATCGTTGTAGGACTCAAATTCACGTTTGGTGTTCATTAAATGATCCTTTGGGCAAAGTATGGTGCTAATTAGATGATTACGTCCAGAAACAAGGCGTCCTTGTTGTCAAGGCCGCGAAGGGCGTGAGGAATTCGGGAATCGAGCACAATACTGTCGCCTGGTTCGAGAATGAAGGCTTTGTCGTCAAGCCATATCTCCAGGCGTCCCTCCAGCAGATAAATAAATTCTTGTCCTTTGTGGTTGTTGAAAGAGAGGTCTTTTTCTTCTTTTGGCGGCACCCGCACCAGAAAAGGCTCCATAAGGCGGGCGTCAAAGCGGGCGGCCAGGTTCCAGTAGTCATAGTCTTTGCGGCGCTGCACGGACAGGCCTTCTCCCTTGCGGGTGATGGCGTACATTTGCAGATGGGCCGGGCGTCCGGAAAGCAGGTCGGTGAGGTCCACTTTACAGGTGTGGGCCACATCGCTCATGAAGCTTACCGGAATCTCGTGCTTCCCGCTTTCATATTGCTCAACCAGTTCGGAAGCAACGCCGAGTTTTTCCGCCATTTGCTCCACAGTAAGGTCCAGAGCATCGCGGAGGCCTCGAAGGCGTTCGGCTTGCTCCTGTAATGGGGGCATGTTGGGCATAAAGGCACTCCTTAAAAAATTAATAATAAGTGAAGCAAACGTTAACGCATGTATTTGCATAAGGCAAGAGCGAAGGGGGAGAGTTGCTTGCGAATGCATGCTCAGGCAATGAGGAAGAATTGCAGCTCAGGCTTTACTTTTAGTTTTTAGAACTTATTTCTATTATTAATGAGGAAGAACACATCTGTGTTGGGGCTTTTTGAAGCCATATTTAAACCCGGAGGATAAATGGCCGTTCTTTTAGCAACCATATTTGCGGTAGCTGCCGTATGTTATGCAGGTCACCGGCTCCTGTTCAGGCCCGCCCGTCAGGAAGCCTCTTTCAGGAATAAACGTTAACCTAAAACAACAAGCCTTCTGTCAAAGGCCCGCGCCCTAGCGGGCCTTTGCTGTTTTCAGTGGAGCGTTTCAGGCGTGGGCTGCTGCGTGGCGTTCCTGTTAAAATCCTTGCCGTGGAAATCGGCGCAAGCTGCTCCGGCTGCCGTTAAGCGGCTGTTTCAGGTGTTATCTTTGTTCTATTTTGCTTGCTCAAGAGCGAGGAGGACGTTATACTTCATCAGTTGTTCTTAAGGAGTTCTTGTGGCGAAAAAAAAGCATGTCCTGCTGGAAATAGGCAACACCAACATAAAAATAGGCATCTGCACCGTTGACGAGCTGCTTTGTTCCTATGCCCTGCCTACCGACACGGGCATGACTTCGGATCTGCTGGGGCTTAGAGTAATGGAAGTGATCAGACATTTCGGGGTGGAAGCGGAAAGCATAGGCTCATGTCTCGGGTCGTCCGTGGTGCCGTCGGTCAATCCTCTGGCCCGGACGGCCTGTGAGAAATATTTGGGCAGCAGGCTGTTTTTCATGACCGAGGATGTGCCTGTGCCGCTTGAAAATCATTACCAGAATCCGCATGAAGTGGGGGCGGACAGGCTGGTTGCGTCATACGCGGCCCGCGTGCTATATCCAAAACCCGAAAGCCTGATTTCCGTTGATCTGGGCACGGCCACCACGTTTGACTGCATTACCGGCAATTCATATCTGGGCGGCCTGATTTGCCCCGGCCTTTTGAGCTCCGCCCAGAATCTGGCCGTGCGCACAGCCAAGCTTCCGCAAATCAGCCTCGAGCTTGATGAAAGCGAGCCGCTTGTGGGCGTGAGCACCAGCATCAGTCTCAATCATGGTTTTCTGTTCGGTTTTGCCGCCATGAGCGAAGGTTTGGTTGCAAGGCTGCGCAAGGCGCTGCCCGGAGACCTGAAGGTTGTGGTCACGGGAGGTTTTTCAACCACGCTGGCCAAGGTGGCCGATTGTTTTGATTATGTGCGCCCGGACCTGCTTCTGGAGGGCCTGCGTATTTCCCTGCCCCTTTTGGGCGACAAACTTGTGGCTTGCAAATAATTTGGGCGACCTGCCCGCTTATCTTAACTATCAAGGAGCAGACATGAGCACCATAGTATCCGTTTGGGCGAGAGAAATTTTGGATTCACGCGGCAACCCCACCATTGAAGTGGAGGTGGGCCTTGAATCCGGGCACGGAGGGCGCGCGGCGGTTCCTTCCGGGGCCTCCACCGGAAGCCGGGAGGCGCTGGAGCTTAGGGACGGCGACGCTGAACGTTATGGCGGAAAAGGGGTTGAGAAGGCGGTGGATAACGTGCGCAGCACAATCGCCGAAGCAATTGTGGGTATGGACGCCCTGCGCCAAATTCAAATAGACAACACCCTGATCGATCTGGACGGCACAGAGAACAAGTCCAGCCTGGGGGCCAACGCCATGCTTGGCGTTTCTCTGGCTTGCGCGCGCGCCGGGGCCAATGCGCTTGGCCTGCCTCTTTATCAGTACCTTGGCGGGGTGAACGCCAAACTGATTCCCGCTCCGATGATGAATATCATCAATGGCGGCGCGCATGCCCCCAACAACCTGGATATTCAGGAATTTATGATTATGCCGCTTGGTGCGTATACTTTCAGGGACGCGCTGCGCATGGGCGCCGAGGTGTTCCACACCCTTAAAATGCTGCTTGATGCGGACGGTCTGGTGACCAGCGTTGGCGATGAGGGTGGGTTCGCCCCCAACCTGAAAGACCATGACCAGGCTTTCAGCTATATAATGAAGGCGATTGAGGAGGCCGGATATATTCCGGGCGCGGAAATCGCACTGGCTATCGACGCTGCCGCCACCGAATTTTATAAAGACGGCAAATATGTGCTTTCCGGCGAAGGCAAAACTTTGACTTCATCGGACATGGTTGACTACCTTGGCGAATTCGCCACCCGCTACCCGGTTATTTCCATGGAGGACGGGCTTGCCGAGAATGACTGGGAAGGCTGGAGAGAGCTTACTTACAAGCTTGGCGACAGCATTCAGCTGGTGGGAGACGACCTGTTTGTGACCAACCCGGACATCCTTGCCGAAGGCATTGAGGAAGGCGTGGCCAACTCCATCCTGATCAAGCTGAACCAGATCGGGACTTTGACCGAAACTCTGGACGCCATTGAAATGGCGAAGCAGGCCGCTTATACAACTGTAATTTCCCACCGCTCGGGCGAAACGGAAGACAGCTTCATTTCCGACCTCGCAGTGGGCCTCAACGCCGGACAGATCAAGACCGGCTCGCTTTGCCGCAGCGACCGCCTGGCAAAGTACAATCAGCTTCTGCGGATAGAGGAAGAGCTGGACGACGACGCCATCTACTATGGCCCGATGATCGCCGAGCATTTTGAACTGGACAATATTGAAATAGCTGAAGAAGAATAGCCTGATGATTGAAGGGCGGGGGCCGTATAGCGTCCCCGCCCGTTTTTTGTTTGTGCGGCGCGGTTTTTCCAGATTGTTGCAAGCTGCAAAAAGGATGGTATGGGAATAGCCCCGGCGCGGGTCGGCTTTCATGTGCAGCGCCTGGAGCGGGCTGCGAAAATGAATTTTGCTTGCGCCTCATGGCGGTTGCCGCTGTGTTTCGCTTCCGGTTGTCAGCGCATTTCAGCTTTGAAAAAATGTAAATGCTTTAGCGCTTAGGCTCTATCCGCCCCGCAGGCGCAGACGGGGGCGTCTCAAAGCCAATTTGCCCAGAGCGGCTTCGCCTTGCTTTGAGATTGTTTTTGAACAGCGGGTAAAGTTCTTAAGTGCCAATCTCACGGGTGTTGAGGAGAATGCTTTGCAACTCTGGAGAGTTTTCTCCAATTTTATAATTCCAAAGTTTAAATTAAGGCTCCGGTTTTTTTCAACCTTGGGAATGCTTTAAAAATTCAATCAGGTGGTTTAAATGATTATTCTGGATGGCAAGGTGGCGGCGGCTTCTCTTCGTAAAAAAGTGGCGTCCGAGGTGGCGCGTTTGTGCGGGGAAGGGCGCAGAGCGCCTGGGCTGGCGGTAATTTTGGTGGGCGATGACCCCGCCTCGCAGGTGTATGTTAGAAATAAGGAAAGGGCATGCCGGGAAGTTGGAATAGTTTCGCATGCCTACCGGCTTGGCGGCGAGGCGTCGCAGCGGGAGCTTGAGGATTTGATTGTCAGGCTTAACGCCCAGGCGGATGTTGATGGAATTTTGCTGCAGCTTCCGCTTCCCTCTGGCCTGGACAGCGGCTATCTGCTGTCGCTCATTTCGCCTGAAAAGGATGTGGACGGATTCCACCCGGTGAATATGGGCCGTCTGGCCCAGGGCCTTCCCGGTCTGCGCCCGTGCACTCCCGCCGGGGTTATCGAGCTGCTGCGCCATTATAACCTGCCGCCCCAGGGCAAGCACGCCGTGGTGCTGGGGCGCAGCAACATTGTGGGCAAGCCTCTCGCCCTGATGCTGGTCCAGCCGGGCGAGTTCGGCAACGCCACGGTCACCATCTGCCACAGTCGCACGGAAAACCTTACCGAGTTTACCCGGCGGGCGGATTTTCTTTTCCTTGCCATCGGGCGTCCCAAATTTATAGGGCCGGACATGGTCAAACCCGGAGCGGTGATTGTGGATGTGGGCATTAACCGCACCCCCGAAGGCCTTTGCGGGGACGCCGACTTCGCGGCGCTGCGGGAAGTGGCCTCGGCAATTACTCCTGTTCCCGGCGGAGTGGGGCCGATGACTATCGCGCAACTGATGCTCAACACTCTCCATGCCTATAAAAGTGTTGATTGTTAATATTTCTGTCAGCGCTTTCGGCAGTGTGAGGCAAGATTTTTTGCCTGGACGCGGTAAAATAATTTTTCTTTTCTGGTGAAAACAAGTGGCGCGTTTCCAGGAATCAGGCATTTGTTAAGAAGTGTTTGGTTAAGGCGGGCGCGAGTTTTTACGGGTTTCACCCGTCATGCGCAAGACCTGTTTTATTTTTACCATGCAGTAAAAAAAATTTTACAGTAAAAAAAATTGTACTTTTCGCTTGATTTTTATTTTGCGCAGGTGTAGAGATTTAATCAGCTTCAGTAAAACAGCGCGTTAGACGTAATGCACAAAATTAAGGAAGGTAAACTTAAATGAAAAAACTACTCTCTTTTGTAGTAGCTGGCGCCCTTCTGGCAGGCACTGCCGCCATGGCTTCCGCTACTGACATTAAGGTCAAAGGCAAGTTCGACTTTGGCTTTGGTCTTTATGATGGAACTACTTTTCAGAAGCATGACGGCGCCGAAAACTTCGACGCTCTGCAGCGCTTCCGCACTCAGGTCGACTTTATCGCTTCCGAATCCCTCAAGGGCGTAGCCGCTTTTGAAATCGGCAACACCTATTGGGGTGCCAATGGCGGCGCCACCTGGGGCGGAAATGACTCCGGCCGCGGTGCCGGCGGCGCAATGGGCGCTGACGGCGTTGCCGTTGAAGTAAAGCACCTTTACATCGACTGGCTCATTCCCCAGACCGACCTTCAGGTTCGTATGGGTGTCCAGCCTTTCGCTCTGCCCCGCGCGGTAACCCGTGCTGATGGCGAAGACGGCGGCTACATTCTTGATGACGATATGGCCGGTATCTTGCTGTCTTACAATTTCAATGAAAACTTCGGCGCCAACCTCGGTTGGTTCCGTGGCTGGGACGGCGCTGTTCGGAGCGGTACTTCTAACATTCCTGGCAACAGCTACGGTCAGAATGACGAAATAGACGTATTCGCCCTGACCCTGCCCATTGAAATGAAAGATACCTTCAGCTTCACCCCCTATGCTACCTATGCTCTGGTAGGCAGTGATCTTGGCGCAGACTTTGATGATACTGCTACCAGCATCGGTGGCAACGGCAATGTCAACTCCTGGCTGTCCGCTAACGGTGCTCTCGGCGATGGCGGCGATGCATGGTGGGCCGGCTTTGCGTTTGATCTGAGCTATCTCGATCCTTTCGTAGCCGCTGTTGACTTCACCTATGGCCGTTATGACGCTCATGACGTTGCTGGTTATTCCACCAATGATCCCGACCGTGCTGGTTGGGTAGCTATTGCCAAGTTTGGTTACAAGCTTGACTACTTCACCCCGATCCTGTTCGGTTGGTACGGCTCCGGCTCCGACGACTTCTATACCGATGGTTCCGATGGCATTATGCCTTACCTGTCTCCTGACTGGGGTCTGACCTCCTTCGGTTGGTCCAACGCTCACTTCGGTGGCCGTGAATACCTCGTTGGCGCTACCCCCGCTGGCACCTGGGCTGTAGGTCTTGGCCTTGAAGACATCAAGTTCATCGAAAAACTTACCTCCCATGTACGCGTTATGTTCTTTGAAGGCACCAACGACCTCAAGGGCGGAGATCAAGCATTCACCGAGTACGGTGTTCTCGGCGACAAGGATAACGGAATTGAAGTTAACCTTGACAACGTGATCAACGTATATGAAAACCTCGACATGTTCGTAGAACTCGGTTACGTTCACGTTAACCTTGACAAAGAACCTGCCGACTTTGAAGACAACGCCTGGAAAGGCTATGTTGGCTTCACCTACTCCTTCTAATTTATTAGAAAGAGTTTTCGTATAATGCGCTGCTTGCCGGGGGGCCTTTTAGGTCCCCCGGCTTTTTTTATGGAACGAAAACCCCACGCTATGCGTGGGAGTTCTAATATGGCGAAGCCGTTGATAGTCTTATAACGCCGCTCTCCGTGATAAGCAGAAGTTGTTCCGACATAATGCAATCACATAAGGAGAGCGGCAGTGGATAAGAGTTTAGAGCAGACCAGGTGGAGTTGCAAATACCATGTAGTTTGGGCTCCCAAATTTAGACGGAAAATCATATACGGAAAATATAAGCGTGAAATTGGTGCAATATTACGCAAGTTGTGTGAATACAAGGGAATAGAAATATTGGAAGGCCATGCCT
>CAZJFJ010000082.1:0-805 GCA_964545305.1 uncultured Desulfovibrionaceae bacterium
CACGGGCTGCATCCGGCCCGCGGTTTATGTGCGCGAATTCCTCCGTGCCGGGTCTGTAATAGCCGTGTTCGTTAAGCGGAGGCCGTTGCCCTGGGGCGGCATCTGTTGCGGGGGCGTTCGCCTGGGCGTATAACGCCCCTTGCCTGTTTGGCTGCTGATAGCCGCCGTTTAATGACGGTTCCTTCCAGGCAGTCTGGCGGGTTTGAACGGGTTCCGTAAATTGCGGCGTCTGTTTTTGCCGCGCGGCCCAGTCTTTGTAAGGAGTGATTGCCTCGCCCCGGTCGTTTTTGTTGATGTAGTCCGGGTAAAGCACTTCCGCTCCGGTAAGAGTTCTTCCAAGCAGGTTCTGATAGTAGGCAACCTTTTTTTTGTGCTCGTCATCTCCGCGTTGAATAAGCGGATTCAGCGGATTTTCTGTGTTTTTGTACTGGTCGGGGTAAAGCGCTTCCGCGGCGGACTTGTGTTGCGGGGCGTCCCGCCAGTTTTGTTTTTTCTTGTTATTGTATAGCATCGTGTATCTCCTTTTTTATATGGTTGATTGTTTTTATTGCCTCATCTGTATAAGCGTTTGCGGGCAGCCTCCTGTGTTGGGCTTGTTGTTTGTTTTCATGCCGCCTCGGTTTGTGCGGAAAAAGCCGGGAAAAGATTTTTGAACCTGTTTTGCAGGGGCCGGGCTTTAAGCTATGGCGCAAGGGGTCAAGGTTTGCTACTATCGGTAATTATATATAAGGAGTTATGGCTGTGATACGTAAGCTGATGGGTTTGTTTGCCGCTTTGGCGGTGACGTGTTGGGCAAGCATTGCGT
>CAZJFJ010000082.1:905-2568 GCA_964545305.1 uncultured Desulfovibrionaceae bacterium
CTTAAATAAGCAATTAGCCATCAATTCCTGGCTGTAAAGGGGTATTGCCCTTTTTATAAAAAAAGTGGAATTCATGTGTGGCTGTAAGTGTGCATTAAAGGAGTTATGGGCATGATAGACAAGCTGATGGGTTTGTTTGCCGCTTTGGCGGTGACGTGTTGGGCAAGCATTGCGTGCGCCCAGGATATAAACACCGAATGGATCAAAAATCTTTTGCACCCCTGGACTGAGGGGCTTGAAAACGGCTGCGAAGACGCGACCAGGGCGCTGAACGGCCTTAGCACAAGCCAGTTGCGGGAGGTGCGCGCTCTTTTGGTTCACGACATGGAGAGCAGAGAAGGCAAGATTGTGCGCCTTGACTATGCCCCTTCGTACAGATTTGCAAGTCTTATGCGTAATACTATTGACGATATTTTGGGCCAGTTGCCTTACGACCGGGTGGTGACGGGCGAGCTTATACCCAATGGAGAAGTGGCTACCACTGTATCAAGGTATGCTATCCGGCTTGAGCAGGGGAAAATTATTGAAAGCGTTATGGTGGGAACATCCACGCTGATGCCCTATTGCGGATTTTTGGAAGAAATGCATGTGCCGTATAAACTATATTTGAGAGGCGATTTCGTCATCAAGATTGAAGAGCTTAAATAAGCAATTAGCCATCAATTCCTGGCTGTAAAGGGGTATTGCCCTTTTTTCTAAACGGAGCGGAATTTATGTTGCCACCCCCTGGCGTTGAAAATAATTTCCGCCCCGGCTTGTGCAGGGGCGCGGCTTGCGGCGGCAGGGAATTGTGCCGGAAGCAACCCTTCAATGTTAAAATGCTCTAGCTTTCCAGGTTCTTTAGCACATCAAGCGCTTCTTTGTTTGTAAAATCGAACCGTAGCGGGGTCAGGGTTATGAAGCCTTCTGAAAGCAGGGCGTAATCCGTTTCAGGGGCAACATCCTCTTGGGGAATGATCCCGGAAATCCACCAATATGGCCGCCCTTCGGGGTCGCTGCGCTGTTCGTAGTGGTCGCGCCATACCGCCGAGGTCTGCGGGCATATTTTCAGGCCCTTGCAGCGCGCGAAGGGAAGGTTGGGAAAATTGACGTTCAGAACGGTGCGGGGGGCGAGTTCCTCCCACCTGACCCTGACGCCGAGCTCAACGGCGTATTCGGCATATTCGCACAAATCGATAAGCCTGCGGCTGTTGAAAGAAAGGGCAATGGCCTTGCACCCGTTGTGCGAGGCTTCGGTCGCGGCGGCAACCGTGCCGGAATACATTACATCCGGCCCCACATTGGGCCCGGCGTTGATTCCGGAAAAAACCAGATCGGGCAGGCTGTCTTTATAAATTACGCTCAGGGCGAATTTTATGCAATCCGCTGGGGTGCTGTTCACCGCAATGCCTTCAAAGCCGTTTTCCTTTATTTCAGTCATGCGCAGGGGGGAGGACAGGGTTATTGCGTGCCCAACGGCGGATTGTTCCGTGAGCGGGGCCACCACCTGAACGCTGTGCCCCGCCTTTTTAAGCGCATGATAAATGTAGCGCAGCCCTGGGGCGTGAATTCCGTCGTCGTTTGTCAATAGAATGTCCATGTTTCCGTCCTTGTGCTTGTGGAAAATTGAAAACGGGCTTAAACTCTGGGGGAAATGTTTAACTCTAAATATGAAGTTTACGAT
>CAZJFJ010000082.1:2578-9099 GCA_964545305.1 uncultured Desulfovibrionaceae bacterium
TATAAATTAATTTATAAAAGATATATAATAGGACTATTTTATGAGGGGGATCATATGAAAAATACTGTTTATTATAGAGTAAAGAAAGAATTAAAAAACAATACAAAAAAAATAGATACTAAAACATCTACTCAATTTATTAAAGATATATCGGCTGGAGGCGAGGTCAACTCTTTATTTCTGCTTTCCCAGGCCGCCCAGTCCCAGGCGAAGAACGGGCCGTTCTGGCGCCTGGAGCTTAAAGATAAAAGCGGAACAATCGAGGCCAAAATCTGGAGCCCGCTAAGTCATAATTTCCCGGAGCTCACGCCCGGCTCAATAGTGAAAGTGGAAGGGCGGGCCAATCTCTTCCGGGAACGGCTGGATGTGAATATCGAAAATTTCGCCGTCATCCCGGAAGAAGAGTGGGAGCAGTTGGATCTGTCCCTGTTTCTGCCTGCTTCTGAAAAGCAGCCGGAGCTGATGTGGCAGGAACTGGAGCTTTTATGCAGTAAAACAATGCGCCATCCTCCTTGGAAGAAGTTCGTCCAGCTGGTGCTTAAGGACGAGTATGTGAAGGAAAACCTGATGGTGGCCCCAGCCGCCAAAGGCGTGCACCACGCCTACAGGGGCGGGCTTTTGGAGCATACTTTGGGCGTTGCGAACCTGTGCATGAAGCTGGCCGATTCTTACCCCCAGCTTGACCGGCAGCTGCTTTTAGCCGGGGCCATATGCCATGACCTGGGAAAGTTGTGGGAGCTGTCCGGCGGGGCGGCTGCACCCGATTATACGGATGAAGGGCGGCTTGTAGGTCATATTGAGCTGGGGCTTGAGGCTGTGGCACCATACCTTAAAAAATCCGGCCTTGAGCCGGACTTGGCAATGCAGCTGAAACATTTGATTTTAAGCCATCATGGGGAACTAGAGTTCGGGTCTCCAAAACGCCCCAAAACCGCCGAAGCCTTCGCATTGCATTATGCAGACAATATTGACGCCCGAATGGCCCAGATCAGAGATGTGCTCGGGGCCATGCCCGAGGCTTCCGAGGGCGGATCGAACTGGTCGCCTTTTCAGGCGACCTTGTCCCGCTTTTTATACCGGGCCAGCCCTACGCCCGATGCAGACGGAAAAACCGCCAAAGGCAGGCATGACAATTCTGCCGGTGGAGCTTTGCAGGGCTCTCTTTTAGCGGGCATGAACGGGGAAGACTGATTATGTTCATTACTTTGGAAGGTGTGGAAGGGTCCGGTAAAAGTTCGGTAATCGGCCCTCTTCAGGAGTGGCTTCAGGGGCTTGGGCTGGAAGTGCTGGTTACCCTTGAGCCGGGCGGAAGCAGGCTGGGCCGGATGATCAGGCCCATTTTGCTTGATGCCCGCAATGACGACCTGTCGGCGGAAAGCGAGCTTTTTCTCTACATGGCCGACCGGGCCCAGCATGTGCGGCAAGTGCTCATGCCTGCTTTGGCTTCCGGAAAAATAGTCCTGTGCGACCGTTTTTCAGATTCCACCATTGCCTATCAGGGATACGGGCGGGGGGTTGACCTGGGCGAGTTGCGCGCCCTGAATAAAATTGCCCAGGCCGGGCTTTTGCCGGATATTACCCTTCTTTTTGATGTGGGCGTTGAAATTGGAATTGAACGGGCAAGAAGAAGGAATAGCGAACAGGGAATTGAAGAGGCGGAAGGGCGTTTTGAGGCGGAGAACCTGGAGTTTCACCAGCGGGTTCGTGACGGCTATTTGAGGCTGGCGGAAGAGGAATCCTGGCGGTTCAGGGTTGTGGATGCGATGCAGGGGCCGGAGCTTGTGTTTGAGCAGGCTCGCGCTTATGTCCTTAAAGCTTTGGGAGCATAGCAGATGTGCTTTTTTAAAGGCCTCCCGGCAGCATTTGTTGTTGCCATATGTTTGTGCCTGACGGGCGGATGCGCGGGGCAGAACGGGCCAAAGCCGGAGTTCGTGCTTCATGGCGAGGTTTCTCCCGGCTGGTTCGAGCAGATGGCCGAGCTGGAAAAAGCGGAGAACTGGAATGGGCTTAAGGATCTCGCGGCTTTTGTTCTGGCCCACGACAGGCTGTCCGACAAAGAACGGGCCTGGGGCATGTATTACGCCGGGCGTGTTTGCCTGGAGGAAAAAAAAGGCAGTCTTTGCCTGTCTTACGCGCGCCAGGCGGCTTTGGGGCTGCCTCAGGAGCTCAGGCCTCAGCTTTTGCTTGCTTTGGCGGAATATGGTTTTGGAAACAGCATGCGGGGCGAACACATTTTTGTATCGTTGCTCAAGGAAAACCCGGAATCTCCAGATTTGCTTCTTGCTTTGGCGCGGGCGAACGAGCGGAATTTACACTGGAGCGAGGCCCGTGTCTGGTATGGAAAAGCGTTGCAGGGGAACCCCGAAGACCGGAGAGTTCGCAGCAAGCTGGCTTTGATGCTCTGGATGGAGGGCAACGCCGAGGGCGCTCTTGCCGAGCTTGACAAAGTGCTGGAAAAGAACCCCGATGATGCTGAGGCGCTGAATGATCAGGGGCTGATCAATCTCGCGCTTGGGCGTTTCAAGGCGGCTGGCGCCGCTTTTGACAAGGCAATCTCTATAAACCCGGCGTATGCCGACGCCCGGCTGAACAGGGCGAACCTTTATGCTTCACAGGGTAAACCGGGCAAGGCCATTGACGATTTGGAAGCAGGGCTTTCTGCTGCGCCTTCCGATGTGAAGCTGCTTATTGCCCGCGGGCAGGTGCTCAATTCCCAAGGAAAGCATTTTGAGGCCTACTCATCTTTTGAAACCGCGCATGTGCTTGAGCGGAGCAACCCGCATGTGCTGAACGAACTGGCCTGGTTTCTGGCCACTTGCAGCGCGCCTGCCCTGCGAAATGGAGAGCGGGCGGTAACCCTTGCAGAGCAAGGCATTCTTTATAGCAAGGTGCCGGATCCGGGGGCCTATGATACGCTTGCAGCGGCTTATGCTGCTAACGGGCGCTATGATGATGCGGTTCTTGCCGAGAATTCCGCCATCTACATGGCGGAAAAGGCAGGAATAGGCAGCGCCGTTCTTAAAGAATGGCAGGCTAGAAAATCCACCTATGAACGTAAAGAAAGCTATTATGAACATTGATTTTTCCTGCCGCGCAGCGTTTTGCCGGGAAAGTGCTGTGTGTTTGGAAAAACATGAAATTTTTGTTTCTGGGAAATGGCATGGCCTTGGAAGCAATGAGCAGGGAAACGACTTGTTGACGAGCAACCCCTTAGGCATAAAGCAAAATGCTTGCACCCGGAAATGCGGGTGGCTTATTCATCTCTTTGGCGGATATTTGAATACCCGGACGCTTCCTTTGGCAAGGCCGTGTTTTTTGCTTTGATTCCACCCGCTTCGTTTTAAAGCTTGAAAACGCTGGTTGCAGATTTGGCGTGAGGAAGACGGCATGATAAAAGACCATTGTTAAAACACGGGGGCAATCTCCCGAACTGTTTCATCTAGATCTGACTCAGTACAATAGATGTTGTTCTTGTTCCATGAACTTATTACTTGTTGCACGAAACGATTGCTGAGACTGTGCATCTAGCAAGTGGCTCTAAATTTTGATGCACGCATAGGGTAGCGTCTTTTCCGCTGCAAACATTGCAAAATGCGGGTATATTAAAAGTATTATTTCTTTTTTTTGTCTTAACCGCAAATCATTTTTAGATAATTTATATTTCAGCTACCCCCCTTACCTTTTTTTTATTTTATGATAAATAGGGGTACCAAGTTGGAAAGGGTCGTCCTTATCCGACATGTGCTGCTGAGCTTTAAAGTCGCGCTGCTGCCTTGGCGCATAAAAAAATCAAATGGAGTAGCTACAAGTTATGAGTAAACCTACTATTCTTATCGCACTGGGTGGTAACGCCCTTATCCAGGCCGGCCAGCAGGGCTCTGTTGAAGAGCAGCTTGCTAACCTCAAGCCCGCTATGGAAACCGTTGTCAAACTGATTGATAACTACACTGTTGTTCTCACCCACGGGAACGGCCCTCACGTTGGCAACATTCTGCTTCAGCAGGAAAGCACCGACGAAGTGTACAAGCAGCCCCTCGCAGTGGTTGGCGCCATGACCCAGGGTCAGATCGGATTCCTTATGGAAACCGCACTTACCGATGCACTGCACCGTGCCAGAAAAAACGCTGACTTCACCACTCTGGTAACCTACACCGTTGTTGATAAGAATGACCCTGCTTTCAAAGATCCCACCAAGTATGTAGGCCCCTTCTTCACCGAAGAAGACGCCAAGAAAAAGCCTTACCCTGTGAAGGACACCAAGTCCGGCAAGGGCTGGCGCCGCGTTGTGGCCTCTCCGGCTCCGCTGGAGATCGGCAACTACAAAGAAGTTAAGGCCCTGATCGATCAAGAGGTTATCTGCATCTGCGTTGGCGGCGGGGGTATCCCGGTAATTCGCACCCAGCACAGCATTGAAGGCATTGACGCAGTTATCGACAAGGACCTCGCTTCCGCGCTTCTGGCCGAGCAGGCTGACATTGGCGCTCTGGTAATCGCTACCGATGAATCCAATGTGTGCATCAACTACAAAAAGGAAAATGAAGAGCGCCTGTCCAAAATGACCGTGGCCGATTGTGACAGGTATCTGGCTGAAGGCCAGTTCCCTGCCGGCTCCATGGGCCCCAAGGTACAAGCTGCTGCTTCCTTTGTAAGAAAAACCGGCCGCAATGCCATTATCACCACCATTTCCAACATTGAGGGTGCTCTTAACGGCAAAGCCGGCACCACCATCACCGCCTAATCATTTGGTAGTGATAGTTTAAGCTTTTTCAAGCGCTTACCCCGGCAATCTAAAAAGTTGCCGGGGTTTTTATATTTTGCTGTTGACCTTTGCCTTATAATATATTACCTTGCCTAGACCAAAGGGGTGCCTAAGGACAGCAATAAAAGACGAGTAATCTTTAAAGGTTGCTGTGGGGCCATTAAACCCCCTTCAATTCTGGTAATGGCTGCTTCAAGACGCCGCTTTAAGGTAAGGGGCGTGTAAGGCAGAAACGAAGCAGTTTTGTCAAGAAAGGCAGCGCAGCAAGCACTAGTATGTCTTTTCTACACTTTTAAGGAGTTTTACATGAGTAAGAAAACTAATGTGATCATCATCGGAGCCGCAGGTCGCGACTTCCACAACTTCAACACCTTCTACCGCGACAATGAGCTGTACAACGTAGTTGGCTTTACCGCCGCTCAGATTCCTGACATTGATGGCCGTAAATACCCCGCCGCTCTGGCTGGCAAGCTCTATCCCGAAGGAATCCCGATTTTCGCCGAAAGCGAACTTCCCGTTCTGATCAAGAAGCTGGATGTTGATGAGTGTACCTTCTCCTATTCTGACGTTTCCTATCAGCATGTAATGGGCGTAAGCGCAATCGTAACCTCCGCCGGAGCCAACTTCCGCCTGCTTGGCCCCAAAGACACCCAGATCAAGAGCACCAAGCCCGTTGTGGCTGTTGGCGCTGTTCGTACCGGTGCTGGTAAGGGTCAGACCGCTCGTCGTGTAATCGAAGAGCTGATGAAGAAAGGCCTGAAAGTTGTTGCTGCCCGTCACCCCATGCCTTACGGTGACCTTACAAAGCAGGAGTGCATGCGCTTCGCTACCGTTGAAGACCTCAAGAAGAACAACTGCACCATCGAAGAAATGGAAGAATACGAACCGCACGTAATTCGCGGTAACGTAATCTACTCTGGTGTAGACTATGAAAAAATTCTCCGCGCCATGGAAAAAGATCCTAGCGGTTGTGACGTAGTAATTTGGGACGGCGGTAACAACGACTTCCCGTTCTTCAAGCCTGACCTGAACTTCGTAATCGTTGACCCCCTTCGTCCTGGTCACGAACTGTCCTACTACCCCGGCGAAGCCAACCTGCGTATGGCCGACGTAGCCGTTATCAACAAGATTGACTCCGCAAGCCTCGAAGATATCAACACCGTTCGTCAGAACATTGCCACAGTTGCTCCTAAGGCACTGGTACTGGATGCCGCTTCCACCATTAAGGTTGATAACCCTGAAATAATCAAGGGCAAGCGCATTCTGGTTGTTGAAGACGGCCCGACTCTGACCCACGGCAACATGAAGATTGGTGCCGGTGCTGTTGCCGCTATGCGTTATGGCGCAGCCAGCATGGTAGATGCACGCCCCTACGCTATTGGCCGCATCAAAGAAACATACGAAATCTATCCTGAAATCGGTACCGTTCTGCCCGCTATGGGCTACGGCGAACAGCAGCTGAAAGACCTTGAATCTACTATCAACTCCGTTGATTGTGATGCAGTAATCATTGGTACCCCTATGGACCTTACCCGCATCATCAAGATCAAAAAGCCTGTTACCCGCGTTTACTACGACCTGCAGGAAATCGGTGAACCTTCTATCGGAACCATCATTGATGACTTCTGCAAGAAGCATAAAATCGGCAAGTAACTCCGGTTAATTAGCTGATGTAACTAAGCCCCCTGGGAGCAACCGCTTTCAGGGGGCTTTTTTTATGGAACGAAAACCCCACGCTATGCGTGGGAGTTCTAATATGGCG
>CAZJFJ010000083.1:0-6790 GCA_964545305.1 uncultured Desulfovibrionaceae bacterium
GGAGTTCTTCTCGATGTCCAGGGCATAGGTCTTGCGGATGGTGCCTTCCTCGGCGTTGGCGGGGTTGGTCGCGCCCATAATTTCACGGTATCGCTTAATCGCGTTTTCTCCTTCAAGCACGGAAACAACCACCGGGCCAGAACACATATAGTCGGTCAATTCCCCAAAGAAAGGTTTTTCCTTGTGCACGGCGTAAAACCCTTCCGCTTCTTTCTTTGTGAGATGAAGCATTTTCATGGCCACAATTTTCAGCCCGGCGCCTTCAATCATCTGCGCGATTGCGCCTATCAGGTTCCGCTCGGTTGCATCCGGCTTAATAATCGAGAGAGTACGTTCCTTCATTTCAAAAATCTCCTTTAAAATGTAGATGCGCCTATATAAAAACAAAACAAGCGCTTTTTTATGATAACGGGTCAACTCATGGCGCATCCGCCTGGATTGAGGAAAATTAATAACTTAAAATTCATCATTTTGAAAGAGGCATAAAAGAGACAAACAATAGCAGGTTCTGGCCGCGCTTGTCATCAGGCTTGCTGCCCGTGCATTGCCGCTCTACTTATGTGCTTGCACTAACCGGGACAACTTTTCCCCACCAGCGGAGAGCGGCTTTCCAAGATTAACAGCGGCTTCGCCATATTTGACCTCCCGCGCATAGCCTATTTTGGCATTGAAAGGTTACTTCCGACAAAATGCTCTGGCGGCGCAAACAGCGCCGCCCGCCCCCAGGCGCAGGCGAAATTCACTGCCGCCGTTGCTTCAGCCGCAGACGAATTTGAGTAGTACGAATGAAGACAGCAACGCTAAACGCCGGAGGGGACGTTTCAAAATTAATCTCTCTAGAGCAGTTAACGCCTCAAATGATTGCTTAACGGGGGCTTCGCCGCCCTGCAATCATTTGGCGGCAAGGATTTGTCTTCAAATCCTTGCAGAGCATTTCAAGTGTAAAATGCTCTGGCACGAGGTTTTCGTTCCATAAATAAAATCCGGGCTTGCGCATGTAAACCGCAAAAAACCCGGATTTCAGATAAAAACCTTTTGAAGCAACAGCCGCTGCCGGCCTATTTAAAATAGTCTTTACAAATCTCGACATACTCCAGGCAGAACTGTTCCCGCTCCTTATCGTTCATCGGACGCTTGGGAATATCCGCCACCGGCTGGGGTTTCGGCTTGGCTTTTGCTTTGGGCTTATGTTTGGCTTTTGCTTTGGGCTTGGCCTTGGTAACCGGGCTGGGCGCAGGCGCAGAATAAACCGGGGGGCCTCCAAACGAGGCCGTGCGCTGAGCAAAGTGCTTCCATTCACTGTCCCCTATATAATGCGTGTAAGGGTTCGGCGGGCCAAGACTGACACCAGGCCGGAAACTTCCGCTTTGCGGGTCTGCCGGAGGATTGTTGAACTGGGGGGCAGAGGAAGAGGCAGGGGAAGAAGAAGCGGGCGAAGCCTGCTGAGAAGCTGCCGCAGGGGGCTGATAACCGCCAGCGCTGGCCATTGGGGCAGGCGGCAGGACACTCCCCTGAACGCCTCCAGCACTTCCGTAGGGAACAACCCCGGGAGGGGAGGAAGGCACTCCCGGAGGAGGATATACCTGCCCGGGGTTATAATATGCGATGTTGCCGCCCGGATAGGTGCGGTATTGCCCCTGCCCGGCCGCCTGGGCAAACACGAGCCCCGCCGAAAGGCAAAGCACTGCCGCCGCCATAAACATATATTTGAATACACGCATAGTGCACCTCTAAGTTTCAGAGTGATTCTGATTTCTTATCGGACGATTTGAAACTTTCTTAAAAGGCGGTGTTGAAAAAAGCAACATCCGGCAAACGGAATTTCGAGTCTTTCATACTTGAAAAACCATGGCAGAATTTTAAAAATCCATGCCGCAGCACGGGGGCGGGAAAGCTTTGCCTGCCGCTAATCGGCCATTTTGAGCGTTAACGCCTCTGGAGCATTCTAAAATTGAAAAAGTATTTTTTTGGCGAAATGCTCTGCCAGCGATCGTGCCGCCCGCCAGGCAGGAGACAAAATTCACTTCCGCCGTTGCTTAAGCCGTAGACGAACCTTTGAGCCGCACGAATGAAGACAGCACCGCTAAGCGCCGAAGCGAGCGCCTCGCAATAAATCTGATTTATACGGGGTCGGGAGAACTGATTGAAAGGGGAAGAAGGGTTCCGGTGGCAGGAGCCGCCAAATCAAGCCGAATGCCCGCAACCGCGCCGAATGGCAAAAATGTGAGAGATCGGTTTACAAATGAGCATGACCCGTTCTCGCGCCAAGAGCCCGAAAGCCCCATCAGCGTTGTCCGAAAGCAGTAATCATTTTTACCCGCTACTTTGCGTAGCATACGGAACATTTTCAACGGGCAAATATATTCAAGATTTCTCGGCTGCTCCGGGCCGCGCTTTATTTTCTTTTCAAAACAGGCGAAAGACCATGCATTATTGAAACAGACAAGCAGGCCTTTGCTGGCAACCCGGAACGCCTCGGCCAGGAGTTCCTCCACATTCCCGGCGAAATCAAGCGTGGACATCAGGGCTACATAATCAAATTCATCATCTTCGAAAGGCAGGCTGTCGTATTTTCCCAGAAACAGGTCTACTTTCGAACCCATATGGTTCCGAACGCTATCGAGCAGGGCCGGACTTTCCTCCAACCCGGTAGGGTCAAGACCGGCTTCCCAAAGCATTTCCAAAAAGAGGCCTGGCCCGCACCCCACTTCCAAAACAGTATGCCCCCGCCTCGGCCAGCCGGAAAGAAGCGCCTCGACCAGCCGTTTTTTCTGTGCAAGCGGAAACTTGCCCTCGGGGGAGCGCAACCATTGGAGATATGCTTGAACCTGATTCAAATCGGACATACGGACAGCCAGTTATAATTTATCAGTGTGAACTGACTTGTGAGTATGATAATTTTTCAAAAAAATCAAGCCATCGTCTCATAAGGCGGATTTTGGGGCATATGCCCGGCAAATTTCCCTTCAAAAAGAACACTGCCTATTTTTTGAACCAGATAGCCAATACCCAACCCTTTGCCCGCAGACACCGGAACGGCCTGCGGGTAACGCTCAAGCACGCTGAGCATCAGTTCTGCGGAAAGTTCCTCGGGGCGTTCGCTTGTCTTGGCCAGTTCCTTGGGGGAAAGCAAATCCCATTTGTTCAGCACCAGTATGCCGGGGGTATTGCCAAGGCCAAGTTCGGAAAGAATCGCGTTCACCGATTCAACCTGCAAATCAAGGTCGGGATGAGAGGCGTCGGCCACATGCAGCAGCAGCGCCGCGCTGCCAAGCTCTTCCAATGTCGCGGCAAAAGCTTCGCGCAATGAAACAGGCAAATCACGTATGAACCCCACAGTGTCGGTTATTATCACCTCCAGATGCGGCCGTTTGCAGGGTTCCATATTGGCGGAGATTGAAGGTTCGGCAGGCGCGCCATCTTCCTGTTCAGCAAATGGAATGTACAGACGCCGGGCCGTTGAATCCAGCGTGGCGAAAAGCTGATTCTCCACATATACGTTCGACCGGGTAAGCAAATTCAGGAGCGTTGACTTCCCTGTGTTGGTGTATCCCACCAGACAAATCACCGGCAGGCCGGCGCGTTCGCGCTGGCTGCGGGCCAGTTCACGCTGCCCTGCCAGGCTTTCAAGATCAAGCTTGATCCGCGAAATACGGTCGCGAATTTTACGCCGGTCAAGCTCCAGTTTGGTTTCGCCCGGCCCTCTTCCCCCGATGCCGCCAGCAAGCCGGTCCATAACCCGGCCTGTGTTGCGCCCGGCAAGCCTCGGCAAAGTATACTGCAACTGGGCCATTTCCACCTGCAGCTTGCCCGCCCTTGAACTTGCCCGCTGGGCAAATATATCCAAGATAAGCATAGTGCGGTCCAGCACCTTGCGTTCGGTCATACGGGCCAGGTTGTCAATCTGAGCGGGGGTCAGCTCCCCGTCAAAAATAATCATGTCCGCCCTGGATTTGAGAGCCAGCACCTCCAGCTCCGCTATGCGGCCTTCTCCCAAAAGAACACGGCTGTTCATTTTTCCAGAGCTTCCGCTGACAGCCGGACGATAGAAAACCTGTTCCGCCACATCCAGCCCGGCAGAATCGGCCAGATCGGCAAGTTCCGCAAGACGGCGCTCCTGCATTTTGCGTGGGGCTTTGCTCACACTGACCAAAACAGCTTTCGCCCTGTCTTGTGCAGGCGAGCCGGCATTACCCGGTTTTTTCTGTAAAACTTCCGGCGCAGGCAATTCACCCTGCATTGCGGACAACTCATCCTCAAGCGCATCCACCTGATCGGACAGATTTATATCAGCCTTGTCCCAGTCCAAAAGCCCGCTCACATAATACGGCTTGCTCTGCCCGGGGTCGGGCATCAGATGGGAATATTGATAATATTTGGGAGTCCCGCTTTTATCAGGAATGAGAACGGCCAGGAAATCGAGCCGCAAAAACAAAAGATCCATCAGGTCTTCCTGACTGATTTCCTCGCCGGACAAGTGGGTGTGCAAAAGCCCAAGCCCTCTTAAACGCCCCGTGCCGAGACGGTAACGCCCAAGCGGCGGTATGACCAGACCGGTGGCGGTGCCAAGCAGCACATGCTCGGCTTTTCCCTGCCGGTTTACCAGAACCCCGATCTGCCGGCCAAGCCGGCTCGACAGGGCGCACAATTCCCAAGCCTGCTCAAAAGAGTAACCTGGCCCGGAAGTGTAGCGGCGGCTGTAAAGGCGTTCCAGCGCCCTGCGCTCCACCGCCTTCAGCCCCTGAGTATTGCCATGAATCTTGCCGGCTATGAGGTCCTCCACGCCCGGAAAATTTTTGAATCCCGCGCTTTTATCAATTTAGCCTTTGCTGAAAAAACATGCAAGCCATCCGGCAAAAAACAGTGATATCAATTCTTTATCCATGCTATTGCCTATGAAAGAATAAAGGCGTATAGCTCCTTTGGGTCAAACCGATTATAACCTCAACAACAATTAAAACTTTACCGAGGAAACCATGTCAAACCTGACAAAAACCGCTGCAGCAGCCCTCAAGCTGGCCTGCTTGTCCATGCTTGCCATTGCTCTTTTCAGCGGATCTGCTTTTGCTCAAAAAGCAGAGCAGCATCCGGACCCTTCCGCCATTTTTAAGGGGCAGTCCGCCTTCACAGAAGAAGAGCTCACAAATTTCCTGGTTGATTTCCCCACAGCAAGGGCGATGCAAGACCAGAACAAGGCGGTAGCCTATTTGAGTGAGAAAGGCTGGACTCCGGACCGGCTTACCTATGTTGCCGCCAAAGCTTCGCTCACCCGCGAAGTGCTGCGCCGCGGCGGAACCAAAGAAGTGATCAACCAATTGCCCAAAGAAGCAAGACCTCAAAAGGGCGAACTTGATTTGGTTAAAAAATACCAGAAGCAAATCGACGCAATAAAATAGCACAAAGCCCCATGCGGCGCTTCATGTCAAATCACCCCCTGTTTGCAGTTGCGGACAGGGGGTTTGTAGTGGTTTCAGCTCACACCGCCCTGCCCTTTCACTTTGGGGCATTTCAGAGCATTTCACACTTGAACTGCTCTGCAAGGATTTATCTTAAAATCCTTTTCGCCAAATGATTATAGGGTGCCTTTGCTGACCGTTAAGCAAGCATTTGAGGCGTTAGCTGCTCTAATATTGAAAGAATGTATTTCTGACAAAAAAACCTTACAACGCACTGCGCTCTCCGCCACGCAGGCGAGGGCGGACACTGACTGCTGATGGGGCGTTTTCCGCATAAAGACGCGCTCTCCTCCATGCAAATTGCGCAAAGAAGCAACGCTGCTTCGCCCGCAGGGCGAGGCAAAGGATGTGCCGAAGGCCATTCAACTCCTCCGTTAAAACGCCGGAGCGGGCATCTCAGAATCAATCCGTTCTAGGACTTGCCTTCCGGCACTTGAGGGGGATTCATGGTTATTTCCTTGGTGACCAGGGCATTTCTCAGCAAAGGTGAATACCGCGGGTCATAGCGGGAATCATTGGCTATTTCCTTAGCCGCTTCAAGAGGGTCTTTGGCGCCGGCGTAGGGACGAACCGTAATCATGGCGGAAAACGAATCCGCAATGGCGCAAAGCCGCCCCATCTTTGATATCTGATCACCTGAAAGTTTCCGGGGGTAGCCCGATCCGTTCATCCGCTCGTGGTGCTCAAAGGCCGCATACATCAGCTCGTCCCAGCCAAATTCCAGCTTATGAACCATTTTGGCACCAACCATCGTGTGGGAAGGGATCTTGTCCTTCTCCTCCTGCTTCAGGGTGGTGGTCTTCTGCAAAATAAAAGAAGGCACCTTGCTCATTCCCACATCGTGCAGCAGAAAACCCAGCGAATAACGGTCCAGTTCCTTGCGGTTGATTTTCTTTTCGTCCACGGAATGCAGATATAGCCATACGCCCACAAGCAGGGTGTTCACGGAATGCGCGGCCAGGGTATGAGCCCGCTCAAGCCAGTTCAAAAACGATTTGATGCGGAAAGGATCGCTGGCGATATATTCCGTAAACACCAGGGTATCGGCCATCAGCCGCTCTCCTACGATTTTCACCGGCTGCTCAAGATATTCCTGCAGGCGCATGGTCAAAGCTTTCACGCAGATGTAAGCGATCTCGCTCTGCTTAAGATGGCTGTCGCTCAAAATCAGATCCAGTTGCTTGATGATGTGCTTGGAATAAATAGGATAATCGGCCCGGGAAACAAAAACGCCTCCGGTTTTGGCCAGTTCGTGCAACTCCTCGACCTGTTCATTGGTCATGCGCTGGTCGCGGGCGACAAAAATCTGAAGCTGCGCAATTTTTTCCTTATAC
>CAZJFJ010000083.1:6816-9055 GCA_964545305.1 uncultured Desulfovibrionaceae bacterium
TTGGGAAAGCTGCCCAGCATCTCCTGGCTGATCTGATAGTATTCCTCCGCCACCATGAGGGAAGCTTCGTCCTTCGCCACAATTACCCCCTGACCTTAATTCAGAATTTGCTATTTCATGTAAATTTTTACCAGATTGGTCTTTACGCTTCCATGTCCGGTTTTTGGCTGACCTGCTGTAATAACAAAGACCTCGCCCGCGGTAAAGAGATCCTGTTCCTCGATGAACCGCTCCACCCGCTCCAGGTGGGTAAACTCATCTTCCTCTATAAACCACGGCTTCACACCCCAGATGAAATTCAAGTCGTGCAGCACCTGGCTGTTTGAAGTGAGCGTGTAAATGGGGTGACGGGGCTGGCGCACTGAAAGCAGCATGGCCGTCTCCCCGGAGGAACTATGAGCCACAAGCGCCCTGGCATTGCTTTTCTCCGCAAGCAGGCAAGCCGAATACGCAAGAAAATCCGGGGTGCCGCTGTGCAAGGGGGGCTCTACAGTCTGATGCATCTCCCAAAGCAGATCCTCGGCGGAAGTGGCAATTTTATGCATATATTCAACAGTTTCCACCGGATAATTGCCAACCGCGGTTTCCTCGGAAAGCATCACGCAGTCTGTCCCGTCCAGAACAGCATTGGCCACATCAGTGACCTCCGCCCTGGTGGGCGAGGGGCTGTTCACCATGGAAAGCAGCATCTGCGTTGCCACTATCACCGGCTTGCTGGCGTGGTTGCAGGCCCGGATGATTCTTTTCTGAATGGCGGGCAGCTCTTCCAGCGGGCACTCCACCCCAAGGTCGCCGCGGGCTACCATTATGATGTCCGCCTCCCGGATAATCTCGTCCAGGTTCTCAACGGCATTACGCCTCTCAAGCTTGGCGATCACCGGGATGTCATGCCCTTGGCTGCGGATGAATTCCTTTGCCTCGCGCACATCTTCCGGAGTTTGTACATAAGAAAGGGCCACCGCGTCAACGCCCAGCAACAGCCCGTCCTTCAAATTCTCACGGTCAACCCCGGTAAGCGCCGACAGGCTCACCGCCTTGCCGGGCAGGGCCAGGCCCTTGCGCGAGGTGATAAGCCCGCTGCTCAGCGCCCGTATCTCGAACAGATCCTCGGCAACCTTTTTCTCCACTTCAAGCTGCAGGGCGCCGTCGGCGAGCGCCAGCCTGTCCCCGCGCTCCAAGGTGGAGAGTATGGCCGGGTGATCAAAAGGGATAAGAGGTCCGCCCAGGGGAGAAGCTGCACCGGGCCTGCCCAGAAAAAGCCTGCTTCCCTTGCTTACCTGAATGCTGCCGTCGTCTATTTGGCCGATGCGGATTTTAGGGCCGGGCAAATCCTGCAGTATTGTCAAAGGCACGGAATACTCCGCCTCAAGTTCGCGAATGAGCGTTATCAGGCCGGCAAAGTCAGCCGCGGCGCCATGCGAGAAATTCAGCCTGAAAACATACACCCCGGCTTCAATCAGCCGGGCGAGCGTCTCCCGCTCAGAAGAGGCCGGGCCAATGGTGGCTATTATTTTTGTGCGCATATTTAACCGCCTTTTTAAATCACTATTGGAACTCAATTTTCAAGATAACAGAATATTCTATTACAGAAAAGCGTTTCTGCACCATCTAAAAGACAAAATGCCCTTTTTAGCGGCCTGGTTTTAGGCAAAAAATTTTCCCCAAAGGAACACACGCCGCTCAAGGGTCTTGCAAGCACCCCTCCGCCTTATTCAAAGAATATACAATCGCCTCTTGACATCTCCCCGCAAACATGGAACATAGTGGAAAAAAGTGGTATAAAGTGGTAAAAGTTCCCAAAAGAAAGATCGGACTTTGGGCAACAGGAGAAATCCGGCCAACCTAAAACCTGCTCAAGGAAAATAATTTGACAGGAAACCTGTTCAGGGGCAGTTCCCCCCGCATACTCGACCCCAAAGGGCGGATGATGTTGCCCCCGGAATTCAGGGACATTCTCATGGCCCGTTCCGAAGGCGGCAAATTCATGCTCACCACTTACGACGGCTGCCTGGTGGCCTACCCCCGCCCCGACTGGGACGTGTTCGAGGAGCAGCTCAACCGGCTGAAATCAAGCTCCCGTTTGGTGCGCGACTTTAAACGCCTGGTGCTCGGAGGGGCAGAAGAGCTCGCCTGCGACAATCAGGGGCGCATACGGCTTTGCAAAAGCCATCTCGACTATGCAGATATAGGCAAAGACATCGTCCTGGTGGGCCAGGGCAGTAAATTTGAAATTTGGGAT
>CAZJFJ010000084.1:0-8934 GCA_964545305.1 uncultured Desulfovibrionaceae bacterium
ACCCGGCGGTTGAAGACCAGGCCACCGACCGCACCCACCGTATCGGGCAGACCAAGCAGGTTTTTTCTTACAAGCTGATCTGCCAGAACACGGTTGAGGAAAAAATTCTGCAGTTGCAAAGCATGAAAAAAGGTGTGGCCGATGCGATTATCCCCGGTCAGGACACCATCAAAACCCTCACCCGGGAAGATCTTGAAATGCTGTTTGATATTTAAGGCAGAGCAGCCCCAAGCCGTCACGCCTGAAGCCATGACAAACAAGAATCCATCCCCCTGTGATATGCCCCCATCAAGGTAGACAAAGTAAGAAAGCCCCTTTAGGGTGAAGCTGGTCTGCCCCCTGTCAAGTAGATAGGGGGCAGACCAGTTTTCAAGGTTTAATCAATACTGTAGCTCAACCAGCCAATAGCCGTTCTAAAGCAGATACCACCTCGCAGTTCTCTATATTTAAAGGATTAATATATAGAAACTGTTTGCACAAGAGGACAAAATGCCCGCTTTTCCATTTATGAGCCACAGGCAGAATGAATATTTCACTTCAAAATTTCATAACTCGAAGTTTTATCAGCCAGTTACTTTTATGAAAAAGTTATATTAACCTTATTCCAGGGCACGATACTCCCCTATCCCTCTGAGGCAAAAACCACTTGACAAACGCATTTTGTTTTGCTACAAATATTTCTAACAAAAGGCCGAATCCGGCTGTTTTCTGATATTTCCCCTAAAATTATCCTGAAATCTGTGCGCTAGCACGTTCTTGTTTCATGCCCATTTTCCGGGCCAAATCCCAGCATTGATGTTTCCCTGTTTAACCCTTTAACTTGTTCATATTTGCAGTTTCTTTCCATTTTATCCAACGTGCCGAATTTGCAGGCGGCAATTTGCGTCGCACTGCCTTGGCGCCCTTGCGTCCAACACATTTTTGAGGCTTGTGCGGTCTTGCGCCCACAAGCTGGACGGATAACCCCCAAATTTTCCAAACTTCGTCGGAACGAAGATAGTGTATTGGCATGCACTTCCCCTAGGCAGTGGAGGGTTGCGATTGTTGACCAGCCCTCCACGCCCCAAGCTGCCGCATCTTCCCCCGAGCTGATTCAAGTCCATACGGCACAACCTCAAACAAGGAAAAGAATTTATGCCACATACAATTTATGTCCCGGCTTACACCGAAGACGGCCGCATGATCACTGATCAACGCACCTTGCGCATCATGAACGAGGAACGCACCCCGGAAGACGACCGCCGGGACTATGAAAGCCTGAAAGCCAAAGAGGATGCTGCCAAAGCCGCCCGCGCCAAAGCAGAACGCAAGGCGAGGGAGGAAGCGGAGTTTCAGGCCGGGGCCCAGGCTGCAGCCCAGTATGGCATTGATTCGCAAACCCTGAAACCCGCAAACATGGGCGTGGCTCAAATGCTCGACGCGGAGCAGACGATGAACGCCGAGTTTGAAGCGAAAAAGCAGGAATTGACCCAAAAATACCAAAAACCAGATGGGGGTAACATTGCCCGCGAACTGGACGAGCTGCACCAAAAGCAGGACGCCGAGCTGGCCGCGAAATTCGCCCGCAATCCCCTGGCCGAGCAGGCAATCGGGCAACGTAATCAGGAATTCCGCGCCCAGGCTTCAAATTGGCTACAGAGTGAAATTTCAGCCAAGCAGCAGCAGTACTTTGATGCGGTGGACAAAAAGTGCAACGATGCATTATCCGCACAACTGTATGGCATGCAGCCGGAGCAGATTTCCGGCGCGCTTTCCAGCCGCGAAAACGAAATGCGCGCTCTGGGCCGCACCCCGGAACAGGTTAATGCTGCCCGTCAAAATTTGCTTGGCTCCTACTTCCAAAATTTAGCTACTTCCAATCCGTCCGCGTTTCTTGAAGCGACCAAGCAGCCTCAGACAGACACAGGAAATGGGGAGGCGGGCAACCTCGCGGACAATTCAAACGCCCCCTCCCTTCAAAACCCGCTGGTAGACCTAGCAAAAGACCTGTCCGAAGAACAACTCGGCAAATTCTCCCGCTTGGCCGAACGCGCAAAACTAAATTTGGAAAAGAAGGAAAAACACGCAGCAATCAACATGCGCCAGCAGGAAATTATTCAGCAGCTTACTGGCCTGGATCCTGAAGACCAGCGCCAAGAAATCGAAAAAATCACTGCCAGCCTGGAAGATCAAGAAATGGCCAGCCAGATCAAAACTCGCCTCAATCTGCAACTCGATTATGAGGAAAGAATCAAGGCCGCAAAAGATTGGGAAACCGGGGACAAGATTATGTCCCAAGACTTGGAACCATTCCAAAAATTGGAAGCGATCGCCGAAGCCGACATCTCGGAAGAGGCCAGGGAGGTCTTGATCAGGGAAGTGATGGGTGAACCCACCCCTGAAACCCCGGGAAACCAGCAGACCACCCTCGATACCATACTTAAAATCGACAGCAGTGGAGTTCAATCAGAACAACAGCTTTATGCCATCTGCCAGCAGCAAGGTCTCACCCGAACTCAGGCTGCATTCCTTAAAGACACCCTAGCCGGAAAAGGCCGCATAAATGGCGTGCCGGTGGGCATGGCTCTGGATGCCCTGCAAATCAATAATCCGGCTTTTGCAGAGAACTCCGGGCAACTCCTGAACGCCACCGAACAACTGGTGCGTGGCTGGCCTGAGGGTACAATTGCAACCTATAAAAATGTAGCAGAGCAAGCACGTGAGGTTGGGTCATCCATCAGACCAGAAAATATGGATGCCCTATTAAACAGCGACCCGAGCAAGCCTCAATTTGATAAAGCTTCAGATAAAGAAAAGCCCAAGGATAATTTTACTCTGGACTGGGAGAATGGAAAAATCAAGCTCGACCCGGAAAACCCGGAATATGACAAGATGAAGAGTCGATATGGAATAGCCAAAGCGGATAGTAGTAGCGAAGCTATTGATAAATACGGTTATAATCAGCTTAATAAAGATATCAATGCTGGAGTATGGCGCGATCTGGAGGCCAAATATCTGGAGGGAGGAAACAAACCTGTGGAATATGGGCAGCCAGCGTATAACAGAGTGAAAACAGCCCAGAATGAAATCAAGGACTCAGCAGAATATTGGGGAGTTTCCCCTGAAGCAGTAGCCGCTTGTATGCTGGATGAGCAGACAGCCATAGCCAAGAGAGGTTTTTTGCCAGACCAATTACAAGATTGGGGTGCAGATGGAAGCTTTCTGGGGATACCTCAATGGGTTACAAATAGTGCATTTAATGAAAAAGCATACAGAACTAGTGAAGAAATGGAAAAATTTCTCAAAGAGACCCAGACAGATGATGACCGCTATTATCTGGTTGCCCCGCAAAAAGGGGAACGCCTTTGGAATTTAGGCAACTATAACGTCAATTTAGCCGTGGGATATAAATGCTTTGAAAGGTATGTGCTGAATTCTCAATCTGAAAACCCGATTAAGCAAAGAGTCATGGACGGTCTACCCGAATCAGCCAACAAGGACGATATGTGGAAAGCATTCATTTCCAATTGTCTCACCGACCAGCAAGGCCAAAGCTATGTAGTGGCAGCAGTCTTGAAAGACGGGCAAAAAATGGTTGCCGATTTCATTGAGGAAAGAAGAAACGTCAACCCGGAAGAATTCCCTGAAGGCTGCTACAGCCCGGAAGAGTTTAATTGCCTTGTGGTGGACACTTACAAAAAGGGCTTCCCTCTGATGAAGCAACAGTATCTGGAACGGGTAGAAACCGGGAACATCGACCCGATGAAAACCGGGCCTGGGGATGGGTTAATTTTCAACCGCGAAATGATTAATGATGTGCTTAATAAGCCTATATCATCAAATAATATGGAAAAACGATTTCGTTAATCGCCCCACTGGTTGCCAGCCCAAGCAAGCAAAATCAAAAATAGTGGCATTACCCAAGTAGATATACAAAAAAGAAACGAGGGAGAACTCTTAATTAGCCTATATCCCCGTAATAGCAACAGCACTAGAAAAGTAATTAATATCATTAAAATAAAACCAAGAGCTGGGGGAATCACATTTTCAGGCACGATCAAATCAAGCAGAACTAGAGATATAAAAGAGATGCATAGAGTTGCAAATAATAAAAAAATGAACTGTAAAATGCTGGTGCCCTTTCTGAATAAAAAAGTAATCCCCAACCAGCAAATTAGTAAAATGCAAGGAATCAAGGCGGAATCATAGAGTGAACCTTTTTGCAACAGCAAAGCATAGGAACTCACCTGAAGCACCAGCAATATTGGTATAGCTTTAAAATCCCGTAGACATAAAGATGCCGATTCATATTGTTTCTGCATAATACTCTTCTCTATTTACATCATTAATTGAAATTACTCTAATGTATTCGGGCCCGTTGTCACAGCGGATTTCTTTGGGGCAGCCTCGCCATTCAATTATTTGTTCCAGTGCTCTCACAACACGTTCTGCCGGAAGCGAAAAATCAATCTCAAGTCCAAGCCCTTCCCGATTAAAATCGTCAATCACATTTAAAAGGCGGATGCAGCGGCCATTTTGCAGCTGGTCGTGCATGAAATCCATTGACCAGATCTGATTTATGGCGTTTGGAACGGCAAGTGTTTCTGGCTTTTCACGCTTAAGCCGCTTACGGGGTTTGATCCGCAAATTTAACTTCAACTCACGGTAAATATGGTACACGCGTTTGTGATTCCAGCCGTGCCCCTTAACGTTTCTCAGGTACAGAAAACATTTCTGGTCATCAATACCCAGATCATTGAAAGGAGGTGCTGATACTTACTTTTTGCACCTTCTGACAAATTTGCTGCCACTTGGCAGTATGAGTTTGCTGCCAAGGCTTGGAAGAAATTTCGATCTGGGTAAGTTGGAAGCAAAAACTAGTTGTGGGGTAAATGTGGGGCAGGCAAGGTTTGAATGTTCTAATTAATAAAGTAAGCGAATGTGGCGTTTTCAGAAAACCTTGACAATGGCGGAAGGGGAGGGATTCGAACCCCCGGAGGGCTTGCACCCTCAACGGTTTTCAAGACCGCCGCGTTCAACCGCTCTGCCACCCTTCCGCGAAGTGAACTAGATAGCAAAAGTAATCCGGAAAATCAAATGGAAATAGGCCCGCAAATTTTCCACACAAAACTTTTACCTCCTCCAGAGTGGACGCCTCAAACACCCCGGGCGGAGCAAACTTTTCCTCGCTGCCCTCGGATTTTTCCGCTGTTTCTAACAGACTGTTATCAACAGCAGCAACAGTAAGGCACTTCTTTTTTCTCCATGGTTTGCGAATATCCGTCCAATGTTGGGAACCCGGATTCGGGCGGACAGATATTCTCAAATTAGGAGTAAATAATGGCAAGTAACGGGGTATTGATAGGCATCCTCGCATATTTTCTGGGGATTGTTTTTGTCGGCTTTTTAATGCGGAACAAATGCAAGGGGGCCGAAGACTTTCTGGTCGGCGGGCGCTCATTTGGCGTTGTGTTCAATTCTGGCACGCTCACTTCCTGCTGGCTGGGCGGCACGGTCATAGTAGGCGTGCCCGGCACCTTCTACGCCTGCGGCATTTGGGATTCCACCGCCATGTACGGCATCCTGGTCAGCTTCGGATCTGCCGGCTGCCTTATTCTCGCGGGCCTTTTCTACATGCGCAAGCTCTGGCAGCTCAAGCTGCTTTCCCTTGGCGACTTCTATTACCGCCGCTATGGCAACAAAGCCGGGCTTGTGGCCACCCTGCTCATGGGCGTCACCTTCACCGTGTGGATTGCGGTGCAGGTAATTGCATTCGCCAAAGTGGGCCAGGCCCTTGTGGGCTACAGCCTTGAAATGTGGATTGTGGTGGCCATGACCGTAATCTGCACCTATACAATTCTTGGCGGGCTTTGGGCCGTATGCCTCACCGACATCATCCAGGTGGGCATTGTAACCCTCAGCCTGTTCATTCTCACCCCCATCGCCATCAGCATGGTGGGCGGGTTTGATACCTTCATTGCCAATGTTCCTGCCGAAAAACTGGAATTCCTGCCCGCGGACAAAACCTCCATACACGCGTGGCTCCCCTGGATTGGGGCGCTGAGCATCATCGGCCTTGGCTCCATTGCCAGCCCGGACCTAATGCAGCGCGCCTTCTCCGCCAAAACCGGGCGAGTTGCGCGCAATTCGGCTCTGGTAGCCGCCGCCGCCTATATGGTTGTGTTCCTGATCGTGATTGTTCTGACCGCAGCCACCATGCAGCTTATAGATCTCGGCACCGTAGACCGGTCAATTATCGATAACGACCCGGAACTAATGATTCCGCTGGTATTCCAAAGCCTGATGCCCGGCCCGCTGGTGGTGGCGTTCCTGGGCGCAGTGCTTGCGGCGGTTATGTCCGCGGCGGCCACCGCGAATATCGCCCTGGCCGGGGTTATTTCCAAAAACCTGATCAAGGACGTGTTCTACCCAAACATGAGCTCCCACAGGCTTATGCAAGTCACCCGCGTGGTCATTCTGGTTATAGGCATCATTGCCATTTTTATCGCCATCGGGCTGCCCTCGGCCTATTTGCTCACAGCGCTCGGTTTTGACCTGATTCTTTCCTGCCTGTTCATTCCCCTCACGCTCGGCCTTTACTGGAAAAAGGCGAACGGCTGGGGCGCCATCGCCGGGCTGGTGAGCGGCGCTCTGTTCAGAATCGGCGTTGCCGGAATGTTCAAGGGCTTCAGCATTGAAGGCATCGGAGCCACCGATGAAATCTGGTACTACTTCACCCTTGGCGGGCCGCTGGTTTCCCTGGTGTGCATGGTAGCCGTTTCCCTGCTCACCCAAAAAATCGACAAGCCGATCGAACTGGAATTTGAACCCGACCCGTCCTGATTACACGGCAAACAACCTTTGGGGGGCGGGAAAACCCGCCCCCTGAAATCTGGAAAAATTCAGACTTCAACGCAGACAAGAAGATATGTTATGAGTAAAGAGATTTCCTTTCCTGAAACACCAAAACAAGGCACCCCAATAGCTTTTGCAGCCCTGATTACCGGCTGCCTGCTCTGGGGCAGCGGGCTGGCCGTGGGCAAAATAGCCCTGCGCGAGTATCATCCGATGTTTCTGGTTACCATCCGCATGGTGCTGGCCTTTCTGGTTCTCACCCCGTTCATACTGATGAAGTTCAGGCCGATCCGCATTTTCTCAAAACGGGATTTCGGGCTTCTGGTCCTGCTCACCATTTGCGACCCGGTGGCCTTTTTCGGGTTTGAGGCAATGGCCCTGAAATACACCTCGGCCTCGCAGGCGAGCATGGTTTGGGCCTTGCACCCGCTTTTGAATACCGTTGCCGCATGGCTGATCATTAAAGAAAAAACCACCACGCCGGTTCTCGTCTGTTTCCTCATCGCCATGGGCGGCGTGGTAATGCTGACCGCTACCGGCGGGGTCTCCGAACACGCCAGCAACCCGGTGCTGGGCAACATCCTGGAAGTGCTCTCATTATGCGGAGCCGCCGGGTTTGTGGTTATTCTCCGCTTTTTAAAGGGCCGCTATCCGGCTCCGTTTGTGGTCTGGTTTCAGAGCCTTCTCGCAAGCGTTCTGTTCCTGCCCACCCTGGCTTTTGAAAGCGTCACCTTTCCAACTGCCTTCAACTGGGAACCGTTCATTGCCGCCATCTACCTCGGCCTTTGCGTCACTCTGGGGGCTCAGGCCTGTTCCGCATACGCCTTGGCCAGAGTGCCGGTTCCACGTTTTTCCTCGCTGGCAAACACCATTCCGGTATTCGGCGTTATGCTCAGCATGATTCTTCTTGGCGAAACGCTGCTGCCACTGCAATGGGCTGCCTGTGCCGTGGTTTTGGGCGCTGTGCTTATGAGCCAGCGCTTTCAGCGCAGTTAAAAACAATTTAGCAGACATATAACAAATAGGAGCGAATTATGGCTAAGATTGTTAATTCTTGGGACGAATGGGCCCCTCTTAAACACACCATCGTTGGCCGCGCAAACGGCACCCAGATTCCGGCCCCGGAGCCGAACTGGTCATACCCCAACCCGCGCGGCGGCTTCCCCCTCGGCACCTGGGGCATGTTTCCGGAAGACATGACCGCCCGCGCAGTGGAACAGCAGGACAATTTCGTCAAAATCCTGGAAAAGCGCGGCATCACCGTTGACCGTGTGGAACTGCACCCGGTAATGCTCTCCCCCTCCCCTGTGTCCACCCCGGACTGGACCCAGCTGAATATGCGCGGCATCTGCTGCCCCCGCGACGTTTTCATTGTTGTGGGCAACGAAATTCTGGAAACCGCCGGCTGCCACCGCTCCCGCTGGTACGAATACCTGAACCTGCGCCCGCTGTTCCAGAAATACTTCAAGGAAGACCCTGAATTCCTCTGGGGCTCCGCACCCAAGCCGCGCCTCACTGAAAAAAGCTACATCAGAAACTACGACCATCTTGTGGAAAAGGTATGGACCCAGGACCAGATAGACCACGGCGTAATGAACATGCAGATGCAGCTAACCGAAGAGGAACCCCTTTGGGATGCCGCCGACGCGGCCAGAGCTGGCAAGGACATTTTCTGGAACGTGACTTCCGCAGTGGTGAACAAAAGCGGCCTTGATTGGGTTACCCGCCACTACGCGGCCCGCGGCATCCGCGTGCACCCCGTTTACTTTGATTTCCGCGGCGGGCACACGGGCAAACCCTGGCACATTGACTGCGAATTCACCATGGTCCGCCCCGGCCTGCTGATCACCTGCCCGGAATCGCCCATCGTGAACAAGGAAATTATTGAACTGTTCAGAAAGAATGACTGGGAAATTGTGGATGCCGCAGGCCCGGTGCATGAATATAACGCCGACATCTCCTTCTGCTACCCCAGCAAGGAAGGCGGCATTTACGGGCCGCAGTGGATCAGCATGAACACCTTCGCGCTTGGCCCAAACAGCATGTGCGTTGAAGCCCATGAAACCGCCTACATGGAACAGCTCGACAAAATGGGCATTG
>CAZJFJ010000085.1:0-8900 GCA_964545305.1 uncultured Desulfovibrionaceae bacterium
ACCTTTCCATCTTATTTTTGCCGCAAACCTGTCTCATGAAGCAGGACCAGCTATAGGTAACCGCTCATAGCGGGTTTCACGAAGGTATAGGCATATCCTGGCTGGATACACTTACTTTATGTGAAGAGGCAGGGAGCTGCCGTTGAATCAAGGGGTAGATAGGATTAATTCCCTTGAAAAATCTCAAAAAATTAAACTGATCATCTTTTCTGACGTGTCAAGTTTTTAGGCCAAACCATTTAAAAATACTTTCGAAGGAGCCTGGAGTCTATATTTCCTCAATTTTTATGACTTGGTCACCTTTTATATAGAAACGGAATTGGACGTTTTCGGATCTTTTAAAGTCGCATCTGGGAGTTACTGTATTTACCCAATATAAAGTTTCTTTTCTTCGCCATCAGCTGTTTTGAACAAATACCAACTGATTCCAGAGCCTGCCGCATCGAATTTTGCGATTACCCCTTCAAAGGAATAATTATATTCAAGGTTATCTAATCTATCATCAATCAGATTAATTAAACCGTCAGCAAGTCTTATGTAAATTGGCAAATTTATAACTATCCTTTCGGACTTAGAAGCCATGTCATCTGCAATCAAGCTTTTAAGTTGAGCAAGCTGCCCCTCATAATGTCCACCTGTTTGCAAAAAAACAAAAGTATGTTTTTCGGTATGTTTTTTCGGCCCTCCCCTCACCCAAACCACCCCCCAAACACAAAAAACGCCGGGTTACGATGTTGTAACCCGGCGTAATTATTAAAAATGGCGGAGAGGAAGGGATTCGAACCCTTGAAACAGGTTTAAGCCCGTTTACACGCTTAGCAGGCGTGCTCCTTCGGCCGGCTCGGACACCTCTCCGCTTGCCCTTTAAAACGCTTTTATCAAGCATTAAAGAAAGTAGTATCTAGCCAGATACAAAGCTTATGTCAAGGAAATATTTGCCCTGCGGGCTTGCGAAAAAATGTAAAACGGCATTTTCTTCAAGATCGGATATTCATTTAAAAAATTTGGCATTTTCAGTCCTTCTGTTTCTGCCTGCCGGGCTGTGCAGGCTTGCAGCCGGAGCAGCATACGGCTTTTTAAGTTGACCTGCGCGGGGTGCTGCGTTATCAATTTAACTAGACGAAATGTAAATTTTAACAGCCATTGTGAGGTTTATCATGTTCAAACGATTTTTTACCGCTTTCTTCATAGCTGCCGCCCTGTTTGCGGGCTTCGGGGCATTCTCTTCCCAGGCTTTCGCCGCGGGCGAGCTGGATAAAATAAAAGAGGCGGACAAAATCCGCATCGCGGTGTTTTCCGACAAGCCGCCATTCGGCTATGTTGACGAAAATGGCGAAAATCAGGGCTACGACGTGTATCTTGCGCGCCGCATAGCCAAGGATTTGCTTGGAAGCGAAGACAAGGTTGAGTTTGTTCTGGTTGAGGCCGCCAGCCGCATTGAAGTGCTTCAGGCCGACAAGGCCGACCTGGTGCTCGCCAACTTCACCGTAACCCCGGAACGGGCCAAGCAGGTGGACTTTGTTAAGCCCTACATGCAGGTGGCTCTGGGCGTTGTTTCCCCGGAAGGCGCCCCGATTACTGATGTGGCCCAGCTTAAGGGCAAAAAACTGATTGTGAACAAGGGCACCACCGCCGATTCTTATTTCAGCAAAAATCATCCTGAAGTTGAGCTTGTAAAATACGACCAGAACACCGAAGCCTTCAACGCCTTGCGCGACGGTCGCGGCGTGGCCCTGGCTCACGACAACACCCTGATTTTCGCATGGGTGCGCGAGAACCCCGGGTTCGTGACCGGCATCGATTTCCTGGGCAGCAAAGACACCATTGCCCCTGCCGTGAGAAAGGGCAACACCGAACTGCTCAATTGGCTGAACCAGGAGATTGAAAAGCTCTATGCCGAAAAATTCTTCAGCAAGGCATATGACGCTACCCTGAAACCTGTGTATGGCGACAGCGTAGACCCTGTAACCGTGGTGATTGACGGGGATCTAGCCCAATAAACCAGATGTTGCCGGAAAAGCGCGTTCACTATGAGCGCGCTTTTCCATTCAACACAGTGTGTTTTTTTGTGAACCCTAGAGCATATATAATATGCACGCTGTTTCTTGCGGCATGTTTTTTGACCCTTGGCCCCTGGATGAATGCCCCTGCTGCGCTTATTGCCGGCTGCGTGTTCGCTCAATTTCTGGGAAACCCTTTCCCTAAGCAAAGCGTCAAGGTGTCTTCCTTTTTGCTCAAAGCTGCGGTGATTGGGCTTGGCTTTGGCATAAACGTGCATACGGCCCTTAAGGCCGGGAAAGACGGATTCTGGCTCACCCTTGCGTCTATTGTTTTAATCCTGGTTTTTGGGGCTTTGGCGGGGCGTTTGCTCGGCATGCCCAGGCGGCTGGCGTATCTTGTGGCCTCGGGCACGGCCATTTGCGGGGGCAGCGCCATTGCCGCCATTGGTCCGGCGGTGCGGGCCAGCGCGCAGGAAATGTCGGTTGCCCTGGGGGTGGTGTTTCTGCTTAATGCCGTTGCCCTGCTTATTTTTCCCGTGATAGGGCATGCGCTTGACATGGATCAGTATCATTTCGGAGTATGGAGCGCCATTGCCATTCATGACACCAGTTCTGTGGTTGGGGCGGCCTCGGCCTATGGTGAGGATGCCCTGGAGATAGCCACAACAGTGAAGCTGGCCCGTGCGCTGTGGATTATCCCCCTTACCTTTATTTCGGTTTTGCTGTTCAAGGAAGGGGAGGGCAAAATACAATTGCCGCTGTTTATTCTGGGTTTTGTTCTGGCCATGCTGGCCAACAGTTTTTTGGATTTGCCGGAAGGATTGGTGAACGCGGTTGTCCTGGCGTCAAAAGCTTCCTTGTCTTTGTGCCTGTTTTTGATTGGTTCGGTTCTCAATTTGAGCGCGATACGGGCTGTGGGCTGGCGGCCTCTGGCTCTGGGGATTGTGCTGTGGCTGGTTTGTTCTCTTTTGTCGCTCCCGGCTGTGCTGTTGTTTGTTTAGGAGTTTAGAGCATTTTAACACTAAAAAGTTATTTTTGACAAAATGCTCTGGCGGCGGGAGCAGCGCCGCCCGCCCCGCAGGCGGGATTCACTTCCGCGGTTGCTTCAGCCGTAGACGAATTTTTGAGTTGTATGGCTGAAGACAGCAACGCCAAATGATGAAGGGGCGCCTCGAAATTAATGTGTTTGAGCGTTTCACACTTGAAATGCTCTGCAAGGGTTTGAAGACAATTACTTGTTGCCAAATGATTGTAGGGAGGCAAAGCCCCCCGTTAAGCGATCATTTTAGGCGTTAACTGCTCTAGGATACCTGAAAGTTTTACTCAACG
This sequence comes from uncultured Desulfovibrionaceae bacterium, assembly GCA_964545305.1. Lineage (GTDB taxonomy): Bacteria > Desulfobacterota > Desulfovibrionia > Desulfovibrionales > Desulfovibrionaceae > RGIG1962. The sequence continues at coordinate 3,330 of CAZJFJ010000085.1, forward strand.
TGGTTAGCCTGCTCCAGCTCATCCTGGTAATGCGCCTCGATGCCGGTTTTGTATGTGTCAAAGCGTCCCGCCTTGATTGCTTCGCGCGCCCCGCGCACCAGATCCAGAAAGTAGGTGAGGTTGTGCAAGGAGTTGAGACGGAACGCCAGCAACTCTCCGGCGGTGTAGAGGTGACGCAGGTAGGCCTTGGAAAAGGTGCGGCAGGTGTAGCAGGAACAGTTCGGATCGAGCGGGGAATTGTCATCCGCGTATTCCTTGCGTTTGATGTTTATTTTTCCCTGCGAGGTGTATAGGGTTCCGTTGCGTGCGTTGCGGGTGGGCAGCACGCAGTCGAACATATCGAGGCCGGCGGCTATTCCGTTAATGATGTCGAAGGGAGTGCCCACGCCCATAAGATAGCGCGGCTTGTCCTCTGGAAGCAGGGGGGTGGAAAAGTATACAAAATCGGTCAGTTCGGCTTTTGATTCTCCCACGGAAAGCCCGCCCAGCGCATAACCGTCGAAGCCTATGCCGGTAATCTGGCGAACGGATTCCTCGCGCAGATCTTTATAAAATCCTCCCTGGGCTATTCCGAATAGAAGGTGCTGTCCCGCTCCTTCCGGGTAGGCGGCGCGGGCGCGCTGCGCCCAGCGGGTGGTCAATTCCAGCGATTTCTGGGTATATTCACGGCTTGCGCCATAGGCAACACATTCGTCAAGCACCATCATAATGTCGGAATTCAGGTTTTTTTGGATATCCAGCACGTTTTCCGGGGTGAAAAAGTGTTTTGAACCGTCGATGTGCGAGCGGAATTCAACCCCTTCCTCGGAGATGCGGCGGAGGTCGTTCAGGCTGAAAACCTGAAAGCCGCCGCTGTCGGTAAGAACGGGCCCGTGCCACTGGTTGAAATTGTGCAGGCCGCCGAGCTTCGCCACAACCTCATCCCCAGGACGAAGATAGAGATGATAGGTATTTCCCAGAATGATCTCTGCGCCGATGCTGGCGAGGTCGTCCGGGGCGATCGCTTTGACCGAGCCCACTGTGCCCACCGGCATAAAAATAGGCGTGCGGATCACCCCGTGGGCGGTATGAAGCTCACCGCAACGGGCCTTGCCGTCCTGTGCGGTAATTTTGAAAGTTCCTGGTTTTTGTTGTGGGGTTTGCATCTCTTTTGCCTGTTTTGCCGCCGGGCTTTGCTGGTGACGCGAAAACCGTATTTGGCGGAAGTATTAAAAATTTTATTTTTCAGGGGCGGATGTTGTTGCGCTGTTTTAAAAAATGCTCGGCAAACTCCGTTTTGAACAAGTTCCGGCTTCCGGCTGTGTAAGCCGCGGCGGGGTTTTTGAACAGGCGGCAAAGTCTGCTTTTGCCGGCCACTCCGCATGCGCCCTTCAAAGCAGTTCATGCTTGAAACAGCTGCTTATTGGGGTGTAAAGCCTGCCAGAACTCATTTCGCAGCTGGAATTCAGCAAAATCCTTGCAGGGCATTTTGCCGGAAGCCGCCTTTCAATGTAAAAATGCTCTAAAATCATTCCCGGTTAAACGCAAATTCTTTAAGGTGCTAACCATGTACCCACTTTTTAGGGGAACCGGTTTGAAGATTGAGCATTTCATGCCTCCATCAAGCAGAATCCTTTGTTGGAATTTAAGAAACGGATAATACGTGGGAACGGATAAGCTTTTGAAAAGATATCCGTTCCCCGTTTTCGCTTTATTCTTGCGGTTTTTCGCGCAGGCGCAAGTGCAGTTCGCGCAGCTGATTGCTGGAAACCGTATTGGGCGCTTCCGTGAGCAGGCATTGCGCTTTTTGTGTTTTGGGGAAGGCGATAACATCGCGTATGGACGGAACGTTCGCAAGCAGCATAATCATGCGGTCCAGGCCAAAGGCGATGCCGCCATGCGGAGGAGCGCCAAACTCAAGGGCCCGCAGCAGAAATCCGAATTTTTCTTCGGCTTCTTCCGGGCCAAGGCCAAGCGCGTTGAACATGATTTTTTGGTTGCCCTCGCTATGAATCCGGATGGATCCGCCGCCAAGTTCGTTGCCGTTGAGCACCAGGTCGTAGGCTTTGGCCTTGACTGTAGCCCACTCTTCCGGACTGCCGGTTTCAAGCCGCTTCATGTCCGCTTCCTGGGCCGAGGTAAAGGGGTGATGCCGGGCTACATAGCGTTTTTCTTCCGGGTCGTATTCGAACAGGGGGAAGTCGGTAACCCAGGTGAACGCGAAGGTATTTTCCGGAATCAAATTCAGGGCTTCAGCCACCTTGATGCGCAAATTGCCGATGGCCGGGTTCACGATGTCGGGCGGGCCAGACTGGAAGAACACAATATCACCTGTTTCCAGGCTCAGTTCTTTAACCAGATTGTCGCATTCTTCCTGGGAAAAGAATTTGGCTATGGGAGATTGCCATTCGTTTTCACGGATTTTTATCCAGGCCAGGCCCCCTGCGCCATATATCTTCACGAATTCAGTAAATTCATCAATTTCTTTGCGGGTGAAGGCTTCGCCGCCCGGAACCCGCAGGGCCTTGACCAGAGGGGAGCTGGAAAACAGTTTGAACTCAGAGCCTTGCAGGATGTGGGTCACTTCCCTGATTTTCAGTTCAAACCGGGTGTCGGGCTTGTCCACCCCATAGCTCGCTATGGCCTCATCATAGGTCATGCGGGGCAGGGGGAGCTGAAGATCTATGCCCATGGTTTCCTTGAACACCCGGACCATAAGCCCTTCGGCCATATTCATCACGTCTTCCTGGTCAACGAACGACATCTCAATATCCACCTGGGTGAATTCGGGCTGGCGGTCAGCCCGCAAGTCTTCGTCGCGGAAGCAGCGCGCCACCTGATAGTAGCGTTCCATTCCGCCCACCATCAGCATTTGCTTGAACAGCTGGGGCGATTGGGGCAGGGCGTAAAATTCGCCGGCATTGAGGCGGGAAGGCACCAGAAAATCGCGGGCTCCTTCAGGAGTTGATTTGGTAAGGAATGGGGTTTCCACCTCAAGGAACCCCTCTTCGTCCAGATACTGGCGCATGGCCTGGGTGGCTTTGTGGCGCAGGCGCATGTTCTGGGCCATTCTGGGGCGGCGCAGGTCAAGATAGCGGTATTGCAGACGCAGGTTCTCAGATGCGTCCACCCGGTCTTCAACGGCAAACGGCGGGGTTTTTGAAGTGTTGAGCAGCTTCCAGGCGGTAACCACCACTTCAATTTCGCCGGTTTTCATATTCGGGTTGGCCATGCCTTCCGGGCGGGCGCGCACATAGCCTTGCAGGGCAAGCACATATTCGGTGCGTAAAATGTGGGCGCGTTCGTGCCCCTGCGCGTCGGCCTCAGGTGTGAACACCACTTGGGTCAGGCCTTCACGGTCGCGCAGGTCAACAAAAATCAGGCCGCCATGGTCGCGCCGGAACTGAACCCAGCCCATTAGCAGAATGTTGCTGCCAATGTCGGCGGCGGTAAGCTCGCAGCAGTTGTGGGTACGCTTCCAGCCGTCCAGGGGTTCGATATATTTCTGATGTTCCTTTTGAACATCATAGTCAGCCTGCGAAAGATGCTGTTCCTGTTCCATTGCGATAAGTCCTTTTACAAGTAATGTGAATTAGATGGACTTGAGAAGCGAGGCGACGGCCACTTCGGCCTGCTCTCCGCTGTCCATGTCTTTAACCTGCACGGTGTTGTTCTCTATTTCAGAGCCGCCAAGAATCAGGCATTTGCGCGCGTTCAGGCGGGAAGCGTTTTTCATCTGGTGTTTCATCTTTTTGGCTGAAAAACTCATTTCTCCGCGAAGCCCGGCCTGGCGCAAGTCCTGGGCGATTTTAAAGGCGGTGTCCATCGCCAGGTCCTCAACCACCGCAATATAGAAATCGGGGCGCAGGGGCTGCACTTCGGGCAATAGCATGGCAAGCCTTTCCATGCCGCAGGCAAAGCCCACCCCGGGCACATCCGGGCCTCCCAGGTCGTGAATCAGGCCGTCATAGCGGCCGCCGCCGGTGACCGCCCCCTGAGAGCCGATTTTGTTGGAAACGATTTCAAAAGTGGTGCGCATATAGTAGTCAAGACCGCGCACCATGCGGGGGGTAAGTTTCCAGGGAATGCCGTTTTTGTCGAGCAGCGCGCAAACGGCGTCAAAATGCTCGCGGCAGTCGGGGCATACATTGTCAATCATCACCGGGGCGTCTTTGGTTATGACCTGGCAAGAAGGAACCTTGCAGTCCAGGAGGCGCAGAGGGTTTGTGTCCATGCGGCGCTGGCAGTCGGGGCAGAGTTCTTCCTTGGGCAGAGTGGCGGCCCATTCCAGAAGCTTTTCCCGGTAGGCGGGCCGGCAGTTCTTGTCGCCCAGCGAGTTTATTTCAACGGACAATTCTCCGATGCCAAGTTCGTTCAGGAAATGAACCAGCATGGTAATCAGCTCCGCGTCCGCACCCGGTTCAACCGGGCCAATGCACTCGCAGTTGATCTGGTGGAACTGGCGCAGCCGGCCTTTCTGGGGCTGTTCGTAGCGAAACATCGGGCCATAGCTGAAAAACTTGGATATCGGCTGCGAGTTGGCCATAGCGGCTTCAATGAACGCGCGCATAACCCCCGCGGTGGCTTCGGGGCGCATGGTCAGCGAACGGCCCCCGCGGTCGGTGAAAGTATACATTTCTTTCTGAACCACATCCGTTTCATCGCCGATGCCTCGGGCGAACAATTCGGTGCGTTCAAGAATGGGAGTGCGCAGTTCGGTGAAGCCGTAAGAGGCGAACACACGCCTGGCCGTGTTTTCAAGGTGGGTAAAGGCCGTCGATTCCGGCTCGAACATGTCGGCAAAGCCTTTAACCCGTTTAATGATGTCGGACATAATTTACTCTGATAAAGCGTTATTGCGCCGGGGTTTCAGTCGGCTTGAGGCGGTCGGTCACTTTGTCTTTAATCCACTGGGCATCGAACCATTCTTTGGGGTCAACGGGGAATCCTGAAATATACACACCAAAGTGGAGGTGGTCGCCTCCGGCCATCCCGGTGGCCCCGGTCTGGCCTATGATTTGCCCTTTGGCCACGGTGTCTCCCACATTCACATGAATATTGCTCATATGGGAATAAAGGGTCTGTATCCCCATGCCGTGGTCAATCATTACCATTTCACCGTAAATTCCCAGATAACCGGTGAAAATTACAACCCCGCCGTTGGCTGCGGGAATGGGAGCCTGGCGGAGTGAGGCAAGATCCGCGCCCAGGTGGGTTTGCTGGTCCACCATTTGGCCGTTATACATATAACTGCGGAATTCGGCGAACCCAGCCGGGCTGGAGGCGTTTGGCAAGCGCATGAAAATTCCTTTCCAAAGCATTGCGTTTGCGCTTTTCTGTCCAAGCTCAAGCAGCTTGGCATCGCATTCGCGGCGGATTTCTCCGTTTACCAGCAGAAAGCGCTCCAGAGGGGTCATGTCCCCCTGCACCAGGGCCATGAATTCTCCGTCTTTGGAATCAAGGAAGCTGTCGGAAAGATTTATGGTGTCGCTTCCATAGTTGCGGGCCAGCGGGTAGTGGGCAAGACGCGCGGAAGAAATGTTGCCGGCCAGGTCCTGGGCTACGATCTGCGGGTTGTAGTCCTTTATTTCC
>CAZJFJ010000086.1:0-4501 GCA_964545305.1 uncultured Desulfovibrionaceae bacterium
CCCTGCATCCCGCCTGAGGTGCCAGAGCAGCCGCTCCACCTGATCCGCCATGGAAAGCCCTCTGACCTCCGGGTCTATCCCTGCGCTTGGCACATACACTTTGCAGCATGGCGCCTTGCTGACGGCTCTGCCCACGCCCTCAGGCAAAAGATTGGCCACCAGGCTTGTGTAAAACGACCCCATGGGATAACAGATGCAGTTCGCCCTTTCAATAAAGGCGGAAACCCGCGAGTTTATCCTCGGCCTTAATTTGCGCGGGGTAGCATCCGTTTCCGGCCAGGCGGGAGTAAGGAAGATATCTTCAATGGCCGAATCCGGCAAAGGCACTTCCTTGCCGGTTACCAAATGCTGGCCCACAACGAGGCTGCCATCCGCAAGCGAGGCCGCCAGGTGCAGATTGTCGTCCACCACCGGCAGCACGGTTCCCTCCACCTGCAGCAATTTGCTCATGTGTTCCACCGCCGCGTACAGATTGAAGCCGTGATGAAGATACGCCCCCACCAGAATAAGATTGCCCAGGCTCGCTCCTTGCAGGCTGAATCCTTCGGGCAGGCTGGCGGCCAAATAGCTTAGCAGGCCGGCCACCTGTTCCCGCTGCCTGGCATCCAGGCGCATCATTGCCGCATGCCTCCCGCTGCAAAGCTCTTTCAGCCTGTTCCGGCGCTCGTATTCCGGCCCATCGCAGGCAAACCGCATTGTACACAACTCAGGAAGGGCGTGCCCGGCCAAATCCGTGCGTGAAAGGCTAAGAATCCGGTTCCTGATGTCCCCCACGGCGGGCATGCCAAAGGCTATCCGCAAAGCACGGGAACTGCCGCCCGAATCGAAAGGGGTGATCAGGTGGACTGAGGGAATTTTACATAGGGAAAAATGCTCGCTTACCTCGGCAAGCGCGGAGCCGCCACTTAAAAACAACACGCCGGACTTGCCGCCTGCAGGGCGGAGCATATTGACGACATAATCGGAAATAATAGTTTTTTTGTCTTTAATGACCATATAAGCTAAAATACAGCCCCTTGCTCCGCATTGCAAAATAAAGTTCGCGCCCGATCCACGCATCGGTCGCCGCATATAAAAGCTGCTTCTGAGTAAGCGTTTTCACGGCCCAGTTTGAGCAGCGCGCCCCCTTCGGGATGCGCAAATCAAAAAAATTGGCGGCAAGATTACGCAGGCCGTGCGTTTCAAGCTTATTGTGCTTGGCAATCTGGCTGAGATCCACAAAGCCGGCCGGATTGAAATGGTGCAGGCGTTGCAGTTCCCTAATATCATCGCGAACGGCTACCCCAGCTTTTACGATTGCCGGATTTTCCAGAATAAGCGCAAGCTTGCCGCCAAAGGGAACTTTGTTGAACTGAAAAATGTAAACCCGTTCGGCCGCAGCCAGTTGCAAAACTGAAGGAGAGTGGCTTCTGCCCTTGCTGAAAACAGGCTTGGTCTCAGTGTCAAACCCAAGCACATCCTCCTTTTCCAGCATCTCAACAGCCGCCTCAAAAGCTCCCTCATCCTCCACCAGAAAAATCTCGCCTTCATATTGGCGGGCCGGCATACGGTTAATTTCCTCATTGCTGATCTTGCGCCGGTGAATTTCCAGCCGGGCGATATTTTCAACACAGGAAACCGCTGCGCAACGGGCCTTGCTCATCCCTTTGGGGCAAGGCCGCCGTTCAATTTCGGTTATTATACTTTTATGCTGCAAAATCATATATCCCTAATAAAAGCCTACTTGCCCAGGCAAAATTCCGAAAAGATGCGGTCAAGCACATCCTCGGCGGCAATCTCGCCGCTCACTTCGGCAAGAATTGCGGACAAAAGTTCCACTCTCACCCCAACAAGGTCGTAGGGCACGCCCAAGCTCAAATCCTCAAGAATGCCGTCAATCTCTTCTCCGGCAGTTTTCAGCACCCCGGCCTGACGCAGGTTGGGGGCGATGTTCCAGGCGAAATCCCGCTCACCCCCGCCATTCGGGCCGGTTTCAAGCAAACGCCCTCTTATGGCTTCCGCCAAAGCGTCTATGCCCTGCCCGAATTTTGCCGACACATCAATCCAGCCTAGCTCACGCAGCCCGGCGTATTCCTTTCTCACCCCGCCTTCAGGCCAAAGCGGGCCAAGGGCCTTTGCCAGATCGCATTTGTTCGCCACTCCCAAAATTTTATCCGGCCCGTATTTTTCCAGCAATTCCAGTTCATAGCCGGAAGGTCCGCTGGCAACGTCCACCAGCAGCAAAATCAGATCCGCCTCTGAAAAAAGTTCCCGGGCAAGCCTCAGCCCCTGCTGTTCCACCTCATCTCTGGTTTTGCGCAGCCCGGCCGTATCCACCAGCCGCACGGGCAAGCCGTCTATGAGCAGGTTCTCTTCCAGAAAATCACGGGTAGTGCCCGGCTGGCTGGTCACAATTGCGCGATTTCGCCCAATCAGAGCGTTGAGCAGGCTGGATTTGCCCACATTCACCTGACCCGCGATAACCACCAGAGCGCCCTCACGAAACGCACGCATCCGTTTGTGGGCGGAAACAAGAGCCCCCACTTTCTCCCTTGCCGCCCGCATATCGGAAACAATCTCCTCATGGGGCAAAATTTCAAGCTCTTCCTCGGGAAAATCCACGGCCATAGTCAGATTCGCCCGCAAATTCAGCAGATTCGCCCGCAAGCCAGCCACAACATCGCGCAGGCCGCCGCCAAGTTTGCCCTGAGCTGCGTTGAGCGCGTCACGCCCAGGGGCCGCAATGCTTTCCGCCACAGCCTCGGCCTGGCTGAGATCAATCCGCCCGTTCATAAAAGCCCGCCGGGTAAATTCGCCGGGCTGCGCAAGGCGCGCCCCGTTCTTGAAAATTTCCTCCAGCACCGCTTGAAGAATAACAGGGCCGCCATGACAGTGAAGCTCGGCCACATCCTCTCCGGTAAAAGACTTTGGCCCGGGCATGTATACGGCGAGCACCTCATCCAGGATATTTCCAGCCCCGTCCACAAGTTTCCCAAAATGCAGAGTCCAGGGCCTGAAATCTTCAAACGACGCGCTGGCTGGCCTGAACACGCCGCTTAAAACCGCTTTGCCGCCCGGCCCGCTGATGCGTATTATGCCCACCCCTCCAAACCCGGGGGCGGTGGCGATCGCGGCGATGGTGTCTGCGTAAATATCCATAAACCCAAATATCCTGATAGTTAAACTTTAATGATATACTACAGGGGCCGCCATCCGCAAGCTTAAAGCATTTCACATTTAAAACGCTCCACAAGCATTTCATTAAAATTCCTTCCGTGAAATGGAGGCTGGCTTTACCCGGCGTTAAGTCTGATATTTCAAGCGTTAATTGCTTCAACAGCTTAAAAAAGAAGCCAGCAATTCCACCCCCTCATCAAAAGAGCTGTCCTCACTCAACCAGTGCATGTCCGCATCACGGCCAAACCAGGTAAGCTGCCGTTTGGCATAGGCCCGGGTGGCCCTCAGCCATTTTTCCTTGCATTCGGCAAGGCCGGTTTCACCGGAAAGATACGCGGCAAGCTCAGGAAAACCGATGCTTGAAAACCCAGGCAATTTTCCATCCGGGTCAATGGCCATACCTCGCTCAACCTCGGCAAGCGCGCCCAGTTCAAGCATTTTTTCAATCCTCAGGGCAAGCCGCGACTCAAGCCTGTCCATGGGCATTTTCAGGCCAAGCTTCAATACCCTGTATGGAAAAGGCGGAAGCGGCCGGGAGTGCCACCAGCTCAAAGTGCGCCCGGTGCCCGCCCAAACCTCCAAGGCCCTGGTAATCCGCTGCGGGTCGTTGTTGCTTATTTTAGCGGCGTATTCCGGATCCGCCTGCACAAGCTCCCGGTAAAGCTCCCGCGTCCCCGCCCGTTCAAGGCGCATCCGCCAGTAAGAGCTGATTTCCCTGCCCACTTCCGGAATGGGGGCGATGCCGTTAATCAGGGCGTCCAGATAAAGCCCGGTGCCACCCACAAAAACAGGAAGGCGCCCAGAGGAAAAACAAAACCCGGCCGCCTCAAGCGCAAGCTCCGCAAACAGGCCCGCCGTCATTTTCCGCGAACAGGGCAAAAAGCCGTAGAGCAAGTGAGCAGCCGCCTCAAACTCCTCTTTCGAGGGCTGGGCGGTAACCACCGGCAGGCCGGAATAAATTTGACGGGAATCCAGATTGACCACCGCGCCGCCAAACTCGCGGGCAAGCGCAATGGCCAAGGCGCTTTTCCCGGTTCCAGTGGGGCCCGCCAAGCAAACCACCACATTGGAAGCTAAAGCCGGCGCAGGAGTCACGAAAGCGCAGTCTTACCGCCCAAGACGCGGTATTTTTCAACCAGCCGGGCCTCCACATTGGCGGGAACCAGATCTCTGACATTTCCCCCCAGGCTGGCCGCCGACTTGATAATTGTGGAGCTGATGTAAAGCCACTGATAATCGGTCATTAAAAAAATCGTCTGGATTTTGCGCTTGAGCTTGCGGTTCATCAGGGCCAGCTGGAATTCATATTCAAAATCGGAAACAGCCCTGAGCCCACGCACAATGA
>CAZJFJ010000086.1:4511-8866 GCA_964545305.1 uncultured Desulfovibrionaceae bacterium
TTCTTCTCTACGAAATCGACAAGAAGCCCCGTAAATATCTCGGTGGAAACAGCCGGTTCGTTCTTAAAAGTTTCTTTCACCATCTCCAGGCGCTCTTCCGCTGTAAACAGGGGCGCCTTGTGAGTATCGGCGGCCACCGCCACCAGCACATGGTCGAAAATTTCACAGGCCCGCTTAATCAGGCTCACATGCCCGTTGGTCAGCGGGTCGAAGGTTCCAGGGTAAATGGCGATTTTATTCTGATTCATCACCAGAAAACTCCCATAAAATCAATCTGGTCTGACCGTAGGCCCGGTCAGCCAGCACGGTTAAATCCTCAGCCAGGCCCTTTGCATCAATCGGCCTGCCTTCCTGGGGCTTGGCCTCCACCTCGGCGGCGATGAGGGCCCCAGGCCCCAGCCAGCCATTTTTCATAAGCAGCTTTACCGCTCCGGCCACAACATTGGAGGCATACGGGGGGTCAATAAAAACAAGGCCGCAGGGTTTCCCGGCCCGCTTGCCTATAACCCTTGCCGCCGGATCGGTGCTGATGCGCATTTGCCCCGGCTCAACTCCAAGATCATCCGCGCTTTTTTGGATTACCGCCGCCACTTTGGGGTTGTTTTCAACAAAAAACACATTCTCCGCACCCCGGCTCAACGCCTCGAACCCGAGGCTGCCGCTGCCGGCAAACAGGTCCAGCACCCGCAGCCCGTTCCAGGCCACACCCCGCGCTTCAAGCATGGAGAACAGGGCGCTGCGCAAACGCCCGGTAGCCGGGCGCATTCCTTCGCCGGGAATTGTCCTTATACTTCGCCCGCCATATTTTCCGGAAATAATGCGCATACCTTTTCCCAATCAGGTCAAAAAACGTTTAAATTTGCGACAGCGTCGCCAGCAAGTCGCGGTTGAGCTCAAGAACCCGGTCACGGGCAGCCACCTGTTCGACGATTGGCCGCTTGGCCACTTCTTCAATTTTCTTGTGAAGCATGGCCATTTTCTGCTCGGTATCCTCAAGCAAAAGGGCCCAGTCCACGGGCTGGGGCGGCACGGCCCCGGGCACGGCCCCGGGCACGGCCTCCACCACAACAAAGCTCTCAGGCTCAAGCTCCTGCTCCTCAAGGTAAGCAGGAATGTATACCTTGGCCTTGAATTCTTCCTCCAGAATGGCGCTTAGCTCCTGCTGGGCCTTTTCCTCCCCGTGGATGAGGAAAATCCTGGTTTTGGGAGTAACGAATTTGCCCAGCCATTCAAGAATCTCGCTTTGCCCGGCATGGGAAGAGAACCCGCCGATAGTCCAGATTTTTGCATTTATGGCGATATCTTCGCCCATAATCCGGATGCTTTTCGCGCCGTCCACGATTTTGCGGCCAGGGGTGCCCAGCCCCTGGTAGCCTACAAACACGATGCTCGCCCCCTTGCGCCAGAGATTGTGCTTCAAATGATGCTTGATTCGCCCCGCATTGCACATGCCGCTTGCGGAAATGACAATGGCGGAACCCGCATATTCATTGATTCCCTGCGACTCGGCTGTGCTGAGAGTATACCGCAGGTTTGGCAGGGCCATAGGGTCAATGCCCTGGGCAAGCAGGGCACGAGTTTCATCGTCCTGATATTCCGGATACTTGCGGAAAATTTCTGTTGTTTTTATGGCCAGCGGGCTATCCAGAAAAACCGGAATGTCCGGCAGGCGGCCCTGCTCGCTTAACAGGTGCAGGCTGTATAAAATGGACTGAGTACGCTCCAGGGCGAATGCGGGAATGATGATTTTCTGCCCCAGCTTGTAGCTGTATTCAATTGCCGCAGCAAGTTCGTCCAGGGAGTTGTTCTCATTCTTGTGGTTACGGTTGCCGTAAGTGGACTCCACAAACAGATAATCCGTTTCATCTGGAACAGCGGGCTGGGACATAAGCAGAGACTCCGGCCGCCCCAGGTCGCCGGAAAAGACGAAACGCATCGGCTTGTCCTTTCCTTCCTCTATAATTTTCATTTCCAGGAAGGAAGAGCCAAGAATATGCCCGGCGTCCCTGAACTTCACCTTGATTCCAGGGGCAGGCTCGAACTCTTTGTCATATTCGATGCCGCGCAGATATTTCAGGGTTTCCAGCGCGTCTTCCTGAGTATACAGGGCCTCCACAGGTTCTTCGCCGCGGCGGCTGAGTTTTGTGTTTTTGAAGGAAGCTTCCATCTCCTGAATATAGGCGCTGTCCTGCAACATCACTTCCAGCAGATCCACGGTGGGCACCGTGCAATATATGTTTCCCTTGAAACCGTTTTTAACCATGTAGGGAAGAAGTCCGGTGTGATCTATGTGGGCATGGGTAATCAGGAAAAAATCAATTTCCTTGGGGCGGTATACATCAATATTTTCGTTCCGCACCTCTATCGCGGTGCCGCCCTGGTGCATGCCGCAGTCCACGGCAAAACGCTTGCCATTAGCTTCAATCATATGGCAGGAACCGGTAACGGTTTGGGCTGCCCCTAAAAACTGAATTTTCATAAACCCTCGCGTGTGTTTGAAGAATCAACCCGCCCCTCTGGGCTCATAACCGGACGCGCACCACATTACCCGCCAGGAGGTCACAGCTTTTTTTCATAACCCGAATCAGTCAAAAAAGCCATGCTTTCATTACACGCCTGCCAGCAGGCTAAACAGGCGTTCCCGGCCTGACGTTTATGCTTTCTCCGGGTTTCAAAATCACCGGCGCACAGCCCGGGGCGTGCAGGGCAAGCTCTGCAACAAAACAGTCCGGAGTCTGCTCAAGCAGGGGAAAAGTGCCATAATGCATAGGCGCCGCCCGTCTGGCCCCCAAAAGCGCGGCGGCCATCGCGGCCTGGCGCGCGTCCATTGTAAACACCCCGCCAATGGGAAGCAGGGCCACATCTATTTGAAAAAGCCCGCCCCATATCTTCATATTGGCAAAGATGCCGGTGTCGCCGGCATGATAAACGGTAAGCCCGCCGGGCATTCTGACAATATAGCCCACAGGAAAGCCGGAATCGCTGGAATGAAAGGCTTCGGTCATGGTCACGCGCACCCCCTTCACCTCAACGGCGCCGCCAATGTTAAAACCTATGCCGTTTACAACCTGCTTTTCCGGAACTCCCCGCTGAACAAATTTTTCTCCGGTGCCCACAATACAGCCGAGCATTGCTCCGGTTTCGCGGCAAATTTCAACCGCCTGCCCGGCATGATCGTGGTGGTCATGCGTAACCAAAACCAGATCCGGAGCGCCCAGCGCCTCCCACCCATAGGGCGCAGCCGGGTTTTGTTCAAAATACGGGTCAATTAAAACCTTAACCCCGCCCTCTTCCAGCATGAAATTGGAATGCCCGCTCCAAGTGATTGCAACCGACATAGAATCCTCCCCAAAACCCCCGCCAGCGCAGGGCGGGCTGAAATTTCACATCCAGTCTATTCAGACGCTCCGCCTGTTTCACCTTGACATCCGCCAGGCTCTGGTTTACTGATACAGCTTCGCGCCCGTAGCTCAGTTGGATAGAGTGTTGGCCTCCGACGCCAAAGGCCGCAGGTTCGACTCCTGCCGGGCGCGCCATTTTCAAAACCTTCCTTCCGGAGGTTTTTTTGCGCCCGGATTCTGTATTTACAGAACATTTTTAACATTTCAAGGCTACTTCTGACAAAATGCCCTGGTGGTGTGAGGCGAAGCATAACAACACCCGCAAGATTGGCCGAGGTGAAATCCTCTTTCGCCGCAAAAGCAATCTCAAAGCGAGAATGCTCCAAAAAATACAAAAAAATCCGCCCGCAGCCCAAACACAAGCCAGACCTCGCCGCCGCGAACCCATGCAGCGAAAAACGGAGCAACCCTCTACAAATTTTTTGAGGAGTACCGCCCGGCCATGGCCTTGTACAGGGCATTTTCATACTCTATCCGGGAGTATTTCGCATTCAGAAGGTCAAGCCTGGACTGATTTTCGGTGTTAAGCGCCTCCAGCCAGTCGGAAAGCTCCGCCGCTCCGCTTTCATACCGGACCTGGTAATAGGAGCTTATCTTGACATCCTCATCATACTTGGCGGAAACAACCTCAAATTTGTCCCCAGCCCGCAAATAACCATAATAAAATTTATCCACCTCGTTCAGGGCCGCGGTTATGCTCTGCTCAAACTCAACCACCCGGCTTTCAAAATCGGCCTCGGAAATTTTAACCTGCCAGTAAACCCGGTTCCAATCCAGAAAAGGCAGGCTGATGCCGATTATTCCCGCGGCAATGGGCACATTTAAGGCCGAACGCACCTGGGTTGACGAACTGCTCAGCTCTGCGCCCAAAGTTATTTCGGGCAGCCAGCTCTTGTTTGCCGCCTGCACGTCCTTGAACGCGCTGCGCACCCGTTTTTCAGCAGCCATAAGGTC
>CAZJFJ010000087.1:0-8748 GCA_964545305.1 uncultured Desulfovibrionaceae bacterium
CAACACCGCCGCCAGGCACGATGCCTTCTTCAACAGCAGCGCGGGTGGCGTTCAGGGCGTCTTCCACGCGGTCTTTCTTTTCCTTCATTTCGGTTTCGGTGGCTGCGCCAACGCGGATAACCGCAACGCCGCCCACCAGTTTACCAAGGCGTTCCTGCAGCTTTTCACGATCGTAATCGGAGGTGGCTTCAGCAATCTGGGCACGGATGATTTTGGCGCGGGCCTTGATTTCTTCGTGGTCGCCGGCGCCGTCAACAATAATGGTGGTGCCCTTGTCAACAACAACGCGCTTGGACTGGCCGAGATCGGTCAGCTTCATCATTTCCAGCTTCATGCCGGTGTCTTCGGAAACTACGGTGCCGCCGGTAAGAATGGCGATGTCCTGAAGAACGGCCTTACGGCGGTCGCCAAATCCGGGGGCCTTAACGGCAACGGTTTGCAGGGTTCCGCGCAACTTGTTCACAACCAGGGTAGCCAGGGCTTCGCCGTCTACATCCTCGGAGAGAATGAGCAGAGGACGGCTGGTTTTGGCAACCTGCTCAAGAATGGGCAGCAGGTCTTTCATCTGGGTAATTTTGGGCTCGCAAAGAAGCAGGAAGGGGTTTTCAAGCTCGGCAACCATGCGCTCGGCATCGCTTACAAAATAAGGAGAAAGGTAGCCGCGGTCAAACTGCATGCCTTCAACCACGTCCAGGGTGGTTTCAAGGCCTTTGGCCTCTTCAACGGTAATAACGCCTTCCTTGCCCACTTTACCCACCGCTTCGGCAATGATGTTGCCGATGGTGGCGTCGGAGTTGGCGGAAATGGTTCCGACCTGGGCGATTTCCTTCTGGTCGCGGGTAGGCTTGGCAAGAGTGCCAAGTTCTTTGACAAGGGCTTCAACAGCCTTGTCAATACCGCGCTTGATGGCCATGGGGTTACGGCCGGCGGCTACCAGTTTTACGCCTTCGTGGTAAATGGCCTGAGCCAGAATGGTAGCGGTGGTGGTGCCGTCGCCTGCGACATCGGAGGTTCTGGAGGCAACTTCCTTAACCATCTGGGCGCCCATGTTCTCGAACTTGTCTTCCAGTTCGATTTCCTTGGCAACGGAAACGCCGTCCTTGGTGATTACGGGAGCGCCGTAGGTTTTTTCAATAACAACGTTACGGCCTTTGGGGCCGAGGGTAACTTTAACAGCATTGGCAAGCTTGTCCACACCGCGGGAAAGCAGCTCACGGGCCTTGGTATCAAAAAGGATCTCTTTAGCTGGCATTTTAAAAACTCCTTAAAGCAGAATGATTGAAATTTATTGTTTTACAGTGGCGAGAATGTTGTCTTCGCTCATGATAACCATATCGTCATCGCCGGGAACCTCGTTGCCCACATATTTGGTGAACAGAACGACGTCGCCTTTTTTAACGGTCATGGGAACCTGTTTGCCTTCTTCGCTCATACGGCCCGGGCCAACAGCGATAACTTCGCCAAGAACCGGCTTTTCCTTCGCGGTGTCGGGAATGAAAATACCGCCTGCGGTCTTTTCTTCAGTTTCAAGCCGCTTTACCAGTACGCGATCAAACAGTGGTTGAATGTTCATGTTTTTACCCTCCAGAGTACGATTTTTTAAATTTAGTTTTTTAGCACTCTCCCGCCGAGAGTGCTAAGGGCGGGCGCAAAAATCCCTTTCCGCAAGCAAGCCTGCCATCTATACCCGAAATGTACCAGCCAGCAACATTTCAAAAAACGCGTGGCGCGTACAAACTTTTTGGCTTATCCGCCGCCTGTCCGGGTGTTTGGCGGGCAGACGTTGGAATGAAATATAATGTTCTTTGCTGATTTGGGAAGGGGTACTCAGAGATTTTTTTTCTGAAAGCCTGTCTCAAATCTAAAAAAGCATTGATATTCAACAATTTATCCGGAAATAAAAAAATGAAAAATAAAAAGGGCGGGAGCAGGAAAAACCTCTTCCGCTCCCGCCAGGGGCAGTCTATCAGCATTTATTCTCAGTAAACAAGCGGCAGCGGGCTGGAAATATCCATGCCGTTTGCAGGAATATGCCCGGGCATAGAGTTAAACTCGCTTAACTCACCCAGCTTCCGGTCAAAATATGCTATGGTCTTGCCAAGCCCCTCGTCCAGGGCCACGGTGGGGGCCCAGCTAAGAGTTTGCATGGCAAGCCCGATATCCGGCCGGCGGCGGCAGGGGTCATCGTGAGGCAGAGGTTTATAGATGATTTGCGAAGAAGATCCGGCAAACTCAATAATTTTTTCAGCCAGCTCGCGTATGGTAAATTCACCGGGGTTTCCCAGATTTACCGGCCCGATGAAACCATCCGGCGAGTTCATCAGGCGGTATATTCCTTCAATCAAATCATCCACATAACAGAATGAGCGGGTTTGCTCCCCGTTGCCGTAGATGGTAATCGGCCTGTTGAGCAGGGCCTGAACAATGAAGTTGGAAACCACCCGGCCGTCGTTCGGGTGCATGCGGGGGCCGTAGGTGTTGAAAATGCGGGCCACCTTGATGCGCAGCTTGTGCTGGCGATGATAGTCGAAAAACAGAGTTTCCGCGGCGCGTTTGCCTTCATCATAACAGGAGCGCACCCCGATCGGATTTACATTGCCCCAATATTCTTCCTTTTGGGGGTGCATTTCCGGGTCGCCATACACTTCCGAGGTGGAAGCCTGAAAAATTTTCGCGTTAAGGCGTTTTGCAAGGCCCAGCATGTTGATGGAGCCGTGCACCGAGGTTTTAAGGGTCTGCACCGGGTCGCGCTGGTAGTGAACGGGCGAAGCGGGGCAGGCGAGGTTGTAAATTTCATCAACCTCCACCACCAGGGGAAAAGTAATGTCGTGCCGGAGAAGCTCAAACCGTTTGTGGCCAAGAAGGTGTTCGATATTGCTGCGGGTGCTGCAGTAAAAATTGTCCGCGCACAGCACCTCCGCTCCCTCGGCAAGCAGACGCTCGCAAAGATGGGAGCCGAGAAAACCGGAACCTCCCGTGACCAGAATGCGTTTTGACAAGAACATGTTTTCCTCCCCGCAGCAAAGTGCGTTTCCTATATTTTTTGGCGGCAAGTATGCTCCGCATGCGTAGGCAAAAGCCTTGCATTTTTTATGCCTGAAAAGGAAACGGGTTGTGTTTGCAACAAACTGTCAATCCGTCCGTTTTTTAAAGGAACAAAAGGGAAAAAAATGCCGCCAAAGCTCCGACTGGTAAAAAAAGACAAGCGCTGTTAAACTGGCACATACGCAGTTAAAGAAATTTTATTTTAAGGGCAAAATTATGAAGGTGTATATCGCTGCCAGTTTCAAGCATCAGCATGCAGTGGAAATGCTGACGGAGCGCCTGGAGGAAATGGGCATAGAAGTGTTGTCGTGGCTGAGGGAGGGCCGGCCGGACGAAGCCTTTCTGTCCAAGCTGGAGCTGGAGAATTTCATCCGTTCCAATGAAGGCGAAAGAGTGTTCAGGTTCTGCGCCCATTCGGCCACAGGAGCCGATCTGGTTATTTACCTCGGCCCTTCAGGCTGCGACGCATGGGCGGAGGTAGGGGCGGCCTATGGAACAGGCGTGCCGGTTATGGGCCTGCTTGCCAAGGCCGAGGAAGTGGGGCTGATGCGGCATATGATTGACAGCTGGTCCCCTTCCGTTTCCGAGCTTCTGGCCAGAGTGCGCCAGTTTCAGGCCAGGGCTGAATAGAGGCGGCCATGCTGTTGGTTATGGTTACTTACACCCACAATGATGCCGGGCTCTTAAACGATCTTCTCGGCAGCATGAGACGCTGGAGCGTAAAGCCCGCGCATGTGTTCATTGTTGATGACGCCTCGGAGCAGCCCTATGCCCTGCCCGGCGAACTGAAAGAAGATTTCGGCGGCAGCGCCGCTTTAAGCGCGCAGGCGGAGAATTCTCCGAACAGAGGAACACCCCTGCCGGGGCTGGACGTGCTGCGCCCAGGCGAACGGATGGGGCCCGCCCAGGCCAAAAGCTTTGGAATAGGCCTGGCCTTTGACGCCGGCGCCGATGTGGTGCTGTCCGTTGACTGCGATGTGCGCCTGCCCCGCCACTGGCTTAAAGAAGCGCTGCATATGACCTGCCAAGAAAAAGTGGGGCTGGTCGGCTCAGACCTTCGGCACGGCCTTGCCGGGGATGCGCTTTCCGATTATTTGCGCGAATTTGAAGCCACGCCTCATGGGATTGTGGAAACACCGTTTCTTGAGGCCGGAGTGTGGGTTTTGCGCAAAGACGCGTGGCACGCGGGCGGAGGGCTCACAGGCCACACGCAATACACACACGAAGACCTGTATTTAAGCAACATGTTTACAAGTTTGGGCTACACCCTAATCGCCCACAACGACCCACCAGGCACCCAGGTAAGGCGCCTGCGGGCGAGAAGCCACTTCAACCGCCAGCTGCGCTATCTGGGCTTCGCCGTGCTTGAAGTGGCCCAATCCAGAGGAATAGACGCGGCTCTTTCCCTGATCGCCGGACAGACCGCGGAACGGCTGGCCCGCGCCAAGGAGCTTAACAGGCCGGACTTTTTTTACATTGAACTGCTTTGGATCAGCTCGCTTTTGCTTTACCTTGCCGCCCGGGGCGGAATGAAGGGCAACCCGGCTGCCGCCTGCGCGGCTGTAGGCAAAGAATTGAAAAGCTTTTCAAGGGCTTACCCTGAAACAGAAAACTTGCTGCAGGAAGACCTCTCTGCCATGAGCCTGGCCGGAAGGAATTTTCCACTCGCCTGCCCGGAAAACAAGATACTGGCGGAGCCAGACGCTGACGGATCGGCCTCCGCGCTTTCCAAGGAAATTCTGGGTTTGTGGGCCAGATATCCGGAAATGCTGCAAGAGCTTGAAAAATATGAGATTTCCCGCATCCGCGAAGAAGATGAAAACATGAATTTCCTGGCCCACTATCTGGAATAGCCTCCTGCCAAGGCGCCTTCCCTACGGCCCGGCTTGATTTTTTGGGAGATGGAGATATATTTTGCTCTCATCAAACTTTTAGCTCATGGGGAAAAGAATGCCTTCTATTACCCGTACTACTCTGTTCACAGCAATAAGCGATCTGTTTATGTTGGTGGCTATAATGTCGCTTTGTCTAGGCGTGCGTTATCTTTTCGGCGGGCAAATCAACCTGGAGATGTATGACGCCATCTTCCTGTCCCTCTTGCTGGCAATTCCAATATATGCCGCAGTGGGCCTTTATCCTCCGATGCTCTTGTCCTCCCCTGAAATTCTGCGCCGGTTCACCTATGGCACCACTTTTTTCTTTCTGGTCATTTTTGCGCTCACATTTTTTTTCCGAACTGCGGAAAACTATTCCCGTCTGGCCCTTTTTTGCGCATGGGCTCTGGCAGTGGCGCTCATGCCGGTATGGCGGGGCGTAATCAAGCGCAAATTTTCAAAATATGCTTGGTGGGGCAAAGGAATTGTTCTCTGCGGGAGCAGGGAATGGCTTGAAAAGGCCGTACAGCACCTGGCCGGCGAAACAGCCCTCGGCCTCAAGCCCTGCGCGGTGATGATCACGGATGAAGATGCAGAACAGTCCCCTCCTCCTGCTGAAATGGTATTTGATCTGTGCCTCAACCCGGGCAAAGGGCGAAGCGTGAAACTTCCCGTAATCGGAATCGAGAATCTGCCCGAAGCTTCCGTAAAATTCAATTCGCCCTATGCGCTCATGAATCTGCACAGCCTCTCCCCCAAGGCCAGAGAGGAGATGGCCAAACTGGCAGGAAATTTTAAAAAGACCTTTTTTGTTTTTTCTTTCCTGGGCAACCTCAATTGCTGGGGCGGAATGGTGGACCTGCATGGGGAGCTCGCCCTGGAAACCAGGCAAAAACTTCTGGACGCGCACAGGCAGTGCGCCAAACGGCTTATTGACCTGCTGCTCAGTTTCTTGGGCGCCTTTGTTTTTATTCCGGCCACACTGGTAATTGCGCTGTTGATCAAGAAAGAAGATGGCGGTCCGGTGTTTTACGGCCACACCCGCATAGGCAGGGGCGGGGAAGCAATCAAAATCTTGAAATTCCGGACCATGGTCATGAACGCGGACAAGGTTTTAAAAGATTATCTGGCCAAAGACCCCGCTCTGGCCAAAGAATGGGAAGAGAACCACAAGCTCAGAAATGACCCCCGCATAACCAGAATCGGCCGTTTTCTCCGCAAAACCAGCCTGGACGAATTGCCCCAGGTTTGGAACGTGGTTAAGGGAGAGCTGAGCTTTGTCGGCCCCCGGCCCATTGTAGAGGATGAAATAAGAAAGTACGGGGAGGACGGGTTCGAGCTTTATAAAAAAGTGCTTCCCGGGCTTACCGGATACTGGCAGATTTCCGGCCGCAGCAACACCTCCTATGAAATGCGGGTGGCTCTGGACAGTTTTTATATCCGCAACTGGTCGGTATGGCTCGATATATACATCATAGCCTGCACCCCCAGAGCGCTTTTGCGCACGGAAGACGCCTGCTGAGCCAGAACGACTTTGAACCCTGCGCCAAGGATGACGGAAACTGGTTCTCGCCCTGCCCCGCGCCAGGCAAGGGGTTGTTTTTTTACTCAATTTGGTTAAAAAGTATCTGCCTGCAGGCTGGAAATCATTTAGCCCCGGCTTTTCAGGCATATTTTTCATGGAGGCATATCATCATGGGTCTTTTAAAATTACTTGCCCCGCTGGAAGGGGGAATTATCTGCTTCACAGGCGCCGGAGGCAAAACCTCATTAATGTACCGCCTGGCGGAAGAAATCGAACGGGCCGGTTCCACTGCCATCTGCACCACCACCGAACAGCTCCTGCCCCCGCCGCCCGGATACTATTCCGTTATTGAGGATGAAGTAAACAATATCGAACGCCCGGCCAATATTCCGTTTGTAGTTGCCGGACGCAAAGATTCAGGCAACTCCCGGCGCTATCTGGGCTACAGCGCGGAGGAAATTGACGCCCTGTCCAGGCAGGGCCAGGCGGACTGGATTTTGGTTGAAGTGGGCTCGAGCCAGGGCCGCTATGTGCTTGCGCCCGATCAGGACATGATCAAATACCCCAAGGGCACCAAGCTGGTAATCGGCATGGTCGGGCTTTCCGCCATAAACCATTACCTTGAAGGCGTCTGGGTTCAGGGGGTGGAAAATTTTTCCAGGGTCAGCGGTCTGCAGGCCAATGCCCGCATCACCGAAGCGGCGCTGGCCAAGCTTGCCACGGATCCCAGCGGCGTGTTCCGCAATGTTCCGGCAGAGGCAAGACGAATGCTCTTCCTGAACCATGCCGACACGTCGGCCAGCCGCGCTTCCGGGCAGGCCATCGCCCAGCTTGTGCTCAGCGGCTGTAGCGGCGACCATATTGAAGGCGTATGCATTGGCGCGGCTCTTTCCGGAACCGGCGTGGTTTACGAATATCACAAATAGCACCAACGGCGTGAAGGGGGAAAGCTCTGCGGCACCCCCTTCACGAGCCTTTAGAGCCGTTAACGCCTCAAATGATTGCTTAACAGTCGGCAAAGCCGCCCTACAATCATTTGGCGGCAAGGATTTGAATACAAATCCTTGCAAGGGCATTTCAAGTGTAAAATGCTCTAGCCTGCCTTTGCAAAACACGCCGGGCATCTTTTATTCTCGTGTGGACAAACATCGCTTTTCCGGTTATTTCTCGTGAGCGTTAAATGAATTGAACAGATGGCCCAAGTCATGCTGACCGGCCTCTTTTTATTCATAATTCAAAATAAAGGAGTCTGGCATGACTGTAAAAGACGGCGATACCGTTCTGGTTCACTATACCGGAAAACTTGATAATGG
The DNA here is from genome assembly GCA_964545305.1 of uncultured Desulfovibrionaceae bacterium. Taxonomy (GTDB): domain Bacteria; phylum Desulfobacterota; class Desulfovibrionia; order Desulfovibrionales; family Desulfovibrionaceae; genus RGIG1962. Next base: position 7,758 of record CAZJFJ010000087.1, read on the forward strand.
AGAAGAATTCGACTCTTCCCGCGGGCTTGAGCCGCTGGAGTTCACCCTTGGCTCCGGCGACGTTATCGCCGGGTTTGAAAGGGCCGTTCAAGGGCTTGAAAAGGGCAAAAGCATTACCGTGCGCATGGAACCTGCCGACGCATATGGCGAGCGCAGCGATGAACTGCTCATTGCCGTGCCCAAGGAAGACCTGCCTGAAGACATCACGCCTGAAGAGGGCCTTCCGCTGATGCTTTACACAGATCAGGGGCCCATGGAAGTGGTTGTCGATACAATAAAAGATGATGAAATCATTCTGGATGCGAACCATCCCCTGGCTGGCGAAGCGTTGACTTTTGAAATTGAGCTGGTGGACATCCTTGATGGGCCTTCCGAGAAAAATATTTGCTCTGATGAAGGCTGCGGCGGATGCTGCGGCTGCGGCGATTAACAAGGCAGGGGCGGAAAATTTTCCGTATTCCAGCTTCAGGTTGTTTGCGTTTTTACCTGCCGGTCAAACCGGTTTAAAAATATGCCTTGACAAACCGTAAGCGTCCGTTTAAAAGAACAACTCGTGTTGGGCTGTCGTTCAATTGGCAGGACTGCGGATTCTGGCTCCGCCAATCTGGGTTCAAATCCTAGCAGCCCAGCCAGAAATTTTGGCTTGCGACCCCATCGTCTAGTCGGCCCAGGACACCAGTCTTTCACATTGGTAACAGGGGTTCAAATCCCCTTGGGGTCGCCAAATCTAAAAAAGCGGCAAGATTAAATCTTGCCGCTTTTTTATTTTGAGCAAAAAAACGTGCCCTTCAGGGCATACCCGCGCACAGAGCCGACAATCTTGCCGCCATCAACCGCCTTGAAAAACGGCCCAGTCTCGAACTCTTCCAGTATGCCGCCCATATCCTGAACGAGGGCGGGCATGTTTGAAGCGCCCACGCGCCTTCCTTCCAGCTCAAACACAAGATGTTGAAGCTCTAGTATTTCTTCCATATCGTCACGGGCAGCCAGG
>CAZJFJ010000088.1:0-8741 GCA_964545305.1 uncultured Desulfovibrionaceae bacterium
CACCTCGAACATGGTGGGGCTCGGCTTGCCTATCCACACCGCGGGCTTGCCAATGGCAAGTTCAAGCATTTTGCCGTAGCCGCCCACCGTGATTTCCGGGCCGTCTTTTTCCTTTGAGGTCACGTTCGGAATCATTACCAGAAGCTTCGATCCGGCCAAAAGCTGGCGGTACATGATGTTTATGTTCCTGAAATTAAAACCGTCACGGGCGTCGCCCAGCACCAGCCATTCCGGGTTCTCCTCGTCAATCGGCAGCCCGGCGAACTCATCGGTGCCCTTGCCGTCAATAATTATGCGGATGCTTTTCGCGTTTTGCGAGCGCAAATATCCGGCAGAGGCGGAAGAAGCCGTTACTACCTTGTCGGGGCTTACTTCAAACCCATAGGCCTGAAGTTTGTCAGCCATGCTCTGGCGGCTTTGCAGTGTGGAATTGGTCAGCAGCCTGTAGGGCACCTTGCGGCGGTTGATTTCCTGAATGAATTCAAGGGCGCCGGGGCATGGTTCGCCTTTATATTCCAGCACTCCGTACACATCGAGGAGCAAACCTTTGAAAGGGGGCTTGGGGGTATGGGAAGTCATAGAAACCTCGCTTCACGTTGTTGAAAACAAGAATAAAATGGATGTGGATCCAAACAAATACACAATTCGGGCAAAGCCGCGAAATTCGCCTTAAGCCTGCGGCTTGCCGAACACCGCCAGGTATTCCTGATTTCCCTTGGGGCCCTTGATTTGCGCGGGCACAACCCCGGTAAGGCTCAGGCCAAGCGTGTTCACGCAAAACGAAACTATTTTTTTCACCGCTTTTTTCTGAAGTTCAAGGTCGCGCACCACGCCATCCTTAACTTCCTTCGGTTCCAGCTCGAACTGGGGCTTGATCAGGCAAACCAGCAACCCGCCATTGCGCAGATAGCCCATGCAAACCGGCAAAATCAAAGTCAGCGAAATAAAAGACACATCGGCAACCACAACGTCCACGGCCTCCGGCAGCAAATCTTCCCCCGCGTGGCGCAGGTTCACGTTTTCCATGCACACCACCCGGTTGTCCAGGCGCAGGCTCACATCCAGCTGCCCCGTTCCCACGTCCACGGCATAAACTCTTTCAGCTCCATATTGAAGCAGGCAGTCGGTAAATCCCCCTGTGGACGCGCCCGCGTCAAGGCAGATTTTTCCAAACACATCCAGATTAAAATGCTCTATGGCCGTGAGCAGCTTGTATCCCCCCCGGCTTACAAAACGCTCGCGCTCCTTTATGGAAACAATCGTGCCTTCGGGAAGAACCTGCCCGGGCTTGGCCACCCGCTCGGGAATTTTGGCGCGCGGGGGCAAGGCCATGACCAGGCCCGCCATGATCAAGCGTTTCGCTTTCTCCCGGCTATCCGCCAAACCAAGCTCTTTCAGGGCCTCGTCCGCCCTTTTCTTTTCAGGCAAAAGTTTTTCAATCATTTTTTCATGCAGCCAACGGGTTTTGTCAAGAGGTTGTCCTAAGCTTAAAAAAACGGCCTGTCAATCGAGAGCCTCCCGCCAGGCGCGGCACAGGCGCTCATATTCACCGGCAAGCCCCAGAATTCTCCCCATTTCGTCCCCGTGCTCCTGGGTTTCGGCAAGCCACAGCAGGCCCAGCGCGTTAAAATGCCGGCTGTTGTCCCAAAGAGTTTGAAGCCTCTGCCAGGTCGCCATAAACCGGGTTTTGAGAAGAGGAATCGGGTTGACCAGAAGCGCCTGCCCCTGCTCACGCATCAGATGCAAAAGGGCCAGAGCCTGCTCAAGCTCGTTTCTCGTTTCCTCCAGAAAAAGTGGAGACAAAGCGGCCTTGCCCGCACCGGAATAAAAAGGCGCGTCCGCCATATTTGCCTGATCAAGCGCCCTGTCCAGATATTTCCGCAAAAAATAACGCTGGGCGCGAAGCCAGAACGCGCGCTCGGAAAGTTCATGCCCGGAAATCGATTCCAGGTCCAGAAAGCCCTCGGAATCAGCATCCTTCCCCTTACGGCAAGTTATCCAGGCCCTGGCGTTCTTTAACCCGTCTTTTAAATGGGGTTTTTGCCAACTGCCCGTCCGGAAGTATTCCTTCATCAGCCCGAATGCCGTTTCCGGCAGTATCGCGGTGCGGCAAGCGCACCCCGGCTGGCAGGGGTCGTTGAACGGCCGGGGATGGTCGGGCAGGTCAGGCTCCAGCGAGCAGACTCCTTCCTGATACGCGGCGGTGTCCCAGGGCTGGGCCGTGGCTAAAAAAAAGGCCAGCACCGGAACCTTCAGCCCGGCGGCAAGGTGCATTGTTCCGGTATCGTTGGTGACCAGCATTTCACACGTTTCCAGCACTCCGGCCAGTCCCGGCAAATCCGTGCCTCCAAGCAGATTCAGATAGGGGGATTCCGCTTTGGCCGCATATTTTTCACCCAGTTTCAGCTCGCCGCTTGAACCCAGAAGCACCGGCATAAAACTGAACTCCCGCCAGAGCATGTTCCCAAGCCCGGCAAAAAAGGCGGTGGGCCAGCGGCGGCGGTCATCGCTCGCACCCAGTTGAAAGCCCACAAACCCTTCCACTTGCTTACCCCCCCAGCCGGAAGAGGTTTTCTCCGCGGCCGAACGCATCTGCTCTTCTGCTTCAGCCCGCGCCTTTTCAGAAACCCCAAGCAGGCTGTACCGCGGCCACACCGCGCCAAGGCCGCAAATTTTGCGAAACACATCCACCAGGTTGCAGGGAGAATTTTCACGCTTGCGGCTGGAGGCCTGCAAATACGTGGCCCAAGCATTGGAGTTGTCCATAAACCCGAATTCGTCCACTCCGAACCCCAGGAAAGAAACGCGCGGCTCGCCTTCGCCGGACTGCGCAAGATAACTCGTGAGCATGCGCGCGCTCAGGGTGGGGGTGAGGTTCACTATCAATTGGGGCCCGAAACTCCGGTTTACATTCTCGCGCCAGGCGTGAAGCGCCCCCAGGGCCTGCGGCCATTTTTCATCAATTGCCTTTAACAGCCCGGCGCCCGGAAAAGGGGCGACAAAGCTTACATCGGCAAGCAGCTGCGCAGCGGGAGAAAACTGTTCAAGGCAAGCCAGCCCCACCTCATGCCCCTGGTCGAAAAACCCGGAAACTATAGGCTGGGTCTGCAGCAAATCCCCGAAACGGGTCAGGTTTACAATCAGAATTTTCATGCTTATTTTTTAAAACAGTTGTATTAAAGGTGAAAAGACTATAACCCAGACCGGGCAAGACGCAAATTGAATTTTCAGGCCGCATGATTTATAGTTATCGTCTGAAAAGTTTTACTTTTAAATTTATTATGCGGCAATCCGCATACATTTTTTTTCAAATGAGGTTTCCCAATGTCTTTTCAAGATGAATGCTTCCGCTACCACTCAGACGGGCGCAAAGGCAAAATCGAAATAGTGCCTTCCAAGCCTTGCTCCACCCAGAAACATCTTTCCATGGCCTATACTCCGGGCGTGGCTGAAATTTGCCGGGCAATCGCCGCAAACCCCGAAGCGGTTTACGACTATACCGCCAGAGGCAATCTGGTGGCGGTTGTGACCAATGGAACCGCCGTGCTGGGGCTTGGCAACATCGGCCCGCTCGCGGCAAAACCGGTCATGGAAGGCAAATCCGTTCTATTCAAATTATTTGCCGACGTAGACGCGTTCGACATCTGCCTTGATGCCAATAACCCCCGCCAGGTTATCGAATGCGTCCAGGCGCTCGCGCCCACCTTCGGGGGTATAAATCTTGAAGACATCAAGGCCCCCGAATGTTTCCACATTGAGCAGGAACTGATCGAATCACTGGGCATTCCGGTGCTGCACGACGATCAGCACGGCACCGCCGTGGTGCTGGGCGCCGCCCTGATTAACGCCATGTATCTGGCCGGAAAAAAGCCCAGCGAGCTAAAAGTGGTGATCAGCGGCGCCGGGGCCGCCGGAATTGCCGGCGCGAAATTCCTGATCAGCTTGGGAATTCCGGCCCAAAACATTTATATGTTCGATTCGGTTGGCCTGATCCACCAGGGCAGAGAAGGCCTCTCCGCATCCAAGCAGCAGTTCATGCAGGAAAAAGACCTCTCACTGGCCGAGGCCATGAAAGGGGCGGACTGTTTCATCGGCTGCTCGGTGCGCGACATCATAAATCAGGACATGGTAAGGAAAATGGCCGACAATCCGATTATTTTCGCATGCGCCAACCCCGACCCGGAAATTCCATACCCGGAAGCCAAGGCCGCCCGCCCGGATGCGATTGTGGCCACCGGACGCTCGGATTTCCCGAACCAGGTGAACAACGTGCTCGGCTTCCCCTTCCTGTTCAGGGCCGCTCTCGACTGCAAGGCGGAGCGGTTTACCGAAGGGATGAAAATAGCCGCCGCCAAGGCGGTTGCCTTGCTTGCCCGCACCGCGCCCGCCCCTGAGGTGCTCAAGGCATATGGGCTGACCGGGCGTGAATTTGGAGCGGAATCGCTTCTGCCCCTGCCGTTCGATCCGCGCCTTGCCGAAATTGTGCCGCCCGCGGTTGTAAAGGCGGCGGTTCATGACGGCGTGGCGCAAAAACATTTAGACCTGCACGCCTACCCGAATGAACTCAGAAAACGGATGGCGGATTTAAAACAGAGACTTAACCGTATCATATAGCGTTAGTTTTCAAGGAGAACTTCTTTATGAGCCCGAATATAAAAGCACTGCCCTGGGCAGAATGTTTCGCCCCAGGCAACCCGGCCGTTGAGGCGGCAATTGTTTTCGCATGGGAAAATGAAAAAACCTGCGACTGCTTCGACGCCCTGAAAGACGCCCCCGAGCTGAATGATTTCACGGGAAAATCCAGCCAGACAGCCGTTGTATACAGTCAAAACGCGGAAGGGCCGGAGCGGATAATTCTTGCCGGCCTCGGCAAACCGGAAGACTTTGACCTGCCCGTTCTGCGCATGGCCGCCGCAACCGCCATGCGGCGCGCGCGCGAGCTGAAGCTTAAAAAAGCAGGGCTGGTTGTCGATCAGCTGCTTTGCACCATAGGCAAAGGCGGCATCGAGCAGTTTGACGAGGCCACTATAGCCCGTGAGGCCGCCGTAAGCGCCGCCCACGCGCTTTACAGCTACACCCGCTTCCATACCAAAAACAAGGAAAAGGGTTCCAGTGTGGAAAGCTTCGTGCTGATCAACAAAAAACCCCCGCGTAAAGAGATCACAGAGCAAACAGCCCGGTTCACCCAGGCGGTGAGCGCCGGAATGCGCCTGGCCAAAGACCTGTGCAACGGCCCGGCCAATATCATCACCCCCGCGGCCATGGAAGAAGCGGCGGCCTATGTGGCCGCCCGGCATGGGTTCAAGATATCGGTTTTGCGCGAACATGAAATCCGCGAAAAAGGCATGGGTTCATACGCCGCCGTGTTTAACGGCTCCGCTCTCGGCGGAAGGCTGGTCATCCTTGAATGGGCCCCCGAAGGCACCGAGAACGACCCTCCGCTCGTGTTCATAGGCAAGGGGCTGACCTTCGACTCCGGCGGAATCAGCATCAAGCCTTCTGCGGGCATGCATGAAATGAAAAGCGACATGGCTGGAGCAGCCGCACTTCTCGGCATGTGCGAAGCGCTGGGACGCCTCAAGGGGCCCCGCCGCGTGGTGGCCATGCTGGCCTGCGCCGAAAACATGCCGGATGGAGCGGCCATGCGCCCTGGCGACATTGTCACTTCGCTTTCCGGGCAAACCATTGAGATACAAAATACCGACGCCGAAGGCCGGCTCGTGCTCTGCGACACCTTGACCTACGCGGAACAGGAATACAAACCGCTTGCCATTATCGACATCGCAACCCTCACCGGGGCCTGCCGGGTGGCGCTGGGCGCAGAAATCGCCGGCATGTTCTGCACGGATGAAAAACTTCAGGAGTTCGCCCTGGAAGCGGGCCAGCTTAACGGAGACCGCTGCTGGCCCCTGCCGGTGTGGGATGAATATTTTGAAAACATGAAAAGCATCGTGGCCGACATGTCCAACGCGGGAACCAGGGAAGGGGGTGCGATAAACGCCGCTCTTTTCCTGAAGCAGTTCATTTCCAAAGAACAATCCTGGATGCATCTTGACATCGCCGGTCCGGCATATAACGAAAAAGGCAACGCGCTGCGCGAACCCGGCTCAACGGGCTTCGGGCTGCGCCTTTTGCTTGACATTGCTCTGAACTGGAAATAAACGTTGCGCGGGAGAACCCGGTTTTTCAATTCCCTTCCGGCTCTCCCGCGCTTTTGGGCAAAAACTTTAACCGCAAAGCAAATTGCCTTGCTTTTCCAGGCCCAAAGCTCAAACATAATTTTTCTGGGCATGAAGCTGCTTTCATAACAAAAACATGAAATATCTGGGCATTGATTACGGCGAAGAACGCATCGGGCTGGCAATTTCCGACCATGAGGAACGCATGGCCTTCGCCCTTACAACCCTGAGCCGGAAAACGCTCCCCTCAAAAGAAGCGTTTTTCACCGCGCTTTTGAATATTATCGCGGAACAAAACGCCGGAGGGGTGGTTGTAGGGCTTCCCCTGCCTTTAAACCAGCACCAGGGCCTTTCCAAAGAACCGCCCACCTGCCGGAAGGCGCGCAATTTCGCCGCGCGCCTGGCGCGGCGTTGCTCCATGCCCATTTACCTCGTTAACGAGGCTCTTTCATCCAGCGAGGCGGAATCCCGCCTGCAAGAGGCCGGGTTCAAGGGCCAGAAGCTTAAAGAAAAGCTGGACGCCGAAGCGGCGGCCGTTATATTGCAGCAATTTTTAAACCTGCCCCAGGAGAAGCGCACCCGATATGAACCTTGACAATTCTGCCGGCCCGGAGCCCAGGAAAAGCAACATGCGCAAAATCGTCAAAACCGCCCTTATCCTGTGCGCGGTGCTGGCTGCCGGCGTTTGCTTTGAATCCTGGAGATTTTTGAACACCCCGGCTGAAGATCCGGGACGCAACATCGTGCTTGAAATCATTCCCGGGCAAAGCTTTGCCGATGTGGCCAGCCGCCTGCACAAAGCGGGGGCGATTAGCAGTGTGGAGAAATTCAAAATTCTCGCGCGTCTGCGGGGCGAAGCCGGCATGATTCAGGCCGGGGTATTTGAATTCAACACCGGGTGGACTCCCGCGGAAGTGCTTCATCAGCTGGTGTACGGCAAGCCCACGCTTGAAAGGCTCACCATCCGCGAGGGCCTGCCTTGGTGGGAAGTGGCGAAGGCGGTTGAACGCCAGGGTTTTGCCAAAGCCGAGGATTTCAAGGCGATTATTCACGACAAGGACTTTTTGCTCGAAATGGGCATCCCGTTTGATAACGCCGAAGGTTTTTTGTTCCCCGACACCTACTTCCTGAAAAAACCGCCAGAGGAACTTACCCCGGCCGAGGCCCGCGCGGTGGCTGCCCGCATGATCAACACCTTCTGGCAGCGGGGCGTAAAAATATGGGGCGACACCCGCCCGGCCAAAGACGAGCTGTTCTATCTGCTCGTGATGGCCTCATTGGTGGAAAAGGAAACAAGAGTGCCGGAAGAACGCGCCAGGGTAGCCGGGGTTTACGCGAACCGCATGCGGGCAAACATGCTTTTACAATGCGATCCCACCATAATCTACGGGCTTGGCGAAGAGTTTGATGGCCGCCTGCGCAGGCACCATCTGGATGACGCCGCCAACAAATACAACACATACCAGCATGCGGGGCTGCCGCCCGGCCCCATCTGTTCCCCCGGAATGGCTGCGCTTCAGGCTGCGAACGAACCGGAAAAGCACAGCTACTATTACTTTGTGGCCACAGGGAGACCTGACGGCACTCACAATTTCAACACCAGCCTGAAAGACCATAACCGCGATGTGGCCAAATATGTGGCGGAGTTGAAGCGCCAGAAAGCGGAAGTAAAAAAACGCACCCGCGAAGAAGAAAAGGCCCGCACCAAGGCCGCGGAAAACGCGACAATGGAAGACTCGCAGAACGCCACAGCCCCAACCGGCAACATGACGGAACAGGCCGGCGGCATGGATGAAAAAATAGAATTGGTTGAGGACGAGCTTAAACTGGGACAAAACGCCACCCCGGTAGAGGACGAGCTTAAACTTGCTCAAAACGCCACCCCGGCCAATGAATAAGATGCCAGAGACAATATGCGGACAACTTTTCTTCCCGGCCCGGGCCTGAACATTCCACTTCTGGGGCTTGGCTGCATCCGCCTGCCCATACCGGAGCTGATGGACAAAGTCACCGCATTCGCCAGGGAAGTGGCATGTAATTTACCTGAAGCCCGATTGTGTAGGCTTTATGTTCGCTCTCGCCAACCGTATAGCCTTCATCACCGGCGCGTCCTCCGGCTTGGAAGTGCAATTTGCCCAAGCTTTTTCGCTTCGGAACTTACCGGTAACTTCATCAATGACGAGATTTTTTTAATCTGTAAACGCCTCTTGCCCCATGGGCAGGGCTGGCCGCCCGGGCGAATTGAACGCAGCGCTTATCTATCTGACCTCCAATGAGGCTGGCTACACTACCGGCTCAATGCTGGCGCTGGGCCGGGGATGGACGGAGGCTGGACCGAAGAGGGACGACGGATTTAACGCCTTTGCAAAAGCTGCCCTGAGCGCCCGGCCCCAAGGCTGCGGGCGCAACCGTATTTCAGCGTGAAATGCCGGAAAGACCGCCTCGGATCCGAAACGCTCCAGGGCCTGAAAACCGGCAAGGCAATCCCCCTTCAACCTCAAAGCATTTAGAGCATTTCACACTTGAAATGCTCTAGGACAGCCCGACCCAAGAAGGGCTGTC
>CAZJFJ010000089.1:0-8720 GCA_964545305.1 uncultured Desulfovibrionaceae bacterium
CCACAGAGATGATGCCGGACCAGTATGACACCGGGGCGTCAACCTTGCGGGCGAAGGGGTTAAGATGGCGGGCGAGAGCGTCCGCGCCATAGGCGTCGCCGCCGGGAGCGGATTCCGCCAGAATTGTTTTAAACATGGGCAGAATCAGGTCCAGTATTTGCGAGGTTCTCACTTCCAGGCTGCGTTTGGGCATCAGGGTGTCCAGCGGGTCTCGCAGCACATAGCGCGCAACCTGCAGGATGCCTTCGTCCACGGCGAAGACAATCACTTTTTCCGGTTGAGGCGTGATCACCTTCATGGTCAGGTCGTTGCCGGGCTTTATCAATTCCGGCACTTCCACCTCAATTTTGGCTCGTTTGGAGTCCAGGGTGGTGCTGAATGGCAGCACTCCATAGCTTAATGGGCTGATGAATATTTCGGTGGAGCCGGGGTCGCGCACAAATTGCACGTTGATATATCCGTTGCCTGCAAAGCCCTCTGGAACGCGAATTTTCTGTACCGAGCTTGTGGTTGGGCTGGTGAACCATGTGTGGGCGTAAACCTTGTCCCGCTCTATGGTAATCAGGCCGTTGCCGGCGTATGGGGCATTTATTGAAATTTCAATTTCTTCGCCCGGGTCAAACACCTGCTTGTTGAGCTTAAGCTGCAGCTCGGCGCTGCGTTCAAGCGAACGGGTTACATTGGCTTCTCCGGCAACGCTGTACTCAACCCAGTTCAGCACCTGCCCTTCTGCGTTTTGAATTTGGGCCACAAAGTTGCCGGGCTGGCCGGTGGGCAGGGGCACATTTTGGCCGCCGGCCGGGATGCTGAGATCCTTGCTGGAAAGCTCGTCGACCCGCAGCTTGGAAACGTAAGAATAAAGCCCGGAATACTGGTCTTTGGTCAGAACGGACAAATATTTTTTTTCCTTGACCACCAGTTTCAGTTTGTCCGCGCTTGTTTTTTGTAACTCGGGGTTCACTGCCACCAAGTTCAAATTGCGTGCTGCGCCGCGCTCCACATAGCCCAAATCCCCATCGGCCTTGATGCCCACCAGAAAATCTTCCGGCGAAACCATCACGCTGGTTTGGGCGGAAACATTGCGCCCGCTGCCCTGCTCATAGGCCCGGCAAAGGAAATGAAGCTGGTAGGTGCCATTAATCCGCCTGTCCAAATTGAGTTCAAAAACAGCGTCGCCTTGTTCGTTGCTGGTTTGTTCCGGCAGCTCTTCGCTTAGCCCTTCGCGGTCTTCGTTGCGGCTGCGGAAAGTGTAATCCGAATATCCGGCAAAGGAAGGCAGCGCCGGGCGCAAGGTTATTTCCCCTTCAATCCGTCTGTTCTGGGCTGGTGAGCCAAACAGATTCTGCACATTTACCTGTGCTTTCAGCCCGTCTGGTTTTACCCATCCCTGGCTTTTTTCCACATTGAACGAGGCTTTCACCTGCATGCGGTCGGGGAGAAATTCTTTTACTTCAACATTGGTATACCCCACAAAGCTTTTGATGTCCTTTTCTTCGTCTTTGACCAGATAGAGGTAAACGCCCCATTCTCCTGTAGCGTCGGTAGGGCGGGTTGTGTAGGAATATTCATCAAACCCTTCCTGGGAAAAACTCATTTTGGCGGACTGCACCAACTGGCCGCGGGGGTCGTAAAGGCAAAGCTCGAACGGCAGGCCTTCAAGGGGCTTGGCCCAGTCGAAAGCCCTCACGATTATGCCTACATTGAAAGTGTCGCCAGGGCGGTAAATGCCCCGGTCGGAAAAAAGGTCGGCCCTCAGCGCGCCCGGTTCGGGGGTGGATTCACCGGAAATGTCGAATCTGGAATATGAGAGATACCTCCCCGATTCATTAACCGGCAGGAAGGAGGAATCGCTTCCTTTGCTGACCAAAAACAGGGTGGGCTTGCGTTCACGTAAATATCCTTCAAGGCTTGGCAGGGCCGCGTGCCCGTCTTTCCCGGTTGTTGCGCTATGAAGCACTTCGCCGTTAAGCGCGAGCACATCCACCTTGGCTCCCTCCACAGGCTGACCGCTGTGTATCGATTGCACATAAATGTCGCGGGAGTTGTCGTGTGCGGTTTTGGCAATTACACCAAGATCGGTTACTACAATCAGGCGTTTTACCGTATTTTGGGCGTCATCAGGGTCATATCCTTCTTCACCGTAATTGGCGGAATCATTTTCTCCGTAATATTCCTCCTTCCCTTTCCCTGCGTTTTCCGTTGCCCGGGCGAGTTCTTCATCGGGGTCGTACTGCTGAAGAGTGACCACAAACACGCCGCGCAGGTTTTTACCATGCTCGCCGAAATATGGGCTGAGGTCTATGCCCTCATAGTGCGGTTTCACTGGATCCGGGTTGGAAACGGGGATTTTCGCCTCGAAGATTGTGGAAATGTTGTTTTCATTGAACAGATCGCCGTCAAGGTAAGGGGTGGAATATGACCCCCACCGGTTTTGCGATACCAGATGCTGGATTTGCCCGGGCAGCACCCGTTTTACGGTAACCTGGAGGCCTTTGATGTTGCGCGAGACTACTGTGAATTTGTGGTCTCCGCTCATGGACAGAAGCGAGCCTTCCGATGCGAAATCGAGCAGGGCGGGGAAGTCCGGAACCCTGAGCACCTGTTGTGCTGCTGCGGGCAGCTTGTATCCGGAGAACGACTTTATGTCCTTGTCAACTCTCACATAGATCTGCTCGCCGGGTTTGGCCTCGAAGCGGTAGCTGTGCAGGCTGGAGTATTCTTCCTCCGAGGGGGCCGGAGCGAGTTTCAGTTCGGCGGATTTTTCCAGTATTTTTTCGGTAATGTTTCCAGAGTGCCATACCCCGCCATCTTTCTCATCCGGTTCGGGCAAGACCCAGGCTTTGATCTTGCTGTTCAGGCTTTTGTCCTGAACAGGATTGCTGGTTTCCACCGTGATTATCTGATCGGGCTCGTTATTGGAGTTGTTGACCAGCGTGGCGTCAATAGAATTTACGCTTAAGGAATAAAGGCTTGGCACGGTTACCTCGGCGGAAAGGCTGCTGTCTGTGACGTTGCCTCCCAGGGGGCTGGCGATGCCTTTTCCCACATCAATAATCACGATTCCCGCCTTTTCAGGCATGGACAGGGCGTCCGACTGGATAACCGCATGCATTTTAAATTCGTCATAGGTGACGCTGAACGCCGGATGGGAGTCCTTTTTGCCTGGTTCGCGCAAAGTCAGTTCAACACGTTTTTCAAGCTGGGCAGGCTCAACCGGATAGTTGAAGCTGATTTCCGCGATGGCGCGTTGCAAGGCGGGGTCAACCGGGTCCGTATAAAAATAGGAACGGTTGACGGAAGCCCGCAAGGGGGTGTTTGTGAAGCTCGCCTTGGTGTCCTTGATCAGCACTTGGGGGGCCAGCAGCTTTGCCGGGGTTATCGAGACGGTATATTTTTCGCCGGGCAGCCAGTCCGCCTTGGGGTAGAATGAAATGGCACGGTCATTTTCCCAGCGCCAGATGCCGTCAATGTGCGGGGTTATTTTTATGCCATCGGCTATCTCTTTGCCCACGTTTTCAATCGGCGCGGCGGAGTTGCTGAAATTCACCGCCATGCCTTGCGGTTTGGAGTTCTCATCGGTGAAATCGCGCAAGCCGGGAGGGTCCAGGTGCATTGCGGTCATTTCCGGTGGAGTGGGATAGCTTTTGGGATGGTTTGCATGCCAGTGATAGAAAGCCGCGCCTCCAAGAAAAAGCAGAGCGGCTGTAAAAATGACTGCGCTGGCCTTATATGGGTTCTCTTCGGTCCATCTGTCCACACGGTCGAAATTTTCGCCCGCCTCGGCAGACCATTTCGGAGGCTGCCAGGTTCCGATGACCGGGCGCAGCATGAATCCTGAAAGACGTAAAATGAAAACAAGAATAAAGCGCAAAAAATTGACTGTTTTAAGCGGTAAAAGAGCAATAAACTTCAAGACGTCCATGTAAAAACTCCAGAAGTACGTTTGATTTTGGAGGAGGTGTGCTGATTTTACACCAACTATTATTTTGATAGAATTTAGCAGATGTTTAGTCAATTGAAATCGGGCTGATGCTGAAAATAATTCCCGTCCGCTTAAAATTTCAAATAATACTTGACTAAACTGCGCCTGGCGTCTAAATAGACCTTCACCCAAGGGCCATTAGCTCAATAGGTAGAGCAGTTGACTCTTAATCAATTGGTTGGGGGTTCGATTCCTCCATGGCCCACCAGAAAAAACAATGTCCCGCAGACTTTTAAGGTTTGCGGGGCATTTTTATAAGTGGTCAAAAATGGTCAGTTTGTTACGCCTTTTTGCGTACTTTTTGCGTAACAACCAAGGCCGAGTTCCCCTGGCTGTGAGCTGTCACGCAAAATGAGAATCTTTGTCACGACAGACGAGAATCCTCCACCGCCTTTTTGAAATAAATTTGACTGACTTCCTCTTTTACGCCCAAGTTAATTCTGCCTCTAAAAACGTGCTGATTTGCATATGAGTTTTCGTGCAAAATGAGAATTTCAGGCACAACAAATGAGAGTGGGGATCTTTTGGCTTGTTTTTGAGAAATTATCTTGCCAATGAGCCCCAAAAATTGAATTTTCTTCAATTTGGAACAGAATTGCCTTATTCTGTTCGCATGATGCCTATCTGCATGTCTATGTCATTACAGAGATAGACCATGGAATGGATGATATATTGATTGCGCATATTGTAATGCTCTTCTGCAACCCCCCAAATTGGTTTTGATGAATCTTCCAGCTGTAAAATGGCTGATACATGTTTTGGCGGAAGTATCGGTAAAAACCGTGAGAGGGTGTATTGAATTCGCTGCCCTGTGATTTTTAAAACCAGGTCGTAAAGTGAAGAAGGCAGTTCATTAAGATCTTCTTCATTGATTACGCTTTCTAATATATATTCCTCCATATATATTTTGGGTTGCCCTTTAAGCAGGGAAAGCCTTTTTATAAGCATGACCGGAGAATTGGCAAATTCCAAGGGTAAGGGATATTTGCTTTTGTAATTTTCCAGTCTTTCAAAACTCAGCTCTTTTAACTCCACGTCATCCGATGATTCATAAAGCCAATCATGAAAGCCCTTATTTGCATTGTTCAGCTGAAACGGAATGATTCCTTCCGGTTGGTGGTTAATGTAAGAGCCTTTTCCGTGCAGAGTGGTTATGATGTTTTCGATATTCAGTTTTTGCAGCGCGCTTCGGATAGTGATCCGGCTTGTCGAGTAAATTTTCGTCAATTCGGCTTCCGTGGGAAGAATTACGCTATAAGCGCCCTTTCTGATGTCCTTTTTGATTTTTTCACTAACTTCAATGAATAATGGTTTTTTGTTCTTCATGCTGGCCTCATAAGTTTTAATGGCTATATTTCAATGGTCAGTTGGTCCGGTTTGGAAATCACCCTCTTGTTAAAATATAAGCTGATGTTGACAGCAATACAATATTTTTGTAGTGATTATAAAAGTGATATGACAACTTAAGGGAATTTGTCATACAAATTCAGCAAGGTGAAGCGTATGAAAATTGTAAACATTCATCCAAATATAACAGCTTTTTATTTTGGCGCAGACTCCCCAGCGCCAGAGTCGCAATCCGGAGAAATTGACTGGGTCAACGACGCTTGCCTTAATCTGGGTGTTGCAAGTTATGCTATACATAAAGATGGAGAATGTATAGTTGTTGATACGTTATGTTCATTGGAGCAGGCGGAAAAAGTCAAATCAATATTATTTGAACAGTTCAATATAACCAGGCTTGCAGTAGTCCTGAGCCATTGGCATTTGCACCATATTGGCGGCAATGGAGCGTATAAGAATCATGCTTTAATTTCAACCCGCGGCACGAGGGAGTACCTGGCAAAATTGAAGCCAGAAATTGAATCCGGCACTTCTTCCTGGGGGCCGCCTTCAATCCCGGAAGTTTTTCTTCCAAATATAGTTTTTAACAACACCTTAAAAGTATATGTGTCTGATATGGAAATAGAGTTGAAGCGTATCAATATTCATAGCGATGATAGCCTGTGCCTGTATATACCAAGCCTGAAGACCCTTTTTGCGGGGGACATGGTTGAAGACACGATTCCTTTCATCAGTGATCCGGATTCAATAAAAGAGCACATTGAAAATTATAAGGAATTGAGCGATTTGGATGTGGAGAAAGTCCTCCCAAATCATTGCCGGCTTGATGCGTTGCTCAATGGGGGCTATTCAAAGGAAATAATTGACAGCACCTGCTTTTACCTGTCTGCGCTTAGAAAGCTGGTAATGGCTGGCAACTCGCACTTTCCGGGGGTAGAAGAACTGATGAGCGGATACATCAAGAGTCATGTGATAACTTACTGGCCTCCCTACGAGAAGGTTCACCTGAGTAACATCGATAAACTGCTGAAATTGCATCAAGAATCTTTATTGGAATAGATTTTTAGGGTGAGCCCGCACTTGAATATGCAGTTTTAGAGCATTTCACACTTGAAACGCTCTATAAGCAACTATCTTCAAATCCTTGCCGCCGAATGATTGCAGGGCGGCTTTTACGGCCGTTAAGCAAGCATTTGAGGCGTTAACTGCTCTAGAGATATTGATGTTGAAGCCGTCTAACGGCAGAAAAGCCTGCCTGGGCCTGTTTCGCGGCGAGGACTTCAGGAAATTTTCTGCGGAGTGTTTCAAACATGAAATTCTTTAATGTCAGTAATTGTATCTTGAAAATTGCCTACTGGCCCGGGATGCTGCCCCGATGAAGGCAACGGCAGCAGAAAGCTCGTCATTTCCTGAAGTCCTCGCCTTCTTCTGCACAGGCGCATGAAAATTCTCCGGAGACATAACCGGGCAACCAGCTTTTCCAGCCTGAATTTCTGGAAAAACTGGTCGCGCCTTGTTTGAGTTATCGTATTTTTAAAAAGGTTAAATGCGTTATTAAAAAAACATTTGGTGTAACATCAAATCAAGCTATGCCCGAAAGCACTTGGGTTTCCGAGTACTGTTCAGTAAGCGCCTGAGGCTTGGGTGGGTATGCCTTTTGAGTTGCGAGGCTGAAGGCGAACATTGCAATCAGGCCAAGTGTGGGAGATATAAAAGTTTCAATTCCCAGCCAGCGTGAATCTTCGGGGAAAGTGAAGTACAGGATTAAACGGCTTATGCCTCCAATCAGAATACTGGCGACGGCCCCGGCGGAATTGGCTTTTTTCCAGTAAACACCGAGGAAAAGAGCTGGAACGCAGGAAGCGAAGCCAATATCAAAGGCCAGCACGAGAAGGACGCCCGGCTCAGGCTTGACATAACCCAGCCAAATCGCGAACAAGGTAACAGGAATGGTAACCACGCGGGAGATAAGCAGAAGGCGTTTGTCAAACTTAATCCGGTCTTCTTCCGAGTTATGAACGATTTCAGTTATGCCTCTGCGCTTGAGCCACCAGCGGTACAGGTTTTTCTGATACAAGTTGCGTCCAAGAGCGGTGGAAACGCCCACCAGGCCGCCGGAAGCGGTGGAGGCCCCTGCCCCTATGATTCCTGTCATAATCAGAACGCCTATGCCTAAAGGAAGCACCTCCAGAGAAATCCAGGGCATTGCCATTCTGATATCTTCCATCACATAGCCCGCCTCACTCATCAGGCTATGGGCGAAGAGGCCGTAAAGGGCGGCAGCGGAACCCACGGCAAGGGTAATTCCCGCGGAGAGGAAACACGCGTTCCTGGCAATTTTGCCGCTTTTGCCAGCGAAGACGCGTTCCATGAAGTCAAGCGCTATGACGTCTCCAATTCCCACCGCCATCAGGCTGGCGAAATTGAGCAGGGCTCCATTGTCTACACGCAGCCAGCCGCTGGCGTCATAAAAATAGCTGACGGATCCGGCCGCGTCCGGAGGAAGCCCGGCGAGAAAATAGTCCCATCCATAAGTATATATCAGCCATCCTGCGCCGCCTATGAAACCTACCACGGCCGGGTACATTTGCACTACATTCGTGCCCGCGGACGAGAACAGGCCGCCGCAAATGGTGTAGATGAAGATCAAGGCTGAAATTATCAGCAGCGCGGAACCATATTCCAGGTTGAACAGAATTGAGATAATCCAGCCTGAACCGGCAAAATTTCCCGCGACCAGCACTATAAAGCTAAGCACCATGCAAAGGGTGGACATCCATTCCGCCTGCGGGCCATAGCGCCGGAAGTAGAAGTCCGGCAAAGTCAAAAGATTCATGTTGTTGAGTTTGCGGGCGAAAAAAAGGCCGGTGACAACCAGACACATGGCCACCCCCGCCGGAAGCACCCAGCCTGACCAATACCCGTACTGGTAAGTCATCGCTGCCGCCCCCATAGTCCCGTTCGCCTCCAGGGCCTGGGCCAGAAGCATCGTCGAAAGGATAAAAAACGGGATCGACTTCCCACAGACGATATATCTCTTGCCGCTGCCTTTCACGAACCACATCATGCCCATGCCAATTAGCACTATTATCGCGAGATATATTATCATCGCTATCCGCATTTCAAATATATTATCCATACAACCTCCCTTAAAACTGTTTAGCCAGAAACTGGAACAACATCACCGAATTTATGGAGATGGATGCAGCCAGATCCCTTTTCTCGGCCGCCTGTACTCATAAATGCAGATCGAGAGGGCGGTGGAGGAGAGGAGGCGCACATCAAATAGGCGGACACCCCCCTCCTCCCGCTAACCTTATCCCCTAGTACCCGGCAATCTGATTGGGGAAGTAGTCTTCGCAGCCGCCTTCACGGTTGATGTCCAGGGTGGTGC
>CAZJFJ010000090.1:0-8607 GCA_964545305.1 uncultured Desulfovibrionaceae bacterium
AAGCCGGTTGCCAAGTTCCGCAAGCAGGGCGGGGGGAATAATGAGTTCAAGGCCGGCGGCTTTTGTTTTAATATAGTCAAGCATGCCTTTGCCCGACAGCCCCGCGTTTGACCAGACCCATCCCTGTTTTTCGGCAAAGGAAAAAGCTTTCAGCTTTTTCACCTGAATTGGGATTTTAGGCTGGCCCCGTTCAAATTCAACCTCCAGGCAGATGAAAATCCATACGCTGGGGTTGGCCCTGGCTAAAGCGCTGCTCAGTTTTTTCCAGGTGTCGGTTAATATCCGCTGGGCATTGCGAATGACAATAATCCGGCTTTCCTTGAAAAGGTCCTGCACCGCCAGCGCTTCCCAAAAAGAATCTTCAAGCCCTTCGTCTGCCCAGAAGATTTCTTTTTTCCAATTGTTGGGCAAGGCTGCAAGCATGCCGCCTTCTTCATTTCCGGAAGGGGGGAATTTGTCCGCCATGTTGTCGATATACTGCCTGGCAAGGGCTGAATCGGGACATATGCAAAAGGTGAATCCTGGTCTGTTCATAAATATGCCGGAGGTATTGGTCTGCCTTTTGGTGAAATTGGGGCAAATCAGTTTTTAGATGCCACGCTCTGAATGGACGGCAAAAACAAATTTTAGCTGTTTTCTTATGGGCGCTGGCACTTGTGTTGCCGGGGCTGTATAATTTTGAGACGCCCCCGTCGGCGCCTAGCGTGGCTGTCTTCAATCGTACAACTCAAATTCGTCTGCGGCTGAAGCAACGGCGGAAGCGAATTCCGCCTACGCCTGCGGGGCGAGCTGCGCCGCCGGCCCCGCCAGAGCATTTTGTCAAAAATAATTTTTCAATGTTTAAATGCTTTAAAACGCCTTAAAGTCCATTCGGCTGCCAGGCGTATGCCTTGCTGCGCAAATCTTCCGCCTGGTCCGGAGGCAGTATTTTTGCTACAGCGTCCACAATGGTTCTGGCCTGCTCTATCCCGAACTTCTGAGCGGCGTTTGCCCAGAAATATGCTTCTTTGTAGTCAGGTTTCACGCCTTCGCCATGCACATAGTTCAGGGCCAGATTATACATCGCCTTGGCATTTCCGTTTTCCGCCGCCTTTTTGTACCAATATGCGGCCTGTCTTGCGTCTTTGGGCTTTCCCTGGCCACGGTCATATGCCACCCCAATGGTGAACTGGGCATCACTGTCGCCGCTGTTTGCAGCTTTTTCTGCCCATATGGCGGCTTCATCCATATTTTTCGGCACGCCTATGCCGCTGCGATAGAGCAGGGATATATGATATTGCGCCCTGGACAGGCCCTGGTTTGCGGCTTTCATAAACCAGCTGAAGGCGATTTGGTAATCTTGCCCGGCCATGACAAATGTGCTGTCTGTGAGGTAAATGACCCCAAGGGTGAACTGGGCCTGGGGGAGGTTGCCTTCCCCAGCAGCGAGATAATACTTATAGGCTTGTTTCAGGTCTTTGGGAACCCCTCGGCCGGTTGCGTAGCGGGCGGCCAAATTGTACATGGCGTGGGTGTTTCCCTGTGCAGCGGCTTTCTTGTACCAGTAAACCGCTTCTGTGTCGTTCTGTTCCACCCCCTCGCCTTGGCTGTAAGCCACGGCCAGATTGTACTGCGCTACGGCAAGGCCTTTTTGGGCCGCCTGCCTGTAATAATTTACCGCGAGAATAATGTCTTTTTCCATGCAATCGCCAATATCGTAGCGTTTGCCTAGCTCGTAAAGGGCTAGCTGGTTGCCGGATTCGGCCGAGCGGTTTAAAAACTCCAGCGCATTCAGGCAGCTTTTGGGCTTGCCGTGGCCTTTCAAGTAGGACATGGCCATTGCGTAAAGCGCATCGCTGTTGCCTTCTTCCGCCAAAGGCTCTGCAATTTTCAAGGGCAGGTCGTAGTCTCCCCTGTTTTCTTCAAACAGACGGGCGGCGTAAATCGCGCTGGCCTGTTTGTTTTCCGGCACAACATAGGCCTTCAGCTCTTCCGTGTCCATTGCGCTGAGTTTATTTCTATCCATTCCTCCGCATGCGGGCAGAAGCAGCACAAGGAGCAACAGGCCCGCAAGTAGCAGGCCTGTTACTCTGTGGTTTGTTCTTTTTTTTGCATATGAAGCAAAGTGAATTGCCGGATTCATTGCTCCCGCCATTTGCACATCAACTATAGTTATCGGAAGTGGGAGCCGCCTGCGAACGGTCGGTCGGAAGGGGGGGGATGAAAGGATTCATCGGGTCAAGACGGATGACGCCATCGCAGTTCTCAAGCATGGCGCCCTTGATGTTGGCGTCAAGATGCGCAAGATAAAGCAGAACCCCTTCCCTTCTTGCGAATTCCATGGCCGGCACAAAATCGGAGTCCGCAGTAATCAGCACTATTTTCTCCACAATATTTTTTTGGGAAAGCCAGGCGATGTCCAGTCCTATATTCATGTCAACCTGCTTTTGCTGGAAGGCGGGCTGCAGGTCTTCTCCCTCTATTTTACGCCCTTGATCAAGAATTTTTTTCAAAGAGTCGTCGGAAAGCCTCCAGCCCCCGAACTTTATTTCTCCTGCACGCACCTGGAAATGATCCTTGTGTCCCAAAGCTTCAAGGAAGGTGGTGGGCACCGTGTATTCCGTTTCCTCGGAAGTGATCGGATTGCGCAGGGTGCCGACAAAAGGGTGACAGTCATAATAATAGACACGGAACAAAAAGTCGTTTTTTAGCTGAGGGGTAGACATAAGGCGATTTACACAAAGCTCATGCACATACTCGGCCGTCGGGTAACGCCCCGAATGTAGTTGGCGGTGTTTTACACGTAGAAATGCCCCATCCACCAGGATTGCTACTCTCATTGGAAGCTCCTAAAAATACTGCCCTTAAAATCAGTAAAATAATATAAAATGCTAAGATGTCCCTAGTTGTTATTACACTGTAAGTAGAAAATTAAACAAGTTTGGTCAAGGGGCACATCTGTTTAAGGGCAATTTTCCAGGGTTAATCCGGCAACTGGTCCTGGTTTATGGTTATGCTTCGGAAAAATACGAGCATGGCGTCCTCAAAACGCGGAAAATCCTCTTTCGGGGCAAAGTAGCTCACAATCAGCATGCCGTGCCTTAAATAGTAGGGAGAGGCCATCACCTTTACCGTAAAGCCAAAGTTGCTGTCCGCCTCCGCAAAAACGAGAGGCGTTCCCGGGCGCAGGCTTTCTTCCTTGATGAATCTTACTTCGGAGGCAAGCCCCAGCTTCTGGGCTATTTTGCTCTTGCCTTCAGCATCCCTGGCTTCCTCCAGAAACATATTGTTGTATGCGTCAACTTGACCGGAGTTTAATGGCTGTTCAATATAATGTATCATCACGATGGGCGGGATGAACTGCGAGCCTCTGTTGGCGTAGGCAGCCACCAGATAGGGAGGTTCAGCGCTTTTTGAAAGGGTATTGAGTGTTGTATTGTAAATGGCAAGCAGCATAGGGTCCAGCTCGGTCCAGCCTTCAGGCAGAGAATAGGAAAAACCGAGGCCCGCATTGTCGATTCTCTGTCCTGTCTGCATTTCCTGGTCGGGCAGGGCTTTGGCCTGTTTGGCCATAAGCAGAAGCAGAATGCACAAAAAGGCGGCGCCGAACGGCACAATCAGCAGTTTGGAAAGGTTGTTTTTGTGAGTCATGTCAGGCGGGCTACCTTTTTTTGTCACCGGGAATGGTGTTGAAGTTTTCGGAAAATCCGCGTTTTCCCTGACGTTTTTCAAGCAGTATTTTACGCATTCTTTCGGTGGCGGCCAGATTCCTTTCCCTTGATTTCGCGTTGAGCTCTTTTGACTTGGTGCGCATGTTGGTCGGGTTTGGTTTGCTCATCTTTATTTCCGCATGCAAGGGTGAGGATTTGAAAATTGCGGACTCCAGCGCCCAGCCTGAAAGAATTAAGGCTGAGAATAAAGTTGCGAGTAGTAGTTTGCGCGCGAACATAATTTTTTTCGCTATTTAAAAACCACCGTTTTGTTGCCGTTTAAAAGAATGCGTTGTTCCACATAATAGCGCACAGCCTTGGCAAGGGTCAAGGACTCAAGGTCGCGGCCCATTGAGGCCAGTTCGTCCGGGTTGTGAGAGTGATCCACCCGCTCGATTTCTTGTTCTATAATGGGGCCTTCATCCAGGCTTTCAGTAACGAAGTGGGCGGTGGCCCCAATTATTTTCACGCCGCGCTCATAAGCCTGATGATAGGGGCGGGCACCCTTGAAGCCCGGCAGAAACGAGTGATGGATGTTGATAATCCGGTCTTTGAAGCGGGCACAAAATTCCGGGCTTAAAACCTGCATATACCGGGCGAGCACGAGCAGGTCCACCTCGAGGCCTGTGGCGAGCTTGATTATTTGCTCTTCCTGCTGAAGTTTGTTTTCACTATTAACCGGCAGATAGTAATAGGGGATGGAATGATTGCCCGCCAGTTCTTCAAACTCGCAATGGTTTGAAACGATCGCCTTTACTTCGGCGTTCAGGATGTTGTTGGTGCAGCGGTAAAGCAGATCGTTAAGGCAGTGCCCGTGGCGGGAAACCATGAGCAGAAGCCTTGCCTTTTTTTGGAAGTCTTCAAGGCGCCAGTTCATGTTGAAGCGCATGGCCACATCGGCAAAGCTTCTTCGCAGATCGTCGCGGGAATGGGCCTTGTCAGTTGTTTCGAAATGCACGCGCATAAAGAATTGCTTGCTGTACGGGTCGCCGAACTGGGCACTGTCCTGAATGTTGCAAAGGTTATTGGCTAGATAATTGGAAACGGCTGCGACAATGCCCACCTGGTCGGGGCAGGCAATCCTCAAGATGTAAGATGACACGTGTACCTCCATAAATTCAGCGAACGTCAACAAATCCATATATAGCTTATAACCGGGCATGTCAAAAGAATTGCTTTACTTGCCTTCGTGTTTATGCTTGATTTGCGGTATAAACCACAGGTTTGGAGGTGTTTTTTATGACCCAGAAATCGGGAATTGAGCAGATATGGAGCCTGCGCCTGGCTGAAGTGGCAGAAGCCTTGCGCGGCAACAATTTTAAAGTTGACATTTTGGAAAATTTGGAAGAAGCGGTGGCTTTTTTTAAAGATGAACTGCTTCCTTTCCTTAATCCTGAAACGGTGGGCGTTGCCGGTTCTGAAACTGTGACGCACAGCGGGGTTTACCAGATTTTACAGGAGACTTCCGGCATCAAGTTTTTAAACCCTTACGAAAAAGGTCTTGATCCCGATGAGCGGGGTAAGGTGTTGCGAGCTATTTTCAGTGCGGATTTGCTGGTCACTTCCACCAATGCGCTGACGCGGGGAGGGCATCTGCTCAATCTGGACGGCTTGGGAAACCGGGTGTCTGCAATGATTTTCGGGCCGGCCAAAGTGTTGCTGTTTGTGGGGAGGAACAAGATTTGTGAAGATTTTGACGCCGCGGTAGCCCGGCTTACCGAATTCTCCGCTCCGGCCAACAATGTCCGTCTGGCAAGGCCCAA
Organism: uncultured Desulfovibrionaceae bacterium; assembly: GCA_964545305.1. Taxonomy (GTDB): domain Bacteria; phylum Desulfobacterota; class Desulfovibrionia; order Desulfovibrionales; family Desulfovibrionaceae; genus RGIG1962. The sequence continues at coordinate 5,453 of CAZJFJ010000090.1, forward strand.
CCCCTGTGTCAGAACAGGATATTGCATGGACTGCAAATCTTCGCAGCGCATATGCAATGCATGGACATTGATTGAAAAGTCTAATCCCCCGGAGCGTATTCATATTCTTTTAATTAATGAGGATCTTGGGTTCTAGCGGTTATGTTTTTTGAAGACTTCAAGCCGGGCACAAGTTTTGAGCTTGCCCCTGTAAGAATAGACAGAGAAAGGATTCACAGCTTTGCCAGGGATTATGACCCTTTGCCCCTGCACCTGGATGAGGAAAAGGCCAAGACCACCCGTTTCAGGGGGCTGATTGCCCCCGGCGTGATGAGCTTCATGCTGGTTTGGGCTGAATTTGTAAAGCTTGGAGTTGTGAATGATAATCTGATTGCCGGGCTTAGCACCAAAATAGAATGGTTTGTTCCTGTGTACACAGGGGATGAACTTACGGGCAGAGTCATTGTCACTGGCCTTGAAGCCAGGTCTGAGTGCAGTGGTTTGGTTGAACTGACCACCGAGGTGTTCAATCAGGACTCTGTGCTGGTTTTAAGAAATGCGACCGAGCTTTTGATGGACAGGCGTTTATAAAAAAGATATAAGCTCTATTGGCGTTTGCAAAGAAAAAGGTTAAAAAAAGAATAACGGGGACGTAGCTCAGCTGGGAGAGCGCGGCGTTCGCAATGCCGAGGTCGTGGGTTCAATCCCCATCGTCTCCACCAGTCAACAATCCCAAGAAGCCCCGCAAGGTACTAAAATCCTTGCGGGGCTTGCTTTATCCAGGGCATCATAGTCCTATGTAGTCTTTCTAAGTCCCTAGACATACCGTTATTTTGTTGGTATTTATGTTGGCATAGCAAGACTTGAAAATCTCGATACCAACACAAATTATCGCTTTGTCTCCTAATGATTTCCGGACTGTTGGTATCCGATGTGGTTATTAATCGTTTCAAATGCCAACAGGGCAATCGGAAGACGCCAACATGAAACTAACCGATACTTTTTTAAGAGGGGTGAAGCCCTCTGGCTTCGTTAAAAAGTACTCTGATGGCGAGGGGCTGTATTTGCACGTTTCCCCCACTGGGGGAAGGCTTTGGCGTATGGCTTACCGTTTTGGAGGGAAGCAAAAAACTTTAAGCTTCGGAGCTTACCCCGAAATCTCCCTTTCCGAGGCCCGCAACTTTCGCCTGGAGGCCAAAGGATTACTTGCCAAAGGAATTGACCCAGGAGAGCATAAAAAAGCCGTCAAGGTCGCTGTGAGGGCAGAAGCCGAAAACGCTTTTGAGGTGGTTGCGCGTGAATGGTTTAATAAACGCAAGGCTTCTTGGGCCCAGTCTCACGCGACTAAAGTAATAGCCCGGCTTGAAAAAGATATTTTTCCTATTGTTGGCGGTAAGCCTATAGGCTCGATTACTGCCCCGGAACTACTGGAAGCCTTGCGGCGGATTGAGGCCAGGGGAGCGATTGACACAGCTCACCGTGCCTTGCAGACTTGTGGTCAGATATTCCGATACGCCATAGCAACAGGCCGGGCAGAGCGTGATACAGCTGCCGACCTGCGGGATGCTTTGTCTCCAGTGAGGGGCGGTAACTTTGCCAGCATAACCGAACCCGAACAAGTTGGCGCATTGTTGCGGGATATAGACGAATACCCCGGTAATATAATAATTCGCACCGCACTACAGATGGCCCCTTTTGTTTTTGTCCGTCCCGGTGAACTGCGCAAAGCGGAATGGTCTGAATTTAATCTTGAAATTGCTGAGTGGCGTATACCCGCTGCTAGAATGAAGATGGATGAAATGCACATTGTTCCCCTGGCTTGGCAGGTGGTGAATATCCTGCAAGACCTTCTGCTATACAGTGGGCACAGTCGCTATCTATTTCCAAGCATGCGGGCTGCCTCTGCTCCAATTAGTGACGCGACTCTAATAGCGGGGTTGCGGCGCATGGGCTATGACAAGGAAACAATGACCGTGCATGGTTTTCGCTCTATGGCCTCTACGCTGTTGAATGAACGGGGGTACAACCGAGACTGGATAGAACGCCAGCTTGCACATGGTGAAAGAAATTCAATTCGAGCTGCATACAATTATGCCCAGTACTTACCAGAACGCCGCCGCATGATGCAGGAGTGGGCGGATTATCTGGACGAGTTGAAGGCTGGTGTGACTGTCTATGAACGTCTATGAACGTCTATGAACGTCTAAGTTCGTGTACCTTTTTGTAGCTTTTTCGCTAATTTTTATTTCAACTGCAATAGGAAATTATTTCCTGATAATGCGCTTGACGCCTGTCAAAATTATGTTTTTAAACATATATGCAGAAAAAATTTTTAGTGAAAAAAAGACAAAATTTTCTCCAAATAAACCTTGTCGGAGGGGGGCGGCCAGAAGAGTTTTGTATAACTTGCTTTTTTGGTCTTGCTAATTGAGAATTTGGTATTGTAATAGGTCTGGACTATGCTAAGCTATAGAGACTTTCTAGACACAAGAAAGGGCAGGTATGTTAGCCGCATACCCGCCCCGTGCCAGTCTGGAAAGTAAGTTTGTTGTTGTGACAGTTCAATGTTGGGTTTGATGAAAGGGGGAATGGTTCCCCCGCCCTTCTGGGGTATAAGCCCCGATACCCTCCAGTAGGCAGATAAATACAATCTCCTATTGGCAGGCTAATGTCAATCTTTTTGGACCAGATAGTTCTAATTAGGACTATACGGTCTCAGGACAGGAGCATTGTATTGAAAAATTTTAATAAAGCACTTCCCCAAAATCCCCTCTTTTCCCTTCCAGAATCCGGCTTTATTCGGCTGGCACACGTCTTAAAAATAATCCCTGTAAGCAAAAACTGTTGGTACATGGGGGTTCGCTCTGGAAAATTTCCCCGTCCGATAGCCATAAGCGAAGGCTGCAAAGCCTACCGAGTTGAGGATATTCGTGCCCTGATTGAACGTCTTGGCTCTCAGGTTGAAGGCAACTAAGGGGGCAGGGCATGAATCAAAAACAACAAAACCCCCGGCGGGAAGACCGGGGGTATACAATAGAAGAATCTTTAGAGGCGTTGAGAAGACTCTACCCCGTGTCCCCCTCTGGTGTCAAGGTAAAGTGTTTTGATTGTTGCCATTTTCGTCAAGTGCAGCGGGTTCGGAGTATCCGCGCCTTTTGTCAATTTTCTGGTGAAAA
>CAZJFJ010000091.1:0-8606 GCA_964545305.1 uncultured Desulfovibrionaceae bacterium
GGCCAGCTCCTTTGCCAAGTTTTCGGTATCTTCCATACTGTTCAAAGTCAGCAGTTTAGCTTTCATTGCCGTTCTCCAAATCCTTCCGGGCGTCATCGTTCAAATCCGGAACCCATCCGGCGGGAACACCGGCCAGGGCAAGCCTCGCTTTGGGGAGAATGTCTGCAATTTCAGAAGGCAAATTGCCTCTGAGCGGATATTTTTGACGCAGCAGCCTTCCGGCCATACCATGCAGGTAAACTCCGGCAGCGGCGGCATCGAAGCAGGGGATGTCAAGAGCGAGATAGGCTGCTATCAGCCCGGAAAGAACATCCCCGCTGCCTGCCAGAGCCAGGTTCGGCTCAATGAAAGGAGATACCGCCACTCGGTCGGACTGTCCGACCAAGCTTGCTGGGCCTTTTAGAACAACAGATGCACGGGTTAGTTTTAAAATCGATTTGAGAGCTTCAAACCTGTCAGCATTAATTTCGCGTGAAGTCATGCCCAGCATTCTGGCGGCTTCTCCCGGATGCGGCGTGATCAGATCGTTCCAGCCAAGGCAGGACAGGAGTTCCGGATTTTTTGCGATAATGTTCAATGCGTCCGCATCGGCAAGAAGGGGGGGGCGCCCGGCGCATTTGATTATGGCCGTTGCTGCTGCCTCCGCACCAGTGGACGTTCCCATGCCTGGCCCCAGCACGATTGCGTCCCAGTTTTTAAGTGTTGGAAGCAGTTCCTCTGCCATTTCTTCTGTCCAGTTTGGGCCTTCGCCAAGCGGCAGGCTTAACATGTCGGGCAGGGCGGTCTTGATTTGGCTTTCCAGCCCGGCCGGGCAGGCCACGGCCACGCGCCCGGATCCTGCCCTGAAAGCGGCCAGTGCCGCCAGATAGGGAGCTCCGGACATTCCCGGCGAACCCCCGATAATCAGCACCTTTCCTGCCATATTTTTGTGTTCGAAAATGTAGGGATTCGGAGTGACCGCCACCGAATCCGGCATGAGCAGGGCTTGGGATGCAGGGTATCGCTGTTTTATTTCTTTGGGAATTCCCACTGGGGCCACGTGCATTCTGCCTATGTAGGGGCGGGCTGCGGGGCTTAAAAGACCTGGTTTGGGTGCTTCAAATGTAATGGTTGCATGGGCTGCCACGGCTATGGGCATGGGGCTTCCCGTGGTTCCGCAAAGGCCGGACGGAATATCAAGGGAAAGCACGAATGGTTCAAAAGCGGTTCTTTGGATGCCGGATGCCGGTGCGGGCCAGGAAAGCCCAGGCCACTGGGCATCGGAAGCCTGTGTGTTTACATCGCATCCACATGCACAATTGCTGGGCCGCAAATTTCTGAAAAAGTTTATGCGCTTGACCAGTGCGATAAATTCATTGCGGAGGTTTCCTTTAAAGCCTGTACCCAACAATGCGTCAACTACAATGTCCGGGTATTCCCAGTGCGGTTCCGGATAGTCGGAAAACGCGCTTGAAAGGCGGTGAAATTCCACCCCGGATGCCCTGGCCAGCCCCACATGAAGCAGGGCGGCAGAAAGGTTATTCTCTTTGTTATAGGGGTTGCCCGGCTGCTCAACCTGTTCCTTTGGCAGGGAATGGAGATGGCAGACCAGGACGCTGGCTCCGGCATTGAGCGCAAGGCGGGCAAGAACTGCTCCGTCTCCTCCGTTATTTCCTTTGCCCATGAACACCAGTATTTTTTTGCCGGCCAGCGAGCCGAATTTGGAGGCCAAGACCTCAAAGGCCGCTCTTCCTGCATTGTCCATAAGCAGAGCGGAGGAAATGCCCGCTTCATCGGCCGTGGCCTGATCCCACCGGTTCATCTCTTCAGGGCCGGGAAGGGGAGCAAAAGGGAAATTTGCCATAAAGGAATTCCTCAAAGATGTTTTAGGCTTCAAGAATAGCCACAGCGGCAGCCACATCCTTGCTGTGGGTGATGGAAATGAAAATAGTTTTTGCCCCAAGACGCTGCATAGCCTTTTCAGCGGCATTAAACAGGATGGCCCGGGGCTGACCGGAGCAGTGTTTTACTATGCATAGGTCAGCAAAGCCTATCCCCCCGGAAATGCCTGTGCCCAATGCCTTGGAAATGGCCTCTTTGGCTGCGAACCTGCCGGCCAGAAAGGGAATGGGGTTGTTTCCCGGCATTATGGAAAATTCATCGGCGTGCAAAATTTTTTGTGCGAAGGTTGAACCGTAGCGTGTCCAGATTTTTTCAATCCTGCCCAGTTCAACCACATCAATCCCAATACCTGCAATCATAAGTCAATATCCATCTTCTGCTAAGGCTGAATCTTGCGCTTCCAGATTTTTTCAATCCGGGCCGGTTCAACCATGCCAAACCCTGTGTCTGCAATCATTATGCATCTAGAGCAGTTAACGCCTCAAATGATTGCTTAACGGGAGGCAAAGCCTCCCTGCAATCATTTGGCGGCAAGGATTTGAAGACAAATCCTTGCAAAGCATTTCGAGTGTGAAATGCTCTAAAACTGATTTACTGCCTTTAAAAATTTCTACACGCAGCTGTTGTTCTTGGCAATAGCCGGAATAGAGATTATGAATATTCTTCCAGGTTTTACTTTTAATGCTTTTTCAGATATCTGACTACGAGAAAAAGAATTCAATTGTCGAGGATTAAATAATGCGGATATGTATTGTTGGAACCGGCTATGTAGGCCTGGTCAGCGCGGCCTGTTTTGCCGAGATGGGCAGCCAGGTTGTCTGTGTGGATATTAATGAAAAAATAATAGCAACGCTGAATGCCGGACATGTGCATATTTATGAACCGGGCCTTGAAGAATTGGTCGCACGTGGCGTACAAGACGGGCGGCTCAAGTTTACAACCAGCCTTGCCGAGGGCATGGAAGAGGCGGAATTCATTTTAATTACAGTAGGCACCCCTTCTAAGCCGGACGGCTCCTGCGACCTTTGTTATGTGGAGCAGGTGGCCCGTGAGATAGGCCAGAATCTCAAGGCGCGGGAGAAGCCGGTTTTGGTAATCAACAAATCCACTGTGCCTGTGGGAACGGCGGATCTTGTAAAGGGGATAATTGAAAAAGAATTGACCGCTCGAAGAGTCAATGCACGTTTTGAGGTGGTTTCAAACCCGGAATTTCTTAAAGAAGGCGACGCTGTTCTTGATTTCATGAAACCGGACAGGGTTATTGTGGGAACGGAGAGTGAAGAGGCCGCCGAAATGATGCATATTCTTTATGCCCCGTTTGCCCGCAGCCGCGACAAGCTGATTGTTATGGGTGTGCGCAGCGCTGAAATGACCAAATATGCGGCGAACTGCATGCTTGCGACCAAAATTTCATTTATTAACGAAATGGCCACCATCTGTGAAAATGTTGGAGCGGATATTCGCGATGTGCGCATCGGCATAGGCTCTGACCACCGCATAGGCTACCATTTTATTTACCCTGGCGTGGGTTACGGCGGTTCGTGCTTTCCCAAGGACGTCAAGGCATTGATAAATACGGCGAAGAAAGCAGGGGTAAACCCCAGCCTGATGAACGCTGTGGAGGAAGTGAACCGGTGCCAGAAAGAGCATATGGCAAAACGCATTGCAGACTACTTTGAAGGCGATGTGTCGGGGAAAAAACTGGCGTTGTGGGGGTTGGCTTTCAAAGCTAACACCGATGATATGCGCGAGGCTGCATCTTTGTCCATTATCAGGCTCTTGACCGCCAAGGGCATGAAAATTTCCGCGTTTGACCCTGTGGCTGGCGCTTCAGCTTCCAAGATTCTTGAGGACAACCCGCTTTTTTCACTGGCTTCAGAACAATATGAAGCATTGCAGGATGCCGATGCCCTTCTGGTTGTTACGGAATGGAACCAGTTCCGCACGCCAGATTTTGAACGGATTAGAAAATATTTGAAAAAACCGGTTCTATTTGACGGCAGAAATTTATACTCTACAGAATATATGCATAAAATCGGGTTCGAGTATTTTTGTATAGGGCTCGGGAGTAAAGTCTAGGCCTGCTTTGCCGATAAACCAATAAGGTTATGCTTTTTTGACTTGTCTAGGGAGTGTAAAATAGTTTATACTCAGGTCATGGCAGAAGATATAACCGGAATAATATCAGGCATTAATATCAATTTCTGCAAAATAAGGAGAGCGCGAGCATGGATGACGGCATTCACAAGAAGGACGGCGATCTTTTACAGCTGGTTACCTTTAGCACAGGCGATGAAGAATTCGGGGTAGACATCCTTAAGGTGCAGGAAATAATTCTTCCAATGGCCATTACCAAGGTCCCTAAAGCCCCTGAATTTGTTGAGGGCGTAATCAATTTGCGTGGCAAGGTTATTCCTGTTATTGACCTGCGCCGGCGTTTTGGTCTTAAGCCGAAAGCTCAGGACAAATACACCAGGATAATTGTTATTGAAATCAACCAGATGATTGTCGGGTTTGTGGTAGACTCCATTTCAGAGGTGCTGCGCATCCCGGCAAGCACGGTAGAGCCCCCGCCAGCGGTTGTGGCCGGCCTTGAGTCCGAATACATCAGCGGGGTAGGAAAGCTTGAAGACCGTCTGCTTATTTTGCTTGACCTTGACCGCCTGCTTTCCCGTGAAGACCAGGAAGCCCTGCAAGGCATATAGAAAGATGGAAAGGGGGAGGGCGGTTTGCCCCTCCCTCTTCATTTAGGGCTTCATTCCTTTTGGCGGCGTCAATATGAACCTCCTGTTTACAGAAGGATCTGGCTGCACAAGCTGTGCCGCCCATCCCGCAGGCGCAGACGGGATTCACTTCCGCCGTTGTTTAAGCCGTAGACGAATTTGAGTTGTACGGGTGAAGACAGCGATGTTAAGCGCCGCAGGGTGCATCTCAAAATCAATTTGCTTCAGGTTTTGCTACAAAGCGCCTGGAAGAAGAGCAGAAAGGCAAGCTATGTCTATTTGCACAGCATAAGTGCATTAGCGGATTGGCTGGAACAAGCCGTGTAACGGCAGGCAAAGCCCGCCCGGTCAACCTGGCGGATAATGCTTTCTGCACCCGGTCATTTTGTCTGAAGGCTTAGTTTCAAAGGGAAATCTTCAATTGAAGGGGGCTAAAATTCTATCCCCGCTCTGGCTTTTTGTCCGCTCTGCATGTGATGCTTAATTTCATTTATTTCTGAAACCATTTCCGCTTCTTCCAGCAGCCATACAGGCGCCCCGCGCCCGGAGAGAACGAGGTGGACATCCTTCTCTCGGCAGAGGGCGATAATGGCTTTTAACTCCACCTCGTCCAAAATTCCGGCGGAAAGCGCGTATATGGCCTCATCAAGAACCAGCATGAAAGAACCGGGAAGTTTTTCTTCTGCCCAGGCAAGCATTTCTCTTGCCGCTTCTTTATGCTTATTGATGTCGTCCCGCTCTCCCAGGCAAAATCCCGGTCCTTGAGCGCGAAAATCGTCTCCCAGCAGGCTCGACAGTTCTCTTTGCTCGCCGGCCTGGCCCGGATGTTTGAAAAACTGTCCGAAAACTACTCTTTTGCCCTGTCCTCTCGCCCGTAGCGCCTGGCCGACGCAGGCCGAAGTCTTCCCTTTTCCGTTTCCCGTGTAAACCAAAATCATGCCCAGCCCTCTCCCGGAAGGTGCAGCCCACAACCGGGGCACACTCCGTTGGTTAAAATTTCCACATCATAGCCCACTCTGCGGACCAGCAGCCGTTTGCAATTTGGACAATATGTATTTTCTCCGTCATGCCCGGCGATGTTTCCAATGTATACAAAGTCAAGCCCGGCTTCTTTGCCTATTTTGAAGGCGCGCACAAGGCTTTCGGGAGGAGTGGGGGGGATTTTAAGCTTATAGGCGGGGTGATAGCGCGATACATGCCATGGTATTTGGGAGCCGAGTTCGGTTTTGATGAAGCTGGCAAGGTTAAAAAGCTCATCGTCAGAATCATTTTCACCTGGAATCAGCAGGGTGGTCACCTCAACCCACCAGCCCAGTTCAACGGCCCGGCGAATTGTGTTCAGAACAGGGTCTAGTCTCGCTCCGCACATTTTTTTATAAAAGTTGTCCGAAAAAGCTTTCAAGTCGAAATTTGCGGCATGAATGAAATTCTTCAAAGCCAAAAGACATTCCGGGCTTTGGTAGCCGTTGGAGACAATAATATTTTTAAGGCCGTTTTCACATGCGGATGCGGCAGTTTTAAGCAGAAGCTCAAAGAAAATTGTAGGCTCGGAATAAGTGTACGAAATACTTTCCGCCCCAGAGCGCAACGCTGCAGCCAGAATCCCATTGGGGGTGGCATCTCTGCCCAGGCATTTCTTGTTTTGACGAGTTTTTACGGCATGGGCAAGGGAATGATTTTGACAAAACAGGCAGGAAAAGTTGCATCCTTCCGTTCCCAGTGAAAGAGTGTAGCTGCCTGGCCAAAAATGGTATAAAGGTTTTTTTTCGACCGGGTCAAGGTTTAGCGCCGCCACCTTATTTGCATTCAAGCTATACAGCTTGCCCTTATGGTTGACCCTTACGCCGCAAAGCCCGCTTTCGCCCGGCCTCACAATACAGGAATGACTGCAGAGCCGGCATCTGACCCACTCCTTTTGAACGCCCTCAGGAGGGCATGGGTCGTATAATAAAGCTTCAACAGCGTTGGCTATGTTTTCTTCAGTCATTTTTGGCTGCCTGCTTGCTGGTTATGGAAAATTTAACCGGATTTTTGGCTCAGGCACTTTCTTTTTCAAGCCTGACGCGGTTTGCGGCTCAGGGGGATGGCTGCTGAGGCCGTTCTCCGGGATTATGGCCATTTCCCCATATCTCAGGATAAATTTGCGGAGCTATGTAGAAAACATTGCCGTTCTGCCCGTTGGTTTCTTGTGGGGCAGGCGTAGTGCGCATGACCCGGTTTCCACTTTCATCCGTGTATATTTGAAGTCCTGCGGGCGCTTCTTGGGATCTGTCTTCCTGCTTCCTGCTTCCGGCTTGTTCTCCGGATTGGGCAAAAACCGAGTATGGCAGGAATAGGGTAAAAATCCCCGCAATTGTTGCGGAGCAAACAAAGTTGAACAAGTCTGTCTTCTGAAACAGGCGTCTGGTAAAGAAAATTTTGTTTTTCATCTGCTTGCCTCTTGCACTTATTTACTTAAAAGATTAAATTTTTATCTCCAAAGGTCAAGTAAGGAGAGGGATCAGAGTGAAAATAAAAGAGCGTTCCAGGGCCTACACCGAAGCCGGCGTTGATATTGACGCTGGCGAGGAACTTGTGAACAGAATTAAAAAGATTGTGAAGAGCACCCGTATTCCGGGTGTCGTGTCTGAGATAGGGGGCTTTGGAGGTTTGTTCAAACCCGACCTGAACGGAATGGACGAACCTCTTCTTGTTGGTTCCACCGATGGAGTTGGCACCAAATTGAAGCTTGCTTTCCAGTTCAATAAGCATGATACGGTTGGAATTGATCTGGTTGCTATGAGTGTTAACGACATTCTGGTTCAAGGGGCCAAGCCTCTGTTCTTCTTGGATTATTTCGCCACGGGCAAACTGGATGTAGATGTTGCCGAACAAGTTATCGCTGGCATTGCCGAAGGCTGCCGCCAGTCCGGGTGCGCGCTTCTGGGGGGAGAAACGGCTGAAATGCCTGACATGTACAGTGACGGCGAATATGATCTGGCCGGATTCTGCGTTGGCCTGGTGGACAATAGCGCCGCTGTTGACGGTTCCACTGTGCGCATGGGTGATGTGCTTATCGGGCTGCCTTCCTCCGGGGTTCATTCCAACGGTTTTTCCCTGGTACGCAAAATCTTGCAAAAATCAGGCCTCAAAGAAGATGATATTTTCCCTGGAACCCAAAGCACGGTAAAAGACGTATTGCTTGCTCCCACCATCATTTACGCCGAAGTGGTGCGCAACATCATGCGGGATTACACGGTAAAAGGCATGGTGCATGTGACCGGCGGAGGATTTTACCTCAACATTCCGCGCATACTTCCTCATGGAGTTGTTGCCGAAATTGATTTCAACTGGCCTGTTCCCCCGGTGTTTGACTGGCTTATGAAAGAGGGCGGCTTAAGCTGGCCGGAAATGCTGCAAATATTTAACTGCGGCATTGGCTTTATCATGGTTGTTTCCAAGGAAGACCATAATGATATCCTGAACCGTCTGGATGGGCTGGGAATCACAAGCCAGGTCATAGGCAAAATCAGGGCGCAGAAAAAGAGCGATACAGAAGACATTGATATCGTCTTTCCATAAAGATTGCATATAAAAAAATTGAAAGCAGGCATTGATTTCGACAGTGCCTGCTTTTTTGCGTATACGGGCTGAAATAGGGCAAACGCCATTTTTATTGCTTTGGGGCTTTATATTTTAAACATTTTGCTGAATATCAAATTTAATCTCAATTATTTACAGATAAAGACGAGTTCAAACAGGAAAATTTATCCGGCCGAGCAGATCGGTTTGGCGCGCATTTTTTATGCCTGGCAGCTTGTTCCTTTAGGGAAAGAGTCTGTTGAGGTGGCCGGGCTTTAGAACATTTCGCACTTGAAATGCTCTGCAAGGATTTATCTTTAAATCCTTGCCGCCAAATTTGCAGGACGGCTTTGCCGACCATTAAGCAATCATTTGAGGCGCTAACCGCTCTAGAGCAGATTAACTTTAAGACGCTGCACTCGGCGTTGCCGGCGGAAGTAA
>CAZJFJ010000092.1:0-7846 GCA_964545305.1 uncultured Desulfovibrionaceae bacterium
AAATTGCGGAACTTGGTAATGATTTTGCCCTTGCTCAGCGTAAAATTTAATTTTGTGAACCTCTCCAGCCTCCCGCGGTTAAAATTTAGTGAATTGATATGATACAGCTGTGATAAGATGCTCCAAAATTTTTACGCCGTTCCTCCTAAATTATCTCTGAGAGCTGTTTCGGTTTCATGTTTCATTGCGGAACTGGAGAATCACAGGCTTCCAGCAGCAGAGGCTCCATCAGCATCTTCAGGCGCCGCACTTCTTTTGTCAGTGCTGGCAGCAAGCGCAACAAAACTGTGAGTTCTTGCAAATCTTTCTCGTTGATGCTTGAGAGTTTCAGCTTTTCAGCAATCGTAGTGGTATGCTTGTCTATCTCCGCAAGCTGTTCTTCCGGTACCGTGTTGAACAATTGAATGTTGTGCTTGCCGAGTCGTTCAGTGAAAGCCTCGGTAAGATGCAGACGAACCCGCTCGGATGCCTCAAAGTCTTTCAGCAGCGCGAGCAAGGTGAGGCTGATATTGCGTTCAACTCCACTGCACTCATTAATGCTGTTTTCAACAGCCATGCGAAGGCGGATTCTGTCTTCAGAGGAAAAAATAAACTCCATGATGTCTCCTGCGTATGGGTAGTCAGCTCTTGCGGAGCGAAAAGAAGAGCGATGCCTCGGAAAGTGGTTTGTCCGCGGTAAAATAAATTGGCAATAATCGGGTCGAACTTGCTTCCCCGGTGATCCATGATAAACTGCACAGCATTGCTATGCGTCTGCCTTTTTTTGTAAACACGCGGGGAAATGATAGTGTCGTACACATCAGCCACGGCCATAAGGCGTGCTGAAAAAGGAATATCCGTTCCTTCTAGCCCGCGCGGGTAGCCAGAACCGTCCCATCACTCGTGGTGCCCCCGGCAATCTCCGCCGCGTGTAACAGGAACGGGTTTGGCTTCTGGTCCCAGATCAGCTTCTTGATGACGCGCTCCCCCATATATTGCGTGCTGTTTCATTGTCTCAAACTCTTCCGGGGTCAGCTTGCCCGGCTTCAACCGTATGTTGTCCGGCACGCCAACCTTGCCAATATCATGTAATATAGCTGCCTTGCTGAGTTCGATTAAGGCCTCGCGTGAGGATAACTCTTTGCTTATGTCCTGGGCGCGCATATGCGTGGCCAGGGTTTTAATGTAATGAGATACACGCATGAGATGATCACCTGCTTCCGGGTCTCGCATCTCTGCCAAACTGGCCATTCCTCTAAGTAATGTGAGCTTTGCGGCATTGATTTCGGAATGCTGCGTAGCGCTTCTTTTCTGCGCTCTCACGAGAGCGATCAGAGAAGAGATGCGGATTTTTACTTCTAGCGGAGAAAAAGGCCCAACAAAATAATCCGCAGCCCCCGCCTCAAAAGCTTTGTTTTTTGGGATTAGAGAGGAATGGCCGGACATAACAACAACAGGGAGATCTTTTGTGGCCGGTGATTTCTTGAGCGTCCTGCAAAATTCGTATCTATTTACGGATTTTGCTGGCAGCGGAAAGAATAAAACAATGTCGGGGGGAAAGTTTTGAATACAACGTATCGCAACATCATCGTTTGCTGCCTGATGAATAGTACTGTCACTAAAAAGATCAGTCAGACCCGTAACAAATTGAGAATTCCCCCTAACCACGAGCACATCCGACGGCATAAGCCCTCCGTTGACTTATATAAGGCTTAGCCCTCACGCAAATCATGCACTAATTGCTGCAGCTCTTGCGCTTGTTGCGCCAAATCAGAAACAGCCTGTGCTGAATGCTGCATGGCAGTAGCAGTTTCGTTAGCCATGCGATTAATATCTTCCAGAGAATGGGTAATTTCTTCGCTGGCTGCAGACTGTTCTTCAGCAGCGGTGGCGATGGAGCGCACCTGGTCGGCTGTGCCCACAACCTCTTGCACAATCTGGCTAAGCGCCTCCCCGGATTTGATCACTAAGTCTGTGGTGGAATTCAAGTTGGCGGTCGTACGCTCAACTGCGGTGAGACTGCGGTGAGTTCCATCCTGGATACCCCTGATGGCATCACCCACTTCCTTGGTGGCTTTCATGGTCTTTTCTGCCAGCTTGCGCACTTCGTCAGCCACCACGGCGAAGCCCCGCCCGGCTTCACCGGCGCGGGCGGCTTCTATTGCGGCATTAAGGGCCAGCAGGTTGGTCTGGTCGGCAATGTCAGAAATCACCGTCATAATGGCGCCGATGGCTTCGGCCTGGTGTCCAAGGTCATCCATATTTTTTTTAAGTTCCAGTGTGTCGGCCTGCACGCCATTAATGCTTTCCACAGATTGCTTGACAATATCTTCCCCTTGTGTGGCCTTAGCCTTGGCCCGGTCCGATCCTTCAGAAGCGACCCCGGCATTACGTGCAACTTCGAGCACTGTGGAATTCATTTCTTCCATAGCTGTGGCAGAAGAAGCCACGCGCTCGCGCTGAACCTCCGTGCCCCGGTTCGACTCCTCAACCTGAGCCGCAAGCTCCTGCGTAGCAACGGACAAACGGTTGACCACCTGGTCCACGTTTTCGGCTGCCTGGAGAAGGGCCTGCTGACCGGCCTCGGCCTTGTCCTGGGCCTCCTGGGCCTCATTCATGGCCTGCAAGGCTTTTTGGCTTTGCTTTTCCGCTTCAAGGCTCTTTTGTTCAGCCTCGGCTATCCGGGCTCGCAAATTCACAACCATTTGCTCCAGCGCGGTGGATAATTGGCCTATCTCGTCACCCCGCAGGAGTTTGAATTCTTGCGTCAAGTCGCCCTCGGCCACCGATGTAGCCTTGCTGGCCACTACAACCAGGGGATTGGCAATAGCTTTTTTCGTGGCATAGCCGATGCACCCGCCAAGAACAACCGCCGTGATAAAACCGATAATGCTGAATAGCTGGCCTTGCTGGTATATATGCTTGCTTTCCATGGAGCGTCCTGCCGCTTCTGCGGACATGGCATTGCCCAGGCCAGTCATCAAGTCGTCAACGATATCAACTTTAGCGCGTACTTCTTTAATGGCCTCAAAAGCCTCTTCCCGGGACAGCTCGCCGACTTTGGCAAGAAAAGCCTCCTGTAGCGGCACAGACTCCTCAAATGCGGCTTGTACCTCTTTCAAAAGTTCTTCGTTTTCCGGAGATGCTATAAGCGGCTCTACCTTTTTCAATTCATCGCGCGCCTTGGCCACGTTGAGCAAAAAATTTTTCCGGTGTGACTCCCGTGTCGTTTCGTCTGGAGCAATCATCACGTTACGCACAGCCCTGGACGCGGAAATAAGAGCAATGTTGGCTTCTTTGGATGCATCAAGCGCTTTAAGATCCATAGAATACATTTTATCCGCTTCATCATTCACGGCGCTCAGCTCGGCCAGGCCCAAAGCGGCAACGCCCGCAAGGCAAAGGAGCATGACAAAAACAAGTACTACGATTTTTGTCCCTACTTTAAGATTAACGAAGAACTTCATATTCCCTCCAGTTACCCCGCAGAGCCGGGGCTTGAAATGCCGTTACCCGCTCAAAGCGGTGTGTGTTAGCCGCCTAAAGGCGGCAGCCTTCTAACACTAAATTCGGATGGTCTACTTGCTGATTTTTCTTCTTCTGCTCTTGATATAGTCCAAACATTCGCATGAAATCAGATTTACCTTGCCAGGCGCTCAAGGGTCTGTAGCGCTTTTCGCAGGCCGACCATTTTTTCCACCCCTGTGAGCGATATGCGCACTGCTTCCGGAGCCGGCGTGGAGCCCACCACAAACCGCTCCGCGCTGAATATTTGTATGTTGTGCCTGACGGCATCGGCCTCTAGGTTCATTGCCCTCATTGAATGGGGCAGGCGCAGCCAGACGAACATGCACTGGTTGGAACTTGAAAAATTATGGCCGGAGAATATGTCCCGAAATAAGGCGACCCGCTTTGCAATCTGCACTTTTTTATGCTGTATGGCCGTATCCACGTAACCGGACTGGAGGCTCTCTGCGGCAATCTCGGCGCAGAGGGGGGAAACGCAGATCATGCTGTTCGCTATGCCTTGCGTGAGGTCTTTGGCCAGATGTGCCGGCGCCGCCACAAAGGCGATGCGCAGGCCGGCCAGCAAAACCTTGGACAGGCTCGAGATGTAAATGCTTTGCTCCGGAAGCAATGGGGAAAGAAGCTGATCCAGCGAATTACTCAAGAAACCGTAAGGATCGTTCTCTATAAGAAGAAGGCCGTTCCGCCGGATAACGTTGTGCAGCGCCAGCCGGCGTTCATGGGACATTGGGGCATTGGTCGGGTTCTGAAGCCGCCCGGAAATATATAGGCCTTTGATCTGCTGCCGGTTGCACAATATTTCCAGTTCATCGGGCAGCATGCCTTCATTATCCATGGGCAGCCCTTCCAGGCGTACTCCGGTATATTGCGCCGCGGTTTTCATGCCCATATATGTGAGGCAATCCGTTGCGATCCGGTCTCCGGGCTTGAACAGGCAATTGCAAATGAGATACAGCGCGTGCTGCGCCCCCGCTGTTATAACAATATTTTTCGGCGGCACTTCAAGCCCGAAACGAGAGACCCAGTCCGCTCCCACACCGCGATGCTCTGGAAGCCCTTGCGGATCACCATATGTCATCAGGGCTGACTGCCTGGTTTTGTGCAACGCCTTTTTGGCGACAACGGAAAGAAGAGGATCCTGCCTGCTCAAGGGCCGGGGCACTCTCATGTCCCATCTCAGCGCTTTCTGAGCGACATCGATCAGCGCAGACCTCTTGCCTGCATCAGCGGTGACGAATGTTCCCCGGCCTACCACGGCGGTAATTAGCCCGCGCTTTTCAGCCGTGCGATATATGCGGGTGGCCGTGCCGAGAGTGACGCCGACCATTTCCGCTAATTTTCTATAAGTAGGCAACCGCTCCCCTGGCTGGAGGACACCCGAACGGATGTCTTGCTCAAGAGCTTCCACCACAGCAAGATAAAGCGGCTTTGATGTATCAATGTTTTTCACTATCCACATAACTACCTCTATTTATACTATATCAATTTATAATTGTATCATATCTAAAGTCAACAAAATCAAATTGTGTATGTGACAATTTTGTAAATTCAGGGCTTGACTGGTGATGTGCAAAAAAAACGAAATGTGCCATTTAATATGCTAATATTATAAATATATCGAATAGGTAGGCTTTGGTTCCGCCACAAGTGGAATGGATTTCTTTTGGCAAAAAAAGTGGATAGAAAGCGTGCTATATGAAAAAAACAGTCCTTTTTACGCCTGCAGCGCAACCGGCGACAAGTCTGTGCAAGCAGGCCGAGCTTGCATGTAACGCTAGTTTTTACATAATTCTTTAAAAAAAACGGCGGTTTGTGGGGAGAGGGGAAGAGGTTGGAAAGATCTACGGCATAGTTGGTTTTATGCCATGAAAATGCCAAATGTAGCTGATACAATTTGAATATATTATGATAAATCTCTATGGAAACACAAAAATGGATTGCCCAAAAACGCAAAAATTGAAAAAAAATAGAGTTGGCGACCGGACAGCCCCGCCAAGGAGATAGAGCATTTCACACCTGAAATGCTCTGCAAGGATTTGTCTTCAAATCCTTGTCGCCAAATGATTGTAGGGCGGCTTTGCCGGCCGTTAAGCAATCATTTGAGGCGTTAACTGCTCTAGGAACGATTATTCCCGGCGCAACGGCAAACAAAAGCCCCTTTGTGCAGGCTTGGTACAGTCATGCACAAAGGGGCCCGCAGTCTTTGGCCGCTACCAGATGGGGGTAATAATATCCCCCTCCTTTTTCAGCAGGTATCTCAAAATGTCCAGGCCTCGCTTGAGCGAGGGGATGTCCTTCGGCCCGGAAGGCGAAAGGCGGACACAGTTGGGAGGTGTAAACGGCCCCACAATAAACCTGTCGGCTGAAAACACCCTGACGCCGTTTTTTTCAGCTTGGCGTTCAAACTCTTTTGACTGCCATGAATCCGGTAGAAACAACCAGGCATAGTTGCTGTCTTCAGAGCAGGTGATAGAGAAATCGGCCAATGTCTCTCTGACAATTTTTACTCTGCGCGCCATTTCTTTCGTTTTGTTTTGAATGGATTTGGTCAACGTGCCGTCAGTGATGGCCTCGCAGGCGATGGCGGCGCACAGCGGCGTAACCGTCCAGGTGTTTTCCACAATGGCCTGAGAGATGCGGGTATGGAACTTTTCAGGAGCATGGATGAAAGCCACTCTGAGCCCGCTGTAGAGCGACGGTCCCAAGCCGGCATAGTAAACGGATGACTCCGGCAACAGCCGGGAAAAAGTATGCGCTTTCCCAGCGAGCAGCCAGTTGAAGGAGCCGTCTTCAAATACGGATAGATTATGCCGGGCAATGACTTCACACAGTTCTTCGCGCCTTTTGTCGGAAGTCGGCTTTCCGCTAGGGTTTTGCATATTCTCAGAGATAAACAGACCGCGGACCTTTCGGGCCTGGCAGACTTCGTCAAGGTATTCGGGAAGCATCCCGCTTTCATCTATTTTGATGCCTTCAAGCGCAATGCCGCTGCGTTCCATGAGCATATGGAAACCCGGATTGGTGAACTGGGTGACGGCGACCTTGTCACCATGCTTGAACAGGCCGCTGGCGATACTGGTCAGGGCATGCTGCTGGCTATTGGCTATCAGCACAGACTCGGCAGTGGCGTCAACTCCGTTCGAGCGTAGCCACTCGGCGCCGGTTTCTCTGTGCTTGTACAGGCCCATGGGGGTGAAGTAATTGATTAAACCGTCTACGTCGCCCTCTTGCAATATCCGCTGGAGAATTGGCTTGACGCTTGACACCGTGCCGAACAGGGGCATGACGGTCCCTAGATCAATGATGGCGCCTTCCTGAGACTTTCTCACCTCTGATGCAGGAAGGTCGAGCCCCAGGACAAAAGTTCCGCGCCCGACATGGTTGCTGATCAGGCCGCGCCGTTGCACTTCCCCATACGCCTTGGTGGCAGTGGCGACAGTCACGCCGATTTTGGCCGCAAGCTCTCTATGTGTCATCAGGCGAGTCCCAGGAGGCAGCTCTCCCGAGAGGATATCCTCTTCCAGACGGTCAGCGATAAAAAGATAACGCGCTCTGGTGGCTTTTTCAGAAATTTTGTAATCCCACACGTCTCATCTCTTTGCTGATTGTTTTGAACAATTTAATAACAATGGAAAACAATTGTCAATTATATCATTATATTATTGTGAACAATTAGTGTGGCTTCGGCGTGAAGTCCCCTGAAAAATCCTGAGTTCTACGGAGGAGTGTTTATACTTAAATACAATATACTGCCAAAACAAGCTACAATTCCGCCATCTCCATGCTAGCCTGTCCATCAAGGGTGAGTCCCCGTTGGGCGCTTTATACGCTATTGCGGAAATAAGCCCAAGGAGATCTAATCCGCCTGGGCTTCGCTGGCTCTGCTGTCCGTGTTTCGCTGGGCATTGAATAAAAGGCCCCAGCCGTATTTTTAGACGGCTGGGGCCTGGTTTTTAAGTTGAGGTTAATCAGAGCTTTGTCCGGTCAGCAGAAGCTACTCTTTAGCTGCCAGCTTGAATCGAACCGCCCTAATCATTTCATAGAGGGAAGGGCGTATGTACGGATTTTTTTCATTGCCGGGATGGGCAGCCATCCATTCCAAAGTTCTAAGCTCAGCATCTTGCAACCGCCACCTGCATCAAGCGCCACGCCCAGCCGCCTCCGGTTTTACCTTTTCTTCCCGGCCCCATCCCTGCAGATGTCCCTTTGCCCGGCTGAAAGGGCGCGCTTAATATTATTCAGCGGTTGCGTTGGAGCGCCTGCCCAGAGGGTCGTTTTTCAGTTTAACCTCAATGTCGAGGCAAAGTTCCGGCGGGTCGGCAAACGGGCGGAAGATGCA
>CAZJFJ010000092.1:7856-8605 GCA_964545305.1 uncultured Desulfovibrionaceae bacterium
AATTTCCAATTTGTCGCAAAATTCAGGCGGGTTGTCGAACGGGCGGTAAACACAGATGTTTTCAAACTCAAAGTCTTGAGCTTGGTACAAGACGGGCATAGATTCACTTAATTGCGTGCAAATGATGTTTGCTCCAAGGTGGGAAAAAATATAATACAAATAATTTCTAAATAAATTATACTCTAATGGATAATAAGGACTGACCGGTTCGCCAGGGTCTTCATCCAATAGATCCCACTCATATGGTGCATAAAACTTATGGTGAGCAAGAGCCAGGACTTCATAGATATTTTTGCCCAAATAGCCCCGTTTTTCTAAACCTTTGATTATCCAGTCCAGATCATCCTCCAGGGTGTACGGGGTTGCTTTTACGAAGGTAATCGTCAAATCCTCATCGCCTACACGGGGGTGGGAATCTCGCAGGTACATCAGATAGCCGATGTAATGGGGAAACTCTACCCCATCCAAATTGTCGTAATTTTCATCCAAACCGCTTGGGACCACTGCAAGATGCATATATTCAATTACTAAATTATAGCTATCCCAACGGTTCAGATGCTGAGCCAGGGCAAATATGCCAGCATATAAAGCAAGCAATGCTATCCCAAAGATTTTCCAGCCGCGGGTATCATTGGTCATATAAACCTCGAAGGTTTATTTTTGTGTTTTTGAAATGGCTTCCCATACACCTTTCGCCTTAGAACCCATATAGTCCGCATGTTGCTCCACAGGCTGCAGCGCATATAGAT
>CAZJFJ010000093.1:0-8480 GCA_964545305.1 uncultured Desulfovibrionaceae bacterium
CGTGCTTTTTATGGCTTGCCGTGGAATAGCCCCGCACAAACTGATGCGATTCAGGCACGATTCCTGGGAACTGCAAGAAATCAGCTTTGAATGCCCGATCAATCCGCCGGCCAGCGTTTCCGCCGCCAAGGCGGGCAGCGGCGGATCCACGCTTATAACTCCCTACTCTTATGTGGTGACCGCCGTAAATTCATCCAACAAAGAGAGTTACGCAAGCGGCAAAGCCAACGTAACCGGCCCGGCCAGCAACGACTGGAAAGCGGGCGACAGGATCAGCATTAGTTGGGCAGCAGTGTCGGGAGCGTCCGAGTACCGTGTTTATAAATCCTCTTACGGCGGAAGCGCGGGATTTATGGCCAGCACTTCCGGCACTTCGTATGACGACACGAACATCAGCCCCGTGAGCACAGACGGCCCCCCGCTCTGGACGAACCCTTTCCCGGACGGGGACTTTCCATCGGTAATCGGCATGTTCGAGCAACGCCTCGTGTTCGCCTCAACTCCGAGAAGGCCGCAAACCATCTGGCTTTCCCGCGCGGGCGACTATGAAAACTTTTCGGCTTCCCGCCCGGTGAAGGCGGATGATTCCATTGAAGCTACCATCGCCTCAAGCGAGGTCAGCACCGCCCAATGGATGATCGCCCTCCGCTCGCTGATGCTGGGAACCACCAATGTGGAATGGGAAATCGCCAGCAGTGAAGGAGCCTTCACCGCCAAAACAATGAAGGTCAGCGCGCAAAGCTACCGGGGCAGCACTTCTTTGCCGGCCCTGGTAATCGGGAACTCCATCCTGCATGTGGCCCGCAACGGCTGCGAGGTGCGCGATCTTAAATACGACTTCGGGTCCGACTCCTACGGAGGCTCCGACCGCAGCGTTCTGGCCAGCCATCTGTTGTCCGGGCGAAGCATAGTGCAGTGGACCTACCAGCCCGCTCCGGACTCCATTGTCTGGGCGGTGCGCGAGGACGGCGTCCTGCTTGGCCTCACCTATCAGGCCGAGCATGAAATCTTCGCATGGCACAAGCACAGCACACAAGGCAATATTCTTTCCATTTGCTGCGTTCCCCAAGGAACCCATGACTCCATCTATATCGTGGCCAACCGCGCCAATGGCTGCTTCCTTGAAATGATGAGCCTGCCTTATTCCGCTCAAGCGGCGCGCCTGACCGAAACCGGGCAGAATCCGCTGGCATCGGCGCTCTATCTGGACAGCGCCCTTGAATATGACGGTGAGCCAACGCAGAAGCTTTCCGGGCTGGATCATCTGGAAGGGATGGAAGTGGGCATTCTGGCGGACGGGGCGGTAATGGCCCCGCGCACCGTGCAAAACGGTGAAATAGAGCTGGACGCCCCTGCTTCCAAGGTAAAAATCGGCCTGGCATATTCGGCGCAGCTTGAGACCATGCCGATTGAAATAATGGGCGAACAGGGCAGCAGCATGACCAGAAAAAAAAGAGTTACCGGGGCGGGTATTCTCCTTTACGACACTGTGAGCGCCTCCATAGGCCTTAAGTTCGACAGGCTGGAAAACATCAAGTGGCGCAGTATTGAACCGATGGGCAGTCCGCTTGAGCCCCGCAACAGATGGCATCATATAAATCTGGCCGGACTTCCCGAAAGCATGGCGGCCATCTGCGTTGAAAGCAAAGCTCCTCTGCCGCTTACGGTGCTCGCCCTCACTCCCGAATTTGATGTGAAGTAGTGTTTTGGAAGCCACATTAACCGGTTTTGGCAAAACCTTGCCCTTTTTTTCAACTTCAACCCCATTTTAACAATATGAACAAAATCTGGAAGATAGTAAAAGCGAATGAAAAACATATCCCCTTTGTTGCCGCCAACATGCGGGAGGAAGACAAACGGGAGTTGGCTGCCGTTTCCGGCCGCCGCCCCTTTGACGCGCTGGCGAACTCCCTTGGTTTTTCACTCCTGGCCTGGACCTGCCTAGTGGAAAACAGGCCCGCCTTCATGTGGGGCGTATGCCCCTGCCACAAGCCGGATTTTCACGGAATTCCCTGGCTGCTGGCCACTCCGGAAATAACCAGAATATCCTTTGAATTCGCGAAACAGTCCCGCCGGTATGTGCAGCATATGCTTGCGCCTTTCCCCTATCTTGAAAATTTTGTGCACGCAAAAAACAAAGTCTCCATGCACTGGCTTGAATGGTGCGGATTTGAATTGGACAGGAGGCCCATAAAGATGGGGATGGGCAATGAAAATTTCTACCGCTTCCGGATGAATAAAACAGAAGCGCTGCAACCCAAACAATAAGGAGTAAAACAATGTGCGAACCCATTGCTCTTGTAGCTGTATCCACTGCGCTCAGCCTGGCCAGCCAGCAATATAACGCCGGGCAGCAATCAAAATACGCCCAGGCCCAGCTTGAGGCGGAAGCCCAGGCCGAGGCCAATCAGCAGGCCCTGGCCGAACGCCAGGCCCAAATGGAAATACAGAAAGGGATTACGGAACAGGAGAAATATCTGCGTAAAGCCCGTGCGCAGCAGGCTCAAAACGCCAGCATGATTGCCGCCGGCGGATTTGAAATGGACAGCGGCACGAACCTGAGCATGCTGCAAGACCAAGCGGAGGAAATCCAGCATGAAGCTAATACCATCACCCAAAACGCGGAAATCGCCTCCTGGCAGCAGATGGTGAACGCCAGCAACGCGGCCAGTCAGCAGTCCATGCTGAGGGCGAAAAAATATAACTCGAAGGTTGACAGGCTGGGCCTCGACATGAGCATGAGCAAATCTTTATTGAGCGGTTTAAGCAGGTTCAGTAATGAATATGACACATAAAAAGAGGAAGCACAGGCGAACCGACACGAGAAAATAACCGCCACCTGCGCCCTTCACCGTAAAAGCCGGAACGGGCGCAAATAAAACGGTCTGGCTCATTGCCCGCACACTCCGCCCGGCAAAAGCTAAAAAAAACCTCCCTGTTATTCAACAGGAAAAGACGTAACCCATGAAATGGCGGCAGCAGAACAAAAAACTCTTCCCCCCGCCAGCTTTCACTTCTTCAGGCAACAGGCAAAGCCTCCCCTAAATCTGTCATAAGGCACGGCGCATTTCTCGCGCGCCCTGCCTCTTCCGGTTCCCTCAACGCGCCCGCCGCCCCTCATATTCCACTTTTCCCCAAAAAACAAAAGGAGTTAAAATGACCATAGAAACCCAAACCTCCAAGGTCCGCTATCAGGGCAATGGCATAACGGCTGTTTGGCCGGTGCCGTTTCCTCTGGCGCAGGCCGAGCACCTGCGCCTGATCGTCACAGACGAATCCGGAGCAGATACAGAAATCCTGTCAGGCTTTCAGGTGAACGGACTTGCCGCTGGAAGCGTTAGCGTAGAGTTCCCGCTTTACGGCACCCCTCTTGGCGCAGGCAAAATGCTTACCATTTACCGGGACATGCCCCTCACCCAGACCCTTGACCTGGAGAGCGGCGGCGCGTTTGACGCCGAAGTTATAGAACGCCAGGGCTTCGACCATGTGGTGATGCAAATCCAGCAGTTGCAGGAACAGACAAGCCGCGCCCTGCAATTGGCGATAACGGATAGCGACCGGACCCCTGACGAGGTTCTTGGCGAAATGTTCGAGCTGAGGGACGCCGCGCAGCAAGCTTTGGCATCGGCGCAGCAGGCGTTGCAGACCGCTCAGGAAGCCTCGCAAACTGCGAATCAGGCCTCACAGGCTACGCAAGATGCGATTGTCCAGGTTGAACAAACATTGCGAGAGACCGTCCAGACCGTTCAGGATGCGCAGCAGGCGTTGCAAGAGATGGAAGCTCTCATGCAGGAGGTAGAAACCCTGGCTGAGTCGCTGGAAGAGCTTGGCAATTTGGGGGAAATACTGCAAGAAGTGCAAACTGCTTTGGGCGAAGTGCAGGACGCGCTGACGGTATTAAACGCCCTTGGCCCTGGCGCGGCCACGGTTTCAGGGTTTACTCCGCTGGCCCCTGAGGGTTGGGGGGAAGGATGGGCCTTGACGCTGACCGCTGACGGCTCCACCACCTACAGCCCGAAACCGGATACCCCTGTTGACGGCAAAAGCATTGTTCTTAACACAAGCAAGCAAGTGGCGGCGGGAACTCATTTACCTGGAGTTGCCAGCTTCCAGACCCGGAGCATCAGCAACGGCACAATCAGCCCCACGGCTGCGGACGTAGTTGTGGACACGGAAGAGGCCGCCGCAGCTGACGATCTGACGGATATTAACGTCACAGAGGCGCATAACGGAATGATATTACGGCTTTGGGCTGCAAATGAAGCAAGGGTAATCACGGTTAAGCACAGCACAACCCTGCAACTGGCCGGGCAGGTGGACAGGGTGTTGTCACAACATGGGTATTTGGAGTTGAAGCGTAACGGTTCTTACTGGCAGGAAACGCCACGTAAAGACGTGCTGGAGTTGCAGGCCGGGAAGCTGGATATTTCCGCAGCGTTTGGCGTGGGGCAGACATGGCAGAACGTAATGGCGCAAAGGGCTTGGAACACCAAATACACCAACTCCACAGGGAAGCCTATCCTGGTTACTATGAGCAGTAGTGGCTCCGGAGTGATGTCTAGGCTTGCTGTCTACGACCCTGCCGGAAGTTCGCCTGGGGCGGTGTCCATATACACCGGCGGCTCTGGTGTTGCAACCTGCCAGGCCGGGACACTGGTCTTAGTTCCTCCGGGATGGTCTTATCAGGCTGCCCGTGGCACAACATCTTCAACTTTTGTTTATTGGATGGAGTATAGATAATGAAATACTACAAAGACGAAAACAATCAGGTTTATGCGTTTGAGGCAGACGGCTCTCAGGATGCTTATATCTTCAATGGGCTGGCCCCCATATCCGAAGCCGAAGCGGATGCCTTGCGCTATCCTGACCCTAGCCTTGAAGAAAAAGCGAGCGTGATACGGCAGCAGCGGGACGCCCTGCTCTCGGCAACAGATTACATGATGATGCCTGACTACCCGATCAGCGATACCGACCGGGATGCGCTCAGAGCTTACCGCCAGGCCTTGCGTGATATACCGGAACAACCCGGCTTCCCCGATGAGGTGGCCTGGCCGGAGAAGCCGGATACCCCGGTTGAAAAATAACGGACGGGACCATAACCCTCACTCTGCAAATTTTGAAAGAGGAAAACATGACCTTCATGCAGCATACCGGAAACGCCTTTACGGTCAAAGCCCGGAAAACCGGCAAAATTAAGCGCCTGGAAAGCCATAAGGCAGCGATGGGCTGGCGGATCGGTGAGCTCGCACAGGGATGGAAACCCACTATTGAAACTGAAGGAGACGAACAATGAAAGGATTCAAAATCCGGCTCTACCAAATTGTTATCGCCATCGATCAACTGGCCAACACCCTGGTCTGGGGATGGGCCGACGAGACTTTCTCGGCCCGCTGCTGGCGCAAGCGGGAAAACTCCTTTTGGGGCGTTGCCCGCCGCGTGGTCGATCTGATTTTTTTCTGGGACAAAAACCATTGCCGGGAAGCCTTCAACAATGAAATGGACGGCATCCACAAGCCCGGCGCATACCGCCGCGGCATGTAATCAGCTTAGAGCAGTTCACGCCTCAAATGATTGCTTACCGGGGGCAAAGCCTCCCGTCTGCGAAAAATACGGATCAAAGGCCGGGGCATGTTCCCCGGCCTTGTACCATGAACATATTTCAGTTTTTAAGCTGTAGCTGTTTTACCGCATAACTCACGGCAATAATGTAAAGGGCCGCAAACACGCCAAGGCCCGCATCCCAGAAATGGGGAGCGCCAAGGGCTATTCGCATAAACAAAGCCCCGGCAGTGTACCCGGAGTTACGGAAAAGCAAAATTGCGTTATGGGTCACGCCTTCCGAAGCCAGCAGCAAAAAAAGATCGGCAAATATGAGCAACGTGTAAAAGCGCGCGAAAAAGTCTGCTTGCTCGGCCAAACCTTCGCTGCCCGTGAACAATGCGCTTATGTGCAAGGAACCGTCCCATAGAAACAGAATCAGGAGCACAAGGGCGGTATATTTTTTAGCGCCGATGTAAATAGGGGATTCCCTGTCCTTGCCGAAAGAGCAAGCCTCGCACTGGGTACGCTCATACACGGAAGTGCAGATAAAAATAACTACCGCGGCCAGACAGTTGGTTCCAATGCTCGCTAAAGCAAACACGTCCTGGCTCGGATCAATCGGCTCCTGCATCTCGCCCAGGGTTTTAAATGCGTTGCGCAGCATTATCAGGGCCAGAATTTCAAGCTCCTTGACCACAGAACGCGACATGGAGGAACCCATCACCAAAATCAGGCTGACAATTTCAACCACGAGCAGCAAATAAAAAGCCAGCGCCACCGCCTGAAAATGATTCAACGGCACATTGCGGGCCAATTCCTCCGGAAGAAGGCCCCGACGGTTCAATTCAATCACAAGCAGGCCAACAAGAAAAACTATCGCCAGCAAAGCCGAAACGGCCTTTTGAGTGCTTTTTTTGTTCCAGAAAACATCAAAAGAACTAAAAATATATAAAGGAAATTTTGCTACGTTCAGCATAAGCAAACCCGCCATTTCCGGCCCTTGCCGGATATTTTTCCAAATTTACCCCGCGTTCATAATAAACGCGGCGGGTTTCCCTGTCCATCGGCTTTTTATGCACGCGCTGGCGAGCTTAGAGCAGTTAACGCCCCAAATGATTGCTTAACGAGGGGCAAAGCCTCCCTACAATCATCTGGCGGCAAGGATTTGTCTTCAAATCCTTGCCGCGCATTTCAAGTGTGAAATGCCCTGGCCCCACAGAAGCAGGCATTCAAAATTTAACAGCATCAACAAACCTTGCATCGCGCATAAAAAATTTAAAGCATTTCAAGTGTGACGCGTTTTAGGTTAAAAGGCGGACACGATCGCGGCCCATTGGCACCGAGCACCTCCTATAAGGGTTATAAGGGCAAAATTCCCCGGCCTTGCAAATATTCAAGAAGCGCCAGAGCGTCATTATGCTCCCGATCCCTTGCCCCGTAAACAAAAGTCGCCGCTTCTTTACCGTCAATGGCGTTTTCAAGCGCCCGGACGGCCTCCGGATTCGCTTCCAATTCCTTAAAATAACGCTCCTTAAACTCATGCCATCTGGCCGGGTCATGCCCGAACCACTTACGCAAATCGCTGCTGGGAGCAATCTCTTTAAGCCACAACCCAAAAGCCCCTTCAGCTTTGGAAATGCCGCGCGGCCAGAGCCTGTCCACCAAAATTCTGAACCCGTCCGATTCTTCCGCCGGCTCATATGCCCTTTTCAGATAAATTTTCATCGTTTCCCCTGCCATATTTTAAGAATCAGCGGCAAAAGCATGCTCTCAAGCTCATCTCCCAACTGGCAAAAGCGGCTCAAACGGCCCTGGGCTTGCGGGCAATCACAAGGCTGAGAAATGAATTCTCGTTCCATGCCCCCCCGGAGAAATTGCCAAAAAACTCCACTTCTTCAAACCCGGCAAGTGCAAGGCTCTGCTCAAGCTCTTTTCTGGTAAGCGCATAAAACGGATTTCCCCCGGAATATTCCTCATCCGAATTCTTTAACTTCAGGGTAGTTATAAAAAACATCTGCTCCCCACGCCATTCATTGCGCCGAAAAAATTTCACATTGCCGCTTTCCAGCAAGGGCAAATCTTCAATTTTGCCCCTGATAATCCGGTCATAATTAAGAATCTGGAGAATAATTTTGCCTCCGTCACGAAGAATGCCGCAAATTTCCAGCAGCGCTTCCTGAATTTTCGCCAGGCTGTTAAGGTGGGGCAATACGTTGCCCAGGCACAAAACCGCGTCCAGGCTGCACGCCTCAAATTCGCCGCCCAAATCTCCCAGCCCGCGCTCCAGATAAAACACATTGGCGGCAGAATGCTTTGCTCTGGCCTTCTCCAGCATATTCCGGTCAATATCCGCGCCAAAAACCTTTTCAGCCGCGTCCTTGAACAAAATCGTCTTGTTCCCGGTTCCGCACCCCACGTCCAGAATACGTCCGGCCCCCGTCACCTGGCCGATCAAAAAATCCATTTCCTCCGGATTCACCGGGAAAAGCTCATCATAAAATTCGCTCAATAGTTTGTAAAAGTCCAAAACTTACCTCTTTCATCTGCTTAGGGCACTTCACATTTAAACTTATTTGCAAGTATCTTACTGGACCTTTGCCGCCAAACAGACCAAGGCGGGGTTCGCCTCGCCGTTAGATGCGCATTTCAAGTATTAACTGCTTTATGACTCTCTACGTTGAACTTCCGGCCGTCCACAAAATTCACATGGGGGCATTATGAACTATTTTGAAATGCCCAGGTTCTTCACCGGGTTGAACTCTTTCGCAGCTTTCTCAATATCCGCGAAAACACGGCTCACAATTTCGGGCTTGCCGGCGAACTCCGCCGGCATTTCTTTTTGAAGCAATTGCTTCGCGGATTCCGGCGGGTTTCCTTCCATCAGGGAATAATAGCTAAGCGCAATGGCGTTATACAACGGGTTAAGCCCACTGTCTCTC
>CAZJFJ010000094.1:0-8370 GCA_964545305.1 uncultured Desulfovibrionaceae bacterium
CAAGCACTTCCTGCGCCAATGTGTCGAGGAACTTATTGAAACCTTCCGGCGGATCCCGTTTTTCCCCTATCTGATGATTGTAAAACTCGAAAAAAAGGTCGTTGTTCTTATTGTCCTTAAAGATGACAAAATTCAGATTGAACGCTTCTATCAAAGAAGTGGCAGGCCAATTGTCACGAAAGAATCCGGGGTTGGCGCCCTTCACATACTGGAAAGTTTCTTCCCATATGGCCGTATCCTCGGCAAGCAGAAAAAGATTGTTGCGCGAGCTTTCCAACGCTCCGCGAACCACCTCCATCTGTCTGTCAAGAGATTGGTTTTCGGCCTCTTCCAGCATTTGGGGCATGCTGGCGTTGAAAATGGAAATAAAAATAATTGTGAAAAAGCTCAGGCTCAGAACAAGAAGCCAGATAAAAAGAAGGCGCAACGAACGCGGTTTGAACGGCTTTCCCATCTGATTACCCCGGGCATTGCAAAACAGCAGCATAATTTAACGGCTGCACAAGCCTGTCAAAATCAACTGCTGTCAGGAGGACTTATCCCTGTTAAGGGTACGCAGCACAAATTCCTTGAAGAAATACCCTGCGCAAACAAATAGCACCCAAAACGGGGCGACCATCACCACCATCTCCTGACCGGTAATCCAGAGGATGTAAAAAATAGTCAGAATGAACAACAAACAGAGAATATTGCTGAAGGGATAGGCAATTGATTTGAATACCAGGCTGGACCCCATTTTCTGGTTGGCAATGCGGAATTTGATATGGGTAATGCAGATCATGGCCCAGTTGATGACCAGAGCGGCAACCACCAGCGAAACCAAAATGGCCAGAGCGCGTTCAGGCATAATCATGTTGAGCAAGATGCAAAGCATGGTGGCAGCCGATGAAACCACGATCGACCACACAGGCACGCCGCGGGCGGAAAGCCTCATAAACGCTTTGGGGGCGTTTCCTTGCAGGGCAAGGCCATAAAGCATGCGCGAATTGCAGAACACGCCGGAGTTGTAAACAGACAGGGCGGCGGTGAGCACCACGAAATTGAGCACATGCGCAGCCGACGGTATTCCGATATTGCTGAATATCTTCACAAACGGACTTGCCGCCATAGATTCTTCCCACGGGACGTCTTGAGGCACTATGCCTATCTGGTCCCAAGGGTAAAGGGCCAAGAGCACTATAAGGGCCCCCACATAAAAAATAAGGATTCGCACCAGAACCTGGTTGATGGCCTTGGGTATGGTTTTTTGCGGATTTTCGGTTTCAGCCGCGGCAATCCCCACCAATTCAAGCCCGCCGAAAGAAAAAGTCACCACGGCAAGCGCGATGAACATGCCGTGCACGCCATGCGGGAAGAACCCGCCATGAACCCACAAGTTGGACACATGCGAATCCGGACCCGCCGTGCCACTGGCAAGCAGGTACGTGCCAAAAATTATCATCCCGATAATTGCCGACACTTTTATTATTGAAAACCAGAATTCAGCCTCGCCATAAATGCGCACGGCAGTCAGGTTGATTGCGTTAATCAGCAGGAAAAACCCGGTAATGCTCAGCCATTGGGGAATTTCCGGAAACCAGTGTTGAACATACACCGCGGCGGCGGTAAGTTCGCTCATGCTCACCAGAATATACAGAAACCAATAGTTCCACCCGGTAAAAAAGCCGGGCAGCGGGCCCCAGTATTTATAGGCGAGATTGCTGAAGGAGCCTGCAATCGGTTCCTGCGCCATCATCTCCCCAAGCTGGCGCATAATCAGAAAAGCGATCAGGCCCCCGATAATGTAGGCCAGAATCACTGAGGGGCCGGCCATCTTGATGGTGGAAGCCGTGCCCAGGAAAAGCCCTGTGCCCACCGCTCCGCCAAGAGCGATCAACTGGACATGCCGGTTTTTAAGGCCGCGCTGAAGGGTTCTGGAGCCTGACGTCATCTGTTTTTCCTTGTTTAACTGAAAGGGGCTAAATCCCATTTTTTAAATCAGCTATTTTTTGGCGTTTCTGGCTTTGCGCAGCCAGTCATACCATGCCGCAAGCCCTGTTCCGTCCTTGCAGGAAACGCGAAAAATTTCAATCTCCGCATTCAGGGCGCGGGCAAATTTTTCGGCCCTGGCAGTGTCAAAATCGACATACGGCAGAAGGTCTATCTTGTTAAGCAGCATAACAGTGGAAAGATTGAACAGGAGAGGATATTTCTCAGGTTTGTCATCGCCCTCGGGCACACTTAAAATGGCGATCTTATGGTCTTCACCGCAGGGAAACTCCACCGGGCAGACAAGATTGCCCACATTCTCAATGAACAGTATATCCAGTTCGTCAAGGTTGAAATGAACAAGCGCGTCGCGTATCATCCGCCCATCCAGATGGCAGCCGCCATCGGTGTTGATCTGATAGGCAGCGGCCCCCGTGGCGGCAACGCGCCGGGCGTCGTTGTCAGTTTTCAGGTCGCCCTCAATCACCCCCATGCGGAATTCATTTTTCAAATCGCTCAAAGTGCATTCAAGCACAGTGGTCTTTCCGGCGCCAGGCGAGGAAATAAGGTTCAACACCAAAACATTCTTCTCCGCAAACATTTTTTTCAGTTCGTCAGAAATCATGTCGTTGGTTTCCATAACCGGCCTATTCACGTTAATTTCCATAAAACCCTTCCAAATTATTCAAAACTATCTGCAACTAGACCATTTCACACTTGAAATACTCTGCAAGAATTTGAAGACAAATCCTTGCCGCCAGATGATTGCAGGGAGGCTTTGCCCCCCGTTAAGCAATCATTTGAGGCGTTAACTGCTCTAGCTGACAATTATACAGAAACTTTGCTTGTCTTTTCTTGAAAAGAAAAAATCTGATTTTGCCCATGCCGATCTTCGAAAAGAACATTTATGCGGCGAAATCAGATTTCAAGACCGTAACATTTCAAGCATGATTCCCCCGGCGGAATACGCGCCGCTAAATAGACGCATACGGATTCCGTCGGCCTCGACTATTCCAGACTCTGACTGCCCCAACGAAAAGTAAAACACACTTACATTTTAATCATCAACCTCAATTTGGTCGAGGTATACCCCCTTCCCCGAAAGCACTTCATTTCCAAGCTCGTTTCCACAAGCGGGACAAGGCATGAACACTTCCCTTTTGCTGGGGGGGGTATAATTTTTACCGCACTTACCGCAGGCAAGAGTCGGGAGTTCCTCAACAAGCTCAAGGCTCGCGCCTTCCATTCCAGGAAAATCCCGGGCAAGAATCTCAAAGGCGGCTTCCATTGATTCAGGCACAATATTGCTGAGCGCGCCATACTTTATACGCACAACCATCAGCCTTCCCACCTTGGCCTTTTCCATTTCTTCCTTTATAAGGGAGAGCATACTTGCAGTCAGAGCCATCTCATGCATTGGCTATGAGTACGATAAAATAAAACAAAGGTCTAGTCTTTTATGGCACGCCGCCGCACCGGCAAAAGCTTCCTCCGCAGAAACAAACTCTGGTCGCTGCTCATTGGCATCCTGACTCTTCTGGCCCTGTTCGCATTCGCTCAGGGCAAAGTGATCAAGGTCAGCGACGGGGACACGCTTACCGTTCTCACCCCCAAAGGGCACTTCATAAGCGTGCGCCTTTATGGAGTGGATTGCCCGGAAGCCAAGCAGAACGGCGGCAGTGAAGCGACCGAATTCACAAGATCCCTGGCCTTCATGGAAGAGGTCAGGCTGACCCCCATGAGCAAAGACCAGTATGGACGCACTGTGGCCGTCGTGCATCTTAAAGACGGACGCAATCTGAACGAGGAACTGCTCAAATCCGGGCATGCATGGCTTTACACCTCCTATTGCCATGAAAGCTTCTGCGCAGCCTGGAAAATGCTGGAGCAAAAGGCGAAACAGGAAAAGAAAGGGCTTTGGGCAAAACCCAACCCCCAGGCCCCCTGGAACTGGCGCAAGAATAACCGCTAAAAGTCCCGGAACGCCCCGCAGCTTCCCGAACTTCAGTGCGCCATGCCTGCGGCAGAGCTGTTTCCCCCTCTGCCAAAGAAGGGGCAAGCAGGCTGCACCGCACTCAAAAGCAGACCAAAAAAAGCTTGACAATACGTTTCATCTTTGCTATTAATTTAATCAACAAAAGGCTGAATCCAGCCCTTTCCTGATGTTTCCCCAAGATTTATTTAAAATTTGCGTTCAGATGCGATCTTGTCTCGTGCCCGTTCTCTGATTCCCGTCCGGTTGCGCTTAAAGCAGATTAATTTTGCCCCCCTTTGGCGCTTAAGCATTGTTGTCTTCATCCGTATGACTCAGAAATTCGTCTACGGCGGAAGCGATGGCGTAAGTGAAGCCCGTCTGCGGGGTGGGCGGCGCAGCTCGCGCCGCCAGAACATTTTGTCAAAAACAACTTTCCAATGTTAAAATGCCCTACTATACGCATTCTTCGCAATGCGTAAGGGCATAAGACTTATCCCTTGCCTCATAGAAGAAGCCATGTTTGAAACAACCGCTTAACGATCGGCAAAGCCGCTCTACAATCCATTTGGCGGCAAGGATTTGGAGACAAATCCCTGCAGGGCATTTCAAGTGTGAAATGCTCTAAAACCGCCAAACAGAATAAATTCTGGAGCTTTCGCCTTCCGGGCAATAGAAGCATTCCCGCCGTATGATCCTCCACGCCCGAAGGAATATTTTTTAAAATACCGGCCAAAGCTCTCTGAAAGAGCATCTTTCGTCTGGCCCGCCTGAAAAAACCTGTCATCTCCAAAAACCTGCCGTCGCCCCAAAATATAAAATTTGCCAAATTCTCTCAAAATCTCACAGCCTTAAAAAACACAAAAACTCCCCCCAAAATACACCCGTCCGCTCCCGGAAAACAAGGGTAGAGCCAAAGCGCATTTATACCCCCGGAATAAAGCGGGCATCAGAACAAATCACCGGGGCAGCCGCCCCAAAACCCATATAACCGCCCAGAAATTTTCATGCCACGCCATAAATCAATCCGCCCGGAATTTCGCGGATGATTTCCAGCCAACCTGGAGTTTCTGGCGCTAAAAAGGAGAAAAAATGTCAACAATCGGACCCAACCCCACTCTGCTCACCCATTGCCGGCGCATGGACCCCAACGGAAAAGTGGCCCATGTGGTTGAACTGCTCATCAAAACCAATGAAATCCTTACCGACATGGTTTATATTGAGGGCAATCTTCCCACCGGCCACCGCACCACCGTGCGCACCGGCCTGCCCGGCACTGCGTGGCGCAAGCTGAATTACGGCGTGCAGCCCAGCAAAAGCACCACCAAACAGGTGGACGACACCTGCGGCATGCTGGAAGCATACGCCGAAGTGGACAAGAACCTGGCCGACCTCAACGCCAACACCTCGGAATTTCGTGTGTCCGAAGATCGCGCGTTTCTGGAGGCAATGAACCAGGCCATGGCCGAAACCCTGTTTTACGGCGACACTTCAAAGCATCCCGAACGTTTCCTGGGCCTTTCCCCCCGTTTCTGCACCAAAGACACCGAACAGGCGGACAACGCCGAAAGCGTGATTGACGCCGGGGGCTCAGGCGGGAGCTGCGCCTCCATCTGGCTGGTGACCTGGGGAGAAAACACAGTACACGCGTTCTATCCCAAAGGCTCCCTGTCGGGCTTCCAACACAACGACCTTGGCGAAGTAACCCTTACTGACGAGGAGGGCGGCATGTATCAGGGCTACCGCACCCACTACAAGTGGGATATCGGGCTTTGTGTGCGAGACTGGCGCTATGTGGTGCGCATTGCCAACATTCCCAAAACCCTTAGCAACACCAAACTGATAGACCTGATGATTGAGGCCAGCGAAATGCTGCCCAACAAGGCGCTCGGCCTCCCGGCCTTTTATATGAACCGCCAGCTCCGCACCGCCCTGCGCAAGGAAATCGCCAATAAAGGCAACGTGCACCTGTCTCTTGACGAAGCCAGCGGAAAAACCGTGATGGCTTTCGATGAAATTCCGGTGCGCCGCTGTGACGTGCTCCACTATAACGAAACATCCATCTAGAACAATCAAGATAAGGAGATATCAATGATCTTTGACAGACACAACATGTTCTCTGACAAGCAGGCCGTTACCGCCACTGCCGCCAGTTCCTTTGTTATAGACAGCGGCCCCGGGGCACACAAGGCCACCACTCCGCCCTGGCTGGTGGTGCTGCTCAACGGCTACTCCGGCACCGGTTCCATGCAGGTGGAAGTGCAGACCTCTGATAGCGCTTCATTTGCCAGCAATGTGAAAACCGTCGCCATTTTCCCGCTGGACAATCCCACCCTGGCTGCCAACGGCAAAGCCGTGGCTTGCTCCATTCCCCAAAACACACAGCGCTACCTTCGCTTGAACTACAATGTAACCGGCACAATCAGCGGCGGCAGCATTATTTCAGGGCTTGTCGCCGATGCCTAATCCCAAATAAGCCTCCGGCCCGGTGAAATCTTCTGCGGGCCCAAAGCCCCGGATAACGGGGCACCTTCCTTAACAAGCCGGGGGAAACGGCCTTTGGCGCAACGCCTTTGAACAGCTCTTTCCCCCGGCATTCACAACCCCCCGCCGCCTCAAGCCCATGCAAGAAGGCGAAACAAGGAGACAGCATGTTATCCCAGGTTAAAATCTACAACATGGCGCTCGCCCGTCTGGGCGGAAACCAGATTGAAACCATAAATTCACCCTATGAAGACGGCGGCACAACCAGCCTGTGCAACCGGGCATATCCGCTGGTGCTGCAATCCACTTTGTGCGCGCACAACTGGGGCTTTGCCACACGCACAATCCCTCTCGCGCAAAAAACAGAAAACCAGGGAGGGCTTTACACCTATGCCCTGCCTTCTGGATGCATGAAAGCAATCCAGGTGGAGGGAAGCGGCGGTTTAAACCGGCGTCCGCTCTGTATTTTGCGCGGGCAGAACATCCTGACCGATGTGCCTAATGCGGTGCTGCGCTATGTGGGCAAAGAAGAAAACCCGGACGTATGGCCGCCCTACTTCGCCAACACGATAGTATGGGGTCTCGCGGCGGAACTTGCCGTATCCCTGCAAAATGACGCCCGTCTGCAACAACGCATGGGGGAGCAATATCTCGCCACGCTGCATGAAGCCATCGCCATAGACCTGAACCAGCAGAATCAGCCTGTGCCCGAAACACCCTGGTTGGAGGCGAGATAGCCATGCAAACATATCAAGGTTCTTTTACAGCCGGCGAACTCTCCCCCTTAGTACTCGGAAGGGTTGACCTAGCCCGGTATATGTCCGGCTGCAAAACCTTGAGCAACATGCTTGTTCACCCACAGGGAGGAGCAAGCAAGCGGCCCGGCTTTGAGTATGTGGCGGAACTTCCTGACGAAGCGCATCTCTTGCCCTTCATTTTCAACAACGAACAAAGTTATGTGCTGGCGTTCACCGACTACGAGCTGAGAATTTACACCAGGGCGGGGCTGCTGCAAACAAGCGAGCATGGCGGCTGGCAGGATTCTGAATGGAAGAATGAAAAGAATCTGCCCGTGGAAACCCCACAGAGTGGGACTAATGAGGGGTTGTTTAATATCAAGGTTCGCCCGCAGGAAGTTTATTATGCAAAGGCCGGGAGCACGGGCGTTTATACGGCGAGTGAGCGGGTTGGCGATGGGATGTTCCAGACCATAGGGGCAATAATACCAAACCCGGATTTTAAAACGCGCATCACGTTCACGGGCGCGAACATTCGGGTTGTGGCGAAAATGTACGATCTGGCTGGGAACAACTTCAAAACGATAGACCAGACAGTAGGCGCAGGGACAAGGGATTTGTCCTGGGGTTTTCTGCCGGGCACCGAACAGTCTTACCCGCGCGGCGCGAAAATTACAATAACGCTATACTCTTCCGGCACTTCAAGGGTCACAAATTTCGGGCATTTCGCCATGGGCGGATTCGGAACACATTTCTCCGGCTGGGCTGCCGGATGGGCGAATGCCGGTTCTGATTCCGGCGCTTCCGTTTCCAGTTCATCCGCCGTTAACGTCAACCTGTTCGGCAAAATTGTTCCTCAGGTCGTTGAAACATTGACGAACGAAGTTCATGTGGAGGAACCTGGTGCCGCTCACCCGGTGCGCGTGGAGGTTGTGAGCGGTTCCGTAAAATTGCAGGTTGGAACGGCCAAGGGCGGCTCAGACCTTTTGCCTCTCACCTCTTATGGGGCCGGGGCGCATGAGCTTATCCTGCACCCCGCAGGCAAGTCGATGTTCTTTACTTTCTCTGGAGCGAACAGCGCGGGAGGAAGCTTTTATCCCACCTATCTCCTGCTTGGAAGCGGGGGGCCGATTGTGCTTGAAACCCCATACACGCTGGAGCAGGCAAAGAGAATATCATATGTACAGAGCGCGGACGTGCTGTTTATGG
>CAZJFJ010000095.1:0-5100 GCA_964545305.1 uncultured Desulfovibrionaceae bacterium
ACACTTGAAATGCTCTGCAAGGATTTGAAGATAAATCCTTGCCGCCAAATGATTGTAGGGCGGCTTTGCCCCTCGTTAAGCAATCATTGCGTTAACAGGTTCTAGAGCAGTTTGTCAAAAATAGCCTTTCAACATTAAAATGCCTCTAACCAAAAGAAGAAATTCAGGCGCAGAAATCCCCTGCCCGCTGGGTTTGTTTGGTTTCTTCCCTATTTACCGCAGCGTTCGTGGATGATTGCGCGCACCCGTTTGGCCAGCGATGGCATGTCGGGCTTGGAAATTTGTGCGGCTGCCCGGAGCTTTTCTCCTTTCTGACGCAGCGCCTCAGTGATATGTGACGAAAAAAGCACTACCGGTATGGAGGATAGCACCGGATCCAAATTGACGTTGCTCAGAAATGTATGCCCATCCATTTCCGGCATTTCAATGTCGGAAACAACCAGATCGACATATTCAAACATCGGGGCTTTCTTTTGTTGCGCGTCTAGTTTGTAGCGCATCAGCTTTTCCAGGGCCTCTTTGCCGGTGGAGGCCACATCCACGGCAAATCCGGCATTTTCCAGCACTTTTACAATCATGCGCCGTATGGGAAGAGAGTCGTCCGCAATGAGCACTTTACAGCCTGCCCCGAAAGTGGGGTTCATCTCTTCGAATTCCATGTTCTCCCAGTCCCAGTCATGCTGCTTGCTCATGCTGGCAATTATCTGCTCCATGTCAAGAATGAACAGAATACGGTCTTCCAGGCGGATAACTCCGGTTATGGAGTCTGCGCTGAAAGAGGCGAGATGCCCGCCTGGGGACTCAACCCTGTCCCAGGTAAGACGGTGGATATGAGTGACGCCCGACACCATGAACGCAGTTACCACCCCGCTGAATTCCGATACTATTACTTTTGCCGAACTTGTTTCCTGCATTTTTTTGCCCAGCCAGATGGATAAATCCACCAAGGGAAGAACGCGGTTGCGCAGGTTAAAAGTTCCCAGCGCGGCCGGGTGATGATCGCCGGGCACCACAGTTATTTCCGGGCGGCGAATAATTTCCAGAACCTTGGCAACGTTCATCCCGAAATAGCCGCGGTATATCTCTCCGTCATCGCCGATTTCGTCAATATAGAATTCAATTATTTCAAGTTCGTTGCCGGAAGATGTAAGAATGCTGTTTTCGCTTGCCATTGCCTTCTCCGTTAAACACAACAGGTGTGGGGGCGTATATCAGAAATGCCAGGTAACTTGCCTTAGCCTATCGGTTTTTAAAAAGATAGCTTAAGCCCCGGAATTCACAAAACTATCTTTAATTAGCTGAGAACTTAATCTGTTTAAACCGAATAAGCAAGTGGAATAGGCGTTTTTAGCTGTCCACAGGTTTGTAGTTTGGGTCAAGCCCGTTGCGCTCGCATAAGTCATACAAAATGCACTCGTTGCAGTGGGGAGTGCGTGCCGGGCATACATCCCTGCCAAACCAGACCATGCGGTTATTCAGATCTCCCCAGCTTTCTTGCGGGAAAATTGCCATCAAGTCTTTTTCTATGGCCTCTGGGCTGGTTTGTGAAGTGAGGCCGAGCCGGTAGCTGATTCTCTTCACGTGTGTATCAACCGCAACCCCTTCGTTTTTGCCGAAGCCTGCCCAAAGCACAATATTTGCGGTTTTTCTTGCAACGCCAGCCAGGCTTGTCAGATCGGTCATGTTTTCGGGAACTTCGCCATTAAAGTGTTCCATCAGACGTTTGGCGTTTGCCACCATGTTTTTTGCCTTGCTGCGGAAAAGTCCGGTTGAACGCACAACCAGCTCAACCTCTTCAATTTTGGCCTGAGCCAGTTCCTTTGGGCCGGGCCAGCGGGAAAACAGTTCGGGCGTGACCTTGTTCACCCGCTCGTCAGTGCACTGTGCCGCAAGAATTGTGGCAAGCATCAACTGCCAGGGAGTTTTAAACTCAAGCTGGGGCAACGGAGCAGGGTAAAGCTCCGTAAGCCTTGCAAGAATTTCTCCGGCTTTTACTTTCGAGGCGTCTGTTTTTTTAGAACTATTATTCTTTTGCATCCTTGATCCATGCGGTCAGGCTTTCAATGATTTTTTCAGCCTGAGCCTGGCTTGAAATCACAAATTTGGACTGCTGCTTATATTCTCCGTTCAACTTGCGGTAGCGGCGGATAACATATTTGTCGGACCCGTAGGCACTCTTGTCCCCTTCCCACTGCTGATAGCGAAACATTACGGTTGCCCATGCCCCTTTGCTTAGGACAGCCTTGTCCAGCTCCTTGACAATAAGGACGCCGTTTTCTTCATAGTTAACGGTAAGGTCCTCAATAGTTGAATTGGGAATGTTGCTCATTTGAATAAAAACCTCATGAATCACTTTGATGTTGCATTTTAATGTGTTAATAAATACAAGCTAGCCTATACAGAGAAATTGGAGAATGCAAATTTGAACAAAAGATCGAATAAAAAAATCCGGGTCCGCTGCCCATATTGCAATAATATTTTTATTTTAAAACTCCTGCTGCATAAAGAAAATAACAGTTTTTCCGGGCTTCGTAAAACACATTGTCCTTACTGTGATCAGGTGTTGCCGCTACCGGGCGATTCAAATCCTCCTGCCAGGCGGATTGATTTGAATATGCCCGCCGGGCTTAGCAATTTTGGCAACTCTAGCTTACACCTGCACGGCAGACCGCGCTTCGCGCCGCTGGGGCATTTTCAAACATGAAATGCTCTGACCAGGCTTTAATAAAATTCTTGCCGTGAAACAGACGCAAACAGGTTTTGTCTGCTGCCAAACGGCTGTTCCAAGTAATTATCAGCAGGTCAGGCGCTTAATTTCTTTCAGCCCTCTGGCTTCAAGTTTTTGGGCAATGGTATCCATTTCCGCCCCATGTTCAAATCCGGCCAAATGGCTCATGGCGTGCGCCAGAAGATAGATGGCATACGATTTCGGCTCTTGCCCGTAGAGAAGATGTTCCAGCCTGTATTGAGGCACTGAAAAAAACATTTGGGCGGGCAGGGGAAAACCGTTTTCCTTTCCTGTTTCAAAAGCAAGCGTGTTGGTTGGGCCCGGCGCGCCTGTGAAGCTTTTGTTCAGGTCTTCCATATACGCGTTGGTCACAAAGTGGCATTTGATAAAAGTTTTAAAATCAGGAACCAGCTTATGAAGCTCCTGACGCATGGCTTGCAGTATTTCCGCGCTTTCTTTTGGCGAGAAAGGGAAACAGGCCTTAAGCCGGTTTTTTTCAAAACTCACTTCAACGGTTGTGGCGCTCACTGCGGCTTGGCCTCCGGATATTCTATGCGGTGGTGGAATATCCCGGCCAGAATGCGCATGAAGGCATCGCTGATCCGGTTCAGATCCCGGAATGTAAGTTGTGATTCATCAAGCTGCCCAGCCGAAAAGATTCCTTGCACGATCTTTTGCACATGGCTTTGGATTCGGCTGGGAGTAGGTTCGTTCAATGTGCGGCTTGACGCCTCGACCGCATCGGCCAGCATGACTATTGCAGCTTCTTTACTTTGAGGCCGGGGGCCCGGGTAGCGGTAGTCTTCCGTATCCGGCTGCTCTCCCGCATCCAAAGCTTTCTGGTAGAAAAAGCGGATAATATTGGTACCATGATGCTGGCGGATAATATCCGTTATTTCATCGCCAAGCTTGTGTTCCTGAGCCAGCTCCACCCCGCGTTTTACATGTGCGACCAGAATAAGGGCCGACATGGAGGGGGCTAACTTGTCATGCTTATTGGGACGGCCCAACAGGTTTTCAATAAAATAATCCGGCTTGGCCAGTTTCCCTATGTCGTGATAGAGCGCAGCTACCTTGCAGAGCATGGAATTGGCCCCAACAGTTTTTGCCGCAGCTTCCACCAGATTGGAAACCACCAGAGAGTGGTGATATGTGCCTGGTGCGGTCATCATCAACTGCTGGAGCAAAGGCTGTTCCAGATTCATTAGTTCCATCAGCCGGAAACGGGTTGTGTAGTGGAACATTATTTCCAGGATGGGAGAGAACGCGAAAACCAGGAGCAGTGAAAGGGCGGAATTTAAAAGCACCGCGCCCAAAGCGGATGACCAGAGGCTATTATCCAGGTTGGCGAACGAAGCGCAACCCAGCCAGATGACCAGAAGCCCGATGGTAAGGGGGAGTATGGAAAAAAACATTTCCTGCCTGGTTTGGGTGCGCGACACAAGCCATGTGTTCCACATAGCCCCCAGGAAATAGAAAAAGAACAAGTCTATTCCCCCGCCGGCGTTAAGCGTGCAGAAGAAAGAAAGCAGAAGGCCGATAACGCAATAGCGCCTGGCTGAGAAGACCAGCGCCCCAAGCCCTGAAACTCCTGCTATGGGGAACAGGTAGGGCATTACCGC
Source organism: uncultured Desulfovibrionaceae bacterium (assembly GCA_964545305.1). Lineage (GTDB taxonomy): Bacteria > Desulfobacterota > Desulfovibrionia > Desulfovibrionales > Desulfovibrionaceae > RGIG1962. The sequence continues at coordinate 4,351 of CAZJFJ010000095.1, forward strand.
AGTGGAGAACAAAGGCTGATCAATAGCCGACTGGGTGTGGGTAATCATCAGCTTGTTCATAAAAATGAAAAAAGCCAGAAGCAGCGCAATAAATATTAAATCACGGTGAGTTAGGTGAGAGCCTCGGCGTCCGCTGGGCGAAACAAAAAGGCCGCTGGCCAGGATACCTCCTATAAGCAGCGCGCCCCAAAAGCGTTCCCCATTGAAGGTTGAGCTTTGCGTTTGCCACATGGCGGTAAGTTTCAACTGCTGTTCAGAAGTTACACGCTCCCCTTGGCGCACAATAGTTTCTCCCCGCTGCACATGATAGGTCACGGGTTCAACCTGCAGGACGGCTCTGCGGGCCAGTTCGTTGGTGCTTTCCCGGTTAAGGGTCAGGCTGGGGGAAATGAGCGGGACTACAAATCCTGTAGCCGCCTGATTGATGCGCTGAGGCGCTTTCACTTTGCTTTTCAGGAGTTGGGAGAGTTCTGCCTCCAATTCGCGCAGGTCCGGGATGTTTGCGGTTTCCGCCCTGAATTCGTCGCTTGCCTGCACCGGATCTTGAATTATTATGCCGCCTCTGTGCTCCAAAAATTCGCGAAAGTCACCGATTACCCCTTCACGGATGCGGCGGTCGAGAAATGGAAGCACCTGCTGATTGATAAGGTCTTGAAAACTTTTTTCACTCCAGTTTTTCAAAAGATCGGGATCTGATTTGAGGTTGTAGCGCTGATATCCCAACTCGGCCATAACCTGAAAATAGTCATC
>CAZJFJ010000095.1:5110-8334 GCA_964545305.1 uncultured Desulfovibrionaceae bacterium
AATCGTGCTCACAGTGTCCCAATCCTCATGTGTGGACTGGTTCAAAAGGGTGAATATTTCCTGCACCTTGGCGCGCAGGGCAAAAGCGGCTTCCTGGTGCAGGCTGAACACGCCGGGCTGCAGCTTGCTGACCTGATCCCGCTTGACTTGGGTGGCGTGTGTGTCTTCCACCACAATATCCCGGTTGGCCACTACATCCCGGTTGGCCATTTCCCCTGTGGCGAAATAGCGGGGGCGTTCGCCAAGGTTCAAGGCTGAAAGAATGGAAAGAAAAAGCAACACAGTGGCTAAACAACCTAGCCCAAGCTTGCCGGGGTAGTTTTTAAGCCAGTTGATCAGGCTTAAAAAAACGTTGTTAGGAGGCGGAGTGGGGATTTTTTTGATAACGTTCATATGCATTAACTATGCGGGCAACCAGGGGGTGGCGCACCACGTCTGAATCATCAAAGTGAATGAAGCTTATGCCGTGCACACTTTTAAGGATGTCTGAGGCTTGCACCAGCCCGGAACGTTCCCGGCCGGGGCTGCCGTTTTTCGGCAAGTCTATTTGGGTGATGTCGCCAGTGATAACCGCGCGCGAACTGGAGCCTAGGCGGGTAAGAAACATTTTCATCTGTTCCGGGGTTGTGTTTTGAGCTTCGTCCAATATTATATAAGCGTTGTTGAGGGTGCGCCCGCGCATGAAAGCCAGTGGAGCCACCTCAATTATTCCTGTTTCCATCAACTCGTTTACCCGCGCCGGATCAAGCATGTCATTAAGCGCGTCATACAGGGGGCGGAGATAAGGGTTGATTTTTTCAGCCAAATCTCCGGGGAGGTATCCGAGTTTTTCTCCCGCTTCCACAGCGGGTCTGGTTAATATAATTCTCTTTATGCGCTTGGCAAGCAGGGCCGACACCGCTGCGGCAACGGCCAGATAGGTTTTTCCTGTTCCCGCTGGGCCTATGGCGAAAACCATCTCCGATTGTTCTAAAGCCGTCAGGTAGGCCTGCTGGTTCAGCGTGCGTGCGGAAACCTGGCGGCGCAGATTGGCGACAGACGGCGCTTTCTGCATAACCTGGCTGAGGTTGAGGTCAGGTTTTTTTTTCAACATTGAGCAGGCGTAAGTGATTTCATCTGGCGACAGGCTGCGGCCATGCCTGGGCATGGTGTAAAGCTGGGCCAGCAGGCTGGAAACCATTTGCAGGTCTTCTTGGGTGTCTGCGTAAATGGTGAGTGAACTGCCCCTGCTTTCAAGCCGCGTGCCGGTCAGACTGGCAATGATTGCCAGATTCTGGTTTTGAGGGCCGAACAGCTCGTTGGCCTGATCAGGACTATCAAATTCCAAAGTTGTAACTAGGCTTTCGCTCATAAACTACCTTAAGCCCCTGCGGGGCTTAGTGCAATAGCCCAAGTCGGGCATCAAGGCAAGTGGATATTAACATTTTAAAATATAAAGTCCATGCCGCTTTTGTAGGCTGGAATCATTTAAGCAATGCGCGGTCTGGGTTTCGCTGTTTTGGCTGGACAGGAGATGGCGTTTGTTATATTTAAAAAAAATGGATGAAAATATTAAACCTGTTCTGATTTATCTGCCTGTGCTGCATCCTGAGCTGATATCAGACACCTTGCCCAAGTCTTTTTTGGACGAGGTGTTTTTTATTGATCCCGGCTTGGGCAAAACAACTCCGGAATACAAATTTTACACTTCCCCCTACCTTGTTTATTCTCCCAAGGAGGCGCGGGCTTGCCTGAATGACCTGATTGCCTTTCAAGCGGAGGCGGAAGACCTTTCCACCGCGGCCGCGCGGCAAATAGCGGATAATTTTTGGGGCAGCCTCTCCAAGCTGGAAAGCGATGATTTGAAAAAGTTTGCAGAAGGAAGCGGGAAAATTGCCCTGGAATCCTCTCCGGAAGAGAAATTGCGCAGGGAGATCCATGAGCAGGCCCAAAAAAATTTGCTTCTGGCCTGGAGTCAGGAGGAAAATATTCTTGCTATAGAGGAAATTCTGAAACAGCTTGGCCAATCATCAGGTGAGTTGGCGGAAATTTTGGAAGACTCTATTGAAGGCGGGCGTAAAACCGGCTCGGGCCATGCTAGCGTTGATGGGATGGTTGACCTTATCATGCAGGAAAGCGGAATGGTGCCTGATGATTTGAAAGTGCAGTGGGCTGCCGTTTTAACTGGAGCTCTGTGCCTCACAGAGCCTGAAACCTGTTTTTGCGCCAGTATACCAGATTTTGACCGCCTGCTTGCGGAAATTTGCCCCGATGAAGAGTCATTCCCTGAAGTTGAAGTGATGGATGAAGATTTTGCTTTGCAGGTTTTGCCCGCTCACGCTTTGGAGCAGAGATTCAAGGTTTGCGACGTGCCTTACTGTTTACTCCTGTCCGCCTATAAATCTCCTCTGCTTGAGCGGTTGGTGGAGGTGGATGTGGGGCGGCGCGAATTTGTGAGATTTTTGCTGCCTTCATGAGTGCTGCTTATGACTATGGATAAAGGATTGGTTGAACAGCTTGAGCTGGCTGTGCCCGCAGGGCTGGCCGGAATGATTTTTGACTGCGATGGGGTTTTGCTGGATTCACGGGACTCCAATATCATGTATTATAATCTGGTGCGCAGATATTTCGGGCTTCCGCCAATCAGCGAAGCGGACGAATGCTATGTCCATATGCACACAGGCATGCAATCTTTATCCAGGGTTTTGCCTGCCCCTTACCTGCAAAGGCTGGGCGAGGCGATGCAGGGCATTGACTATATGCGGGACCTTGTGCCGCATATCACTTTGCAAAAAGGAATTACCGGTCTTTTGCAGTGGCTTGCTGAAAAAGGAATGTGGCTGGCGGTACACACTAACCGGACAACTTTGGCCGATGATGTGCTGCTTAAATTTGGCCTGAAAGAGTTTTTTGACATTGTTGTGACGGCGAAGACTCATCAGCCCAAACCAAGCCCGGAAGGAATATTCGCAATTCTTGACGCCTGGGGGCTTGGGCCGGAACGGGTTATGTTTGTGGGGGACAGCCTGCTGGACGAGAAGGCGGCGGCCGCCGCTGGAGTTGCCCTGGCTGCCTACAGGAACCCTGAGCTTGCCGGCGCTGTCCATATTGATGACTTTGATGAGTTTCGCAGGGCGCTTGGCGGGTTTTTAAAATGATGGCCGGACTTGATAGCAGAGATGCCTGTTTTAATTCAGATTTTAGGATTTCGTTTATTGACCTTGCCTTAGCATTGTGTTGTAATG
>CAZJFJ010000096.1:0-8312 GCA_964545305.1 uncultured Desulfovibrionaceae bacterium
AAGGCACTCATTTCAGATTTCTTAAATGGGGGATGACCGAGAATGAAGTACAAGAGATTGAAGGACACGCCCCTTCTGGTGAGCTGCCTGGTGAAGACACGTCCTACAAGGCGCTGGACTATGGTGAAATACTACTCCTCGAGAAGCCAGCGACGTTAGTTCACAAGTTCAAGGAAGGCAGATATGTGCGCGGGGATTATCTTTTTAAAAATGCCAACGCCAAGGACTTTACTCTCCTTAAAAAAGACATTGAAGCCATTTATGGTATGCCGGTAAAAGAAATGAGCCTGGGCAACCTGAGCTTCGCCACATGGCGCACAAGTGACAACATCATGACTTTACGCTATACCCCCTCTAAAAATGCGGAAAGTTTTTCACTGGGGCTGAGTTTTGTTGACCCCGCCCACCCGGAGGCCCTGGATCGGCAGACAATTGAAAGCAATTGGCTTGCCGAGTTCCCGGACAATGATTTCAGGTTCAGCCCGAATGCCGATTTCCGGGGCATAAACTGGGGAGCAAGCCTTGAGGAAGTAATACGCGCCGAAGGCCGGGAACCCATGCGGACTTATAAAGATGATGACGGAGATGCCACCATATGCGAATTCGGGTTCGCCAAATGGGAGGACAAGGCCGTTCTCGTCCGGTATATATTCACCAACATCGGATGCCAGAGAGCCGATGTTTATTTCTATAATGCCACCCGAAGAAATTATGACGACCTGAAAAACTCCCTACAAAAAGCAATAGGCAAGCCCACCCTTGAAGAATATGCCTTTAAGGGCTGGCTTCCCGAAGGATATGCTGTGACCTTGCTCTACAGCGAAGATGCTGACGAAGAGAGCCCCAGTATATCCATGTTTGTTCTGTCCGATTACGATTGAGCGCGTCCGCGTTCCCGGTTTCACCCATTCATGCCCTGAAAGACATTGCAAATATTCTGCTTCTCCTGCCGGCGCATAGCGCTTCCGCCGCACAGGCACAGCTGGGCAATTACGCAGGGCACCGGAACTGCACAAAGGAACAAAGCGGCTTTTCCAAGAGAGCAAGATGCGGAATATGAAATCCGCTCACTTTTGCCGTTAGAGCATTTCACACTTGAAATGCTCTGCAAGGATTTAAAGACAAATCCTTGCCGCCAAATGATTGTAGGGAGGCTTTGCCGACCATTAAGCAAGCATTTGAGGCGTTAACAGGCCCCAGGATATTTCGGAGATTAAACACTCCCTCCGGCGTTTTGCGGTGAAACACGTTTTCCCCCACGCCTTCGGTGCAGGCGTCATTTCACGCCACCAGAGCATATAGATATTTCAAGAGCAAAACACTTTAAGCGCTGAAGCGGGCGTCTCAAAACCAACCGGCCCCATTGCAAGTGTTGACCGCTTTGCGGTTTTGCAGAGCAGCGGCACCTCGCCCGCAAAATAAGGTTGAAGAGCCCGGCTGTTAACGGCAATTTCCAGCTAGAGCAGATTAACTTTAAGACGCTGCACTCGGCGTTGCCGGCGGAAGTAAATTCCGCCTACGCCTCGTGCGCGGGCAGCCCTTCTTGGGTCGGGCTGTCCTAGAGCATTTCAACTTTGAAATGCTCTAGCATTCTTTCAGGCTGAACAAGGGCGGGCATTCACGGCAGTCAAGGCTTCCAGGTTTACCCGCACAAACACGGAATCGCCAATCACCGTGAGCGTATCATTTGCATAAATCTCACAAACAACCCGGGTTTTGCGCCCCACTTCACCTTCAACCCTGGCAACAAGCTTCAGCGTCACTCCCAAGGGCGTGGGTTTTATGAACTTTACACCCAGGCTTCCTGTGGCGCAGCTTATTTTGGGAAGACTGCCCGGCTCACGCCCCTCGGCCAGATAATGGGCATGCATGGCAGTGTAGTTTGAATGGCAGTCCACCAGCATGGCCAGAAAACCGCCATAAACCAGGTTAGGCCAGCCGCAAAACTTGTTTTCAGGCATTACTTCGGCAAATACCCGGCTGCCATCGGGGCTTGGAAAACTTTCTATATTTATGCCTTCGGGATTCATCTGCCCGCACCCGAAACAAATCCCGTCAGGCTCTATCAGCCTTTGAAGCGACTGCATCTTTTCCTCCTTCAAACTTACATCGGCGTCCCACCGGAGGCAATGACCACAATATCCTGCAAAAGCTCGGTCAGATAGGGAATATTCATCTCAATCATGTACTTCACTATTTTATAGACTATTGTCAGCACAATGGCCGTGCCCAAGGTAAATCCAAGCCCTCGCGCCACTCCGGAAAGCAAATTCATCAGTAGAATTTTCCAGGTGCACTGCGACAGCTTGATGTACTCTTCCAGGCCGGTATTTTCAAGACGGGTTATCAGTTTGTCTATTTCTTCCAGCTTCTTGTCGGTAGTGGCCTCATCTGCGCCCATATGCTTCCTCATTTTTTTGGTTTATCTGTTTCTACGAAAGGCGGAGCCATTTCGCAAGCTTTTTCCTCGGCAAACCAAAATGACCTGCCTGCAAAATGCGGCGAACAAAATCAGGATTGCGAGTAAGCCTGCGGCAAGACGAGGAAGGGCGCCTTGGCAATAAAAAGCAAAAAAGCAGGTTTACTCATCACCCGGCCCCTTTTGCTTTTTGCGGCGGCCAAGCCTTGGCCTGAGCACAAACAGGTTTTTGCGCCCGGCCTTGAACATGGCCCAAAGAGTTTTTCTAACCGCTCTGCGCATGCGAGGGTCCATGCGGTACAGGCTTTTACCGATGCGCAGGGCATTTTCGTACCAGTTGTCGGCAATCTCATCAAAGGTTTTGGCTCCGGTAGAGGCAAGCACGCCAAACAGGGCGTCCACAAATTCCCCCCGCTTTTCCTCATCCATATTTTTAAGCCAGGTCTTCAGCGTCTGGTCTATAAATCTGCTGCTCTGGGTAACGGTGTCAAGGCGAACAAGCTCTCCGCCCATAACTTGCCAGGAGTAAAGATCGTGCTGAAACAGGCCTGTTTCGGAGCTTTTCACGATGGTGTACTTTTCCTCATGTTCAAGCAGCATACCCACCACAGAAGTTTGCGGAACAAAGGTGGCCGTGCGGTCGAGCACCACTGAAAACCCGGGGTTGCCAAGCACTTCCAGGTGAAAGCCCGGACCATCGTTATTATAAATTTTTATCAGCCGTTCCTGTATGGCGGAAGAGGAAAAAGCCGAGGAATACACGGCCAGATTGCCGCCTTTGGAATGCCCTCCCACACGTATTGCGGCTGGGCAAAATTCCGATACCTGCTCCAGATAGCGCACTGCCTGCCGCTGGGAGGGAATTTCGCTCATAAAACTCATATTGAAATCCTCTTTCCAGCCCACAAGGCTTTTGTCCGTTCCCCTGAAGGACACATACGCACTGCCGTCGCCCACTTCAACAGTCAGAGCCGCGAATTGTTTTTCGCTCTTTTCATCAACATGATTCACATAGGAGAAAAGGCGCATATTCCGAAAACGTCGGCTTTTTACAAGCGCCCGCAGCAAACGCAAATCATCTTTCAAGTTAAATTCAAGGCCCCGGTGGTCAGCCTCAAGCAAAGCCGTGCCGCATTCCACAAGCGGAACCCGCCCCGCTTCGGGAAAAGACAAGGAGGGAACAATGCTGTCAAAGGGCAGGAAAGACAGACGTGACAAAATAAGATTGTCCACATCGTTGAAAGCGGATTGTTTGAAGCTTAAATCGCCCCGCCAGACAATATAGTCAAAGATATTCGGCATATGGCCTGCCCCTGTTGGACAAAATTGTTCAAATTATATCAATTTTTCTCTTCAAACCATAGCATATCTGCGGAGTTTAAGCCAGACGCTTTTAAACCTGTAATAGGCTCAGGGCTGCTTTGCCTTCCATCAGACGGCTATTTCAAGCATTCAGCGGTTCTATGGGAAACCCGTTCCTCTTCACCGGCAAAACTGCTTGCAAGACCAGGCGGTTGCAGGAAAACCATTGAAGAGCATGAACGGTTGCAGCGCATTTCAAGTGTGAAATGCGCTGCAAGGATTTGTCTTCAAATCTTTGCAGCCAAATGATGTAGGGCGTATTTGCCGGCCGTTAAACAATCATTTGAGGCGTTAACTGTTCTAGAGCAGATTAACTTTAAGACGCCGCACCCGGCGTTGCCGGCGGAAGTAAATTCCGCCTACGCCTCGCGCGCGGCCAGCCCTCCTTGGGTCGGGCTGTCCTGGAGCATTTCAAGTGTGAAATGCTCTAGGTAAAACGAGAACAACGCAACATAAAGCCCCCTTTCTGAAATAACAGACAGGGGGCTTAAGCAGCTTCGGGTTGTAAACTTAATAACTATTTTGAGATGATTATAAAGCGTCTAACAAGTCTGGAACACTTATACAGCGTCCACTACACGCCCTTTTTCGCAAAAAGCGAAATGTGCCTGCAAAGGTGTGCTGGACTTGGCAAAGTGGTTGTCAACCATCGGTTCGAGTTTGGTGCGGATTTCGTTGGTCATGCGCATAACCTGCACAACAAAGCTTTTGTCCTTGCTGTCAAACAGATTCTTGCACACATCTTCAGCCAGGCCGCGGTAATCATTTTCCTGCAGGCCATCTACGGTTACGGTAATTGCAAACTTGTGCGGAGCGCTGAAATTGTGTTTGCATTCGATATTTGCGTCTATCATGTTAATGCCTCCAAATAGATAAAGCAAAGTGAAGTTGTTGAAAAACAACCACCAAGCTGCGTATGGCTAAAACCGAAGAACAGGTATTCGGAATGTAAGTAAAGGTATTCTTGGGCAAGCAAAAGCCTAATAGCACCGGAAGGAGAGGTTGTAAAGCTCCATAATCTCGATTCAGCCGCAATTTTAACCACCCCAGGCCCCGGTATGGCCGGGCTATGCCCAAAAAACCGCCCAAACAACTCATTTATTCTGTACGCCATCTGTTTTCCAGGCAAATTAATCCGGATGCGCCCCCCCTACCCCCATACCTCCTCAGGTCACGCCACAATAATCTGCCACCCGCCGCTTCCGGCGCCCTTCATGCTTGTATAACGCCTTGCAAAAATCTTGATAGCTCTTTGCCGCAAGTGAACTCAAACAGATTTTGCCCGCCGTGAGGCTTTCAAGTGCTGGCGGCCCTAGCGCCTCTGTCGGAAAATAGCGACGGCGCAACATAAACAGGCGAGAGGCTTTTGTATAGAACCGGCACGGTAATTGCATAAGCGATACAAACCGTCATTTTTTTGCGCTCCGTTTTTATGCCCCTGAAACCGCGGCCGGACGTAAATAAAACAGCTCTTGAGGAAATAAAATGTTAAACAGCAAAAAGCCCTTTTCCGGCGTGCAGATAGAACCCCTTGAAAGGAGCAGAAAGACTGTGGCCGTGTATTCACATGACGCAATCATTGTAAGCCTTGCAGGGGACAGCAAGCAGCTTGGCGAATTTTGCTCGGAGCTGCCTGAAGGCGGCAGCCTGAATGACAATGATGACGGGAGCGGCAGTTTGGTATTGTCCGCCGACAGCATTTGTCAATTTAATGCCCGCTACCGCGACTGGTTTATGGATGTTGCCTTAGAGCACCTGGAGGAAATGGGAATTGCATCTTGCCAGATTCTGACGGAAAACTGTTTCAACAGCTCTCTTGAATGGCTCATAAGCATTATTTACAATTACAATTTAAAGTATGGGGAAGACGGAGCCGAGGCCAGGGGCAAGGACATTGAATTATCCTTCTGCCTGTTTGAAGATATTGACAACTACCTGGAAGAGGACATTGAAGATGATTTACCCCAGGGCCTTATTTTTAGTGCAGGCATAGACCCCGCACTGTTTTTCGAAGATGACCAAATCTTCTGGAACAGCGCCGGGGCGGACAGTGCCGCCGACAACATATCCACCGGAAAGCCGAGAACCCATTCCAGCATGGCGGCCATTCAGACCCTTACGGGCTTGCTAAACAGCCCGGACGAGGAAGAGCCCTGCTGCCTCAATCCGGACCCGGCAAATTTCTGCGGTTTTTATGACAGACTGTGAAATAACACACAGGCAGCAAAACCTGCGGTGCTGAAAGCTTGAAACGCCGCCTTTACCGATGAACTGCTTCCATCTGCCTGCGCTCAGCAACATACCCGCCGGCATGGAAACGAACAAAATCATATTTTTTTAGCAGTTTTAACTGATACTTGGCATTATAAATGTTTTTTATCATATCTCTTTCAAAATAAAGTTGCCTGCATATATTTTTTGTGAAATAATTCAAAATAAAAAATTCTGTTTTTCCTCTTTCGCTTTACCAAGGGACGTACCTATGAAGCTTCAAACAAAACTTTTATGCATAACTATAATCCCTCTGATTTTGCTGCTTACAGGGATTATGCTGATAACCCAAATCCACCAGCGCCAGCAGGCGCTTGCCAGCGCAGAGGTCTTCGCCGAGAATCTGGTAAGAAAAGAAGCCGCCCCGATGCTGGCACTTCTGGACCTGGCTTACACCGTAAGCCAGGATATGGCCCACACAGCCGCCACCTTCAAAATGCGCGGGAACACTGACCGGGGCCAACTGGTTGAAATAGTGCGCCAAATCCAGCTGCAAAACCTTGATTTTATGGGCAGCTGGCTGATGTTTGAGCCGGATGCCCTAGATGGAGCCGACAGCAAATATTTGCCTGAGAAAATAGCGGAGCACGATAAGGCGGAAAAAGGCGAAGAAGAAATTCCGGTTTTTTCGGAAGCGGCAAAATCGACAATGAAAGAGCTTTACGGCCCTCTTGCCGACTACCCCCCCAATGGAGTCGCCTCCTTGGAAGGGACTTTCAGCGCATACTGGGTGACCGATTCTGACGGCAAGAGCGTCTACGCCTCGGACGCGGGCGACAATACCGGGCTTGAGGGAAGTTACTACGTATTGCCCCGCGATACCGGAAAAACCTCTTTTCCTGAAATTTATATGGAAGAAGTGGAGAAGGTGCTCACCAGCACCATCTCCAGCCCCGTAATCGCCGACGGCGAATTCATTGGCGTGGCCGGGGTAGACATCAGCCTCAATTCGGTTCAGGAAATAATTTCCAAAATCCGCCCCCTGGAAACCGGATTTATCACTGTCTTTTCAAAGGAAGGTTGCATTCTTGCTTCCAGAAACCCGGAACTGGTGGGAAAAAACATTGATGCAAGTTTCCCGGTGGAACTGCAAAACGCAGTACGCAACGGGGAAAAAGCGGTGTTCATCTCCCCTGTGGACGGAGTTGACTACCTTTATATGTCGCTTCCCCTTTACTATGGCGAAGGGGGCTCATGCTGGCACTTTGCGGCAAGCCTGCCCCTGTCCTCGGTAATGGCCGAAAGCAACGCGTCAATGCTGCAACAACTGGCCCTGGCCCTAGGGGGCCTGGCAGTGGTTATTTTGCTGGTGACCATGCTCATTCGCAGAATCAGCCGCGATATAACTACCACCATAAATTATGCGGACTCCATCGCCTCGGGCAATCTGGACGCCGCTTTCAGCCTTCGCAGGGATGATGAAATCGGGATTTTGGCAGATTCGCTGCGCAAAATGACCAGTTGGATGAAAAATTCATTGACCGAATCCAAAAAATTGGCGGAAGAAAGCGCTAAAGCCTGCCAGGCAAGCGATGACGCCCGGGAGATAATTGAAGAGACCATTGAAAATGATAAAGAAAGGCGCCTTCAGGTTGAACGGCTGGCTGAAGAGCTGGACACAATCTCCCAGCAGCTTTCAGGCCTTACCGCCAGCTTGAGCACCCAGATTGAAAAGGCGGGCAACGATTCTATGAAAACCGCCGAACAGTCCCTGAAAAGCAAGTATGCCGTAGAGACCCTTGAAGAAGTGTCTGAAAGAGTGCAGGAGCAGGTAAACGCGGCAACAAAACGCACAGAAGAAGCAAAAGCCCAGGCCGCCGAAGGCGCAAAGGCAATTGCCCAGGTGAACAGCTCTGTGCGCCATGTTTCCGAAGACAGCCTGACCCTGAAAACGATGCTCAATTCTCTGGGAGAGCGAGCCGATGGCATAGGGAACATTATGACAGTCATTTCCGACATCGCCGACCAGACCAACCTTTTGGCGCTCAACGCCGCCATTGAAGCCGCCCGGGCAGGAGAAGCAGGCCGTGGGTTCGCGGTTGTGGCCGATGAAGTACGGAAACTTGCTGAGAAAACAATGCTTTCAGTGAAAGAAGTGGAGGAGGTCACCTCCGCCATACAGATAGCCACCAATGAAGCAATGGAAGCAATGAACAAATCGTTGAAAGTAATTGCTGAAAGCGAACAGCACTCAGACGCATCTACCCAGTCCCTTGCCGAAATTGTAAGCTTGGTTGAGGCCAGCGCCACGGAAGTGCAC
>CAZJFJ010000097.1:0-8130 GCA_964545305.1 uncultured Desulfovibrionaceae bacterium
GTAAAATGCCCTAATTCTGGCCGAACGGAACCGGACCCCATTCATTATTGTTCCCGTTCTTGGTGGTGCCTTTGCACACGGTGTTGCCTTTTTCGTCTTTGTAGCAAGTGACCTGATTGCCGTAGTAGATGCTGTTGTCGGGGCAAGTTGCTCCGTTGTCGTCAATATGCAGTCTTCCACCGTCCATTCTGGCCTGGGCGTTCCCTTCGCAGCTGCGTTTGGGTTTGCCGCTGCGGTCGAATTCGGTGATGCGCACGACCCCCTTGCCGTTGTTTTCAAAGCAGTATTCCACAATCACCGGCTGGTTGGTGTCCATGTTCACAAGACCGGACGGGGCGTTCCAGCAGCCTTCCAAAAAGTTCATGTTCTGCGGGTTGTCGGGAATTTCCAGATTGTTTTCCTCTTCAGCGGAGTTTCCGGCAGGGCTTGTTTCCGGTTTTTCGGCGGCTGGCTCTTCCGTGGCGTTGTTTGTAGCGTTATCCGGCAAATCGGGCAAAACCAGATCGGGAACCGCTGGAACAAATTCTTCCTGTTCCGCGTCAGGCGGGTTTTCAACTGGCGGCGTATTCTTATCCGGGCTTGCGGGCGGAGCTTCTTCATTTTTGCCGCACTGGGCGAGCCTCGCCGCAAGTTCGGCTTGCAGGCGTTCCAGTTCTTCCCGCAGTGTGCGCTCCAGCGTGCGGGCTTCCAGAAGTTCAGCGCCGTGCGCTTCGGTTGCGTTGTGGAGCGGCGCTGTCTGGCGCGCGCAGCCGCCAGGCCCGCCCCCCAAGTTGCGGGCCAAAAAAGCCAGAAGCAGGCCGCAGATCAGGGCGCCCAGCAAGAAGGCCAGCAGGCTCCAAGGCAGGGGGAAAACGTGTGTTCTGGTTTCATGGGCTTCGCCATGAGGGTATGGCGCGCCTGCTGCCGTGCCTGTGCCCGGCCTGAGAAACAGCCCGGCGGCCAGGGAGGGCGGGGCGGAGCGCAGGCGGGTAAGCATTTCAGGCTGTGCGCCTTCGCTGCCCGAACTGAAACCCCATGCCGTGAGCACAGGGTTATCGCCCAGAACATAAATATATTCTTCGCCGGGAAAGGTAAGCGCCATTTCCAGCAGGTTTCCGGCTGTTTGCTGGTTTGAGTCGGCGCTGGCTTTAAGCTCCTGGGACAGGGCGTAAATATCGCGGCCCAGCGCAATCAGCCTCTCTCTCACCGGGGCTTGGGCCTCAGGGGAAAGGTCGATCAGGCGCGCCGGATGAAGAGAGCCTGTTTCTTCCTGTTCCGGAGCAAAGTACCAGTCCGCCTTGCGGCGCACATCGTCAGGCAGGGGTTCGGCGAATAGGGCGCCGTGCGCTGGCGAAAGCCTGGATGCGAGCAGGCGGCGCAACTGGCCGAAGCTTGTGTAGGCCTTGGCCCCCTGCCAGGCCAGAGCATGATTTTCATCCAGATTGGTAGTGGTGATTAATTGGCGTCTTTGCATATTCAGCTCAAGCTGCGCGCTTAGCGGTCAGTCCGGGTAAATGGTTTGTTCCACCAGTTTTTTTTGCCGGAAGGATTGCCCACTCCGGTGCACAAGGCCTGGCTGCTGTCCGCGTTGCGGCAGGTGATTCTTTCCTTTTCGTAGCGGCCCCCGTTCGGGCAAACCGCGCCCAGGTCATTAATGTAAAGCTGCCCGCCGCTGAGTGTGGCCCGGGACCCCCCCCTGCACCGCTGGAGCTCGCGCCCATTCTTGTCGCGTTCAATCAGGGTGATGCTGCCATTGCCGTTTTTGTCAAAACAGTATTTTACGGATATGGGCATTTTGGTGCGCGTGCTTTTCAGGCCGGTCTGGGCGTACCAGCAGCCTTCCAGAAATTCCAGGTTGGAGGGATTTTCGGGTATGACCATCACGTCCGGCTGGGGTTTTGTTTCCGGTTTGGGTTGCGGTTTCGCCTCCGGTTTGGGCTGAGGTTTTGTTTCCGGCTTGGGTTTCGGAGGTGGATCGGGCGGAAGTTCCGGCAGGGCCAGCTTGGGCACGGAAGGAACCGGGTCTGTTTCCGGTTCCGCGGCCGGAGGTTCCGGAGCCGGTTCGGCTTGGGCCTGCTTGTCGCACAGCCACAATCTAGTTTCATATTCTTTGCGCAGCCGTTCAAGCTCCACCCGCAAGGCGTCTTCCCGCCCCTGGGCCCGGTACAGTTCAGCCGGGTCGAAGCCGGATTCCGGAAGGGCGGCGGGCTCCTGGCGGGAGCAGCCTGCAAAGCCGAAGGTTTCCGGCAAGCCAAGCCGCGGCAGGAGCCAAAGCAGGAGAAAAATCATAATCGCGGCTGCCAGCAAAAAAGCGAACAGTGACCAAGGAAAAGGAAATACATGGCGGATTACTGTTGCGCCGGCATTTTGCGGCGATTGCGCGGAGTGTTCATTTTTTCCCCCGCCCGCGAAAAACGAGGAAGCTGCGGGCGCAGATCCTTCATGAGAAGCTTGCCCGCCGGGGAGAGGCTGTGCGGAATCTTGTTCATGCGCCGGGAGCGAACCTGGATCCGATACGGCCGTCGCCTTTATAGCGGTTATGTCTTCCGGCTCCGAGGCAAGCCCGGCCAGGGCGAACCCCCATCCCGCAAGCAAGGGGGAGAGTTCTCCTTCATCGCTTTTCAGGGCGTACAAGTATTCTTCGGAAGGGTATAGCAGGGCCAGTTCAAGCAAGGATCCGGCCAAGACGGAGTTGCTGTCGTTCGACTGTTTGAGGCTGGAGGCGAGTTCCTTTGTTTTTTGGGCGAACTCCTGCAGTTTCCCTTTTACCTGTTCCTGCTCGCCTGGCGGCAGGAGGGCGAGTTTCACCGGAGTGCCGGGCGCGGTGGCGTACCAGTCTATGCCCTCAGCCTCGGCATCGCTGACCGGTTCGGCCAAAATTGCGGCCTGGTTTTCCCCCAGGCGCATGCGCAGGGTGTGCGCGAGCTGGTCATATGCCGACTGCGCCTGAATGCCCTGCCAGGAAAGAGGCCTGAGCAGGCTGTTCGGTGTGCTGACTATGAAGGTGTGGGTCATAACCTAAGCTGCTGAGTCCGGTTTGCCAAGGGCGGTTATTCTTCGGCCACAACTGCGCCGGAATTGTGGCGGGACAGGAAGCTCAGCACGTCGCGGCTTCCCACGCAAAGGCTGGCCTGGCGGTTGCTTTCCACATCCGGAAGAATGAGGGTGTTGACGCCCACCACCCGGCCGTTCTGGTCCAAGGTGGGGCCCCCGCTATTGCCCTGGGAAATTTCGGCTGTATGCACAATCAGTTGCGGAGCGTCATCCACAACCATGCTGATCACGCCTTCGCTGTATACGATTTCCGGGGCGGCTGTCTCATCGCCCTTGAGCAGGGCCAGCAGTTTCGGGTCTGCGGCGGTAATCAGGCCGGGGTAGCCCCATGTGCTTATCCGGTCTGTCCGGGCAACCTTGGTGGTGAAGGTAAGCGGGTAAATCTTGGCCGCAAGGGGGTCTTCCAGCTTGATTACGGCGAAATCCTCACTTGCGTTTTTGCCGCAGGCCACCACATTTCCGGGGATCAGCCTGCCCAGGGTTTTGTTGATCACATAAAGTTTTTTATATCCATTGACCACATGGGCGTTGGTTAGAACAAGCCCCGGCGCGTAAAAGAACCCTGTGCCCATTTGCCCCTCGTCCGGCCCGGTAATGGAAAGAACCATTACTGTGGCCTGTTCCGCCAGGGCAGCCAGGGTTTCCGGTTTTTGCAGGTTTTCGGGAGCGGCCAGGGGTTCAATCGTGGCGTTGTTGGCGGGCACGGAAAATACTTCCGGCCCGCTGGGGGTTTCCTGTGTTTCAGCCCCTTCCGGCTGCGGAACCACTTCCCCCGGGCCGGTGCTTTCCGGCAGCGGCTTGTTGTATAGGGGGGCGGCGTGTTCTGCCTTGCATACATCCCCGGCAAGCAGGGTGCGCAAGCGGTCTATTTCAGCCTGGAGCCCGTCGTTCACTCCTTGCTGGGCCTTAAACAGCAGCTCTTCGCGGCTGGCGTCCGCAGTGAGGTCCGGCTCCCGGAAGCAGCTTCCTATCAGATAGCCGATCAGAACCAGCAGGGCCCCCAAAACAGCCCACACCCACGGGCGGCGCTGCCAGGGAACCGGCGCGGGGGAGTTTTGCCGGCCGTTATCCATATTCTGTTCGCTTGTGCTCATAGCTTTGCCTGCCCCTTCGTCTTCAACTCGCACAGTTTTTATTCTCTGCGCACGAAACGCGCAGGGTGTTTCCGGTTAAGCGCCTATGCCCATCAGGTCGTGGGCATTCTGGTCAAACACGTCAATCGCGGCCTGGGTGGCTTCTTTTTCCTTGTCCAGAGAGGACTGGCTGTTTATGAACGATGCGTTCTGGCGGGCCATTGCATCAAGCTCTGGGTCATTGGAAGCTTTCACGGGCTGCTTGGGTTTGCTTGTAGCTTTAGAGGCGGAACTGCCCACAGTGTAGACCGCCGGGTCCGGCACGGGCATTTCCCTCTGCTGCGCTTCCCAGGCGAGAGCCTCGCGGTATTCCTTGTCTTTCTCGGTCATGTTGAGGGAAATATTGTCAAGAATGTTGGCGGTTTCCAGAAGGCCGCTTCTTATTTCCTTATACCGGGCTTGGAATTCGGCTGCCGAGATGCGTTTGTCTTTAAAGTCGGTGCGGGCTGTCTCAAAGGCGGCTTCATAGCATTGTCTGGCCTTGTTGGCGGAAGCTGTGGCCACATCCATTTGATTCACATCCTGACCGACTGCTTCGGCGTAATTGGCGAGGCGGACTTTGGCGTCTGACTCTGTTTTGTGTTTGGCTATGCCATAGCCTGCAAGGCCGCCCACAACCGCCCCGGTTGCAGCACCTGCGACTGCTCCGGAGGCTTTTCCCGTGGCGGCGTAGCCCACCAGCGCGCCCATAAACGCTCCAATGGCCGCGCCTGCCCCTGTTCCGGTCTGGACGTTCTCTTCGTCCGCCCGAAGTTCTGCTATGGGAGAGTAGCAGTTGGGGTAGTGGTTTACATCGGTTATCTGGCTGCCATATTTGCTTGTGCAGCCATTAGCGAGGAACAGCGCAACGGCAATGGTAAAAACGGTTTTTCTCATGGGGAGGTGCTCCTTCTTGGGAAAACGGCTCTCAGGCTATATTCCTTTATTCTCCGCACATTACTATCCAATTATCCGCCAGTCAATATAAACTAGGCAAGCTGCTTCTGCGGAAAAGGCCTTGTTTGCAGTGAAGTGATTTTTGAAATGCCGTGCCCGGCGTGAACGGCAAAAGCAGATTTTCTCTGTTTCTACACGGCGGCATCCTGCGTGCGCTCGCTCTGCCTGTGTGAGGGGCGCGCGGGTTTGCATGCAAGGGGTGGAATTCGTTTTGCCGCCCGTTCCCGGGTATGCGCCGAATGACTCTGTTTCCGCTGCTAAGGCCGGAGCTGGGGGCTCAAAAATAATCGGCCCTAAACTTGCTTTTGCACCGCAGCAGCCCAGAAAAATTCGTACGCCGGGTTGTCCGGGGGGCTTTGACTGGTAAAAATCTGCCTCGCTGTTGGGAAACGGTTCAGCAGTTTATCGATAGGCTGCTGGTTTTCAGCCGGATTGAGAGTGCATGTCAGGTAGATGAGCAGGCCACCAACGGGCAGGGTTTCAAATTGGGCGGAGAGGATTTTTTCCTGCAGCTCCGACAGCTTGGGCAGTTCTTCGGGTTTGCGGTAAAGCTTGATGTCGGGCCGGCGCGCGAGCGTGCCCAGGCCCGAGCAGGGTGCGTCGATTAAAATGATGCCCGGCTGTTCTTTCACCGGCAAAGGCGCGCCTGCATCGGCAGTGATCACCGCCGGGGCTGAAAGCCCAAGCCGGGTAAGCTCATGTTGAAGGTGTTCCAGGCGCTGGGTGGAAGTGTCGCTAGCGAGGCTTACCGGAAGGCCGTGTTCCAGCATCCAGCAGGTTTTTCCTCCCTGCCCGGCGCACACGTCCCATATGGGGCCGCATTTGAGAGCACCGGAGATTTCCGTTTTCAGCTCTGAAAAAATTGTCTGCATTATTTTTTGTGTGGCGTATGACTGGCGGGAAATTTTCCCCTTGGCCAGGAGCAGCCCCATTCCCTCCGGATTTTTTCCCGGGGCGAATGCGAATGCGTCTTCATTTTTTTCGAGCAGGCCGTCATTTTCGGCAAGCTCCCCGCAAATGGCATTGAAATCGGAAGAAAGACGGTTTGCCCGGATGCCTAACGGGGGAACCTGGGTTCCCGCCTCAAGATATTTTTTCATATCTGTTTCCGGGTAGTTGCGCATGAAATGTTCAACAATCCATTCCGGCTGGCTGTGCCAGGCTTCAAGGAATTTTACGGGATCCGGTATTTCGGACTTGAACCACGCCTCATCGTGCGGGCCTGAAGAAATTTTTCTGAGCACAGCGTTGGCAACCCCTGCAAGGCTTTGCCCATAGCCCGATTTTATTGCCGCAACATATGATGAAATTGTGGCGTATTGCGGAATATGGCTCAGGTAAAGCAGTTCGTAAACCGCCATGCGCATAACCCTGCGCGCGGAGCTGGGAAGGGCTTCCGGCTTGTCGAGGTATTTGTCCAAAATCCAGTCCAGGCGTATTTTAAGGCGTACGCAGCCGTAAACAAGCTGGGTGCAGAGCGCTTTGTCCTTTTTGTCTGTGGAAGCGGTGACTGCGGCCAGCGTGATGTTCAGGGCGGCCTGGATTTTTTCGTTGCGCGCCTGCATTGAAAGAAGAGTGCGCAAAGCGAGCTGGCGGGCCGGAGTGAGCGCCTTGGTTATTTTGCGGTTGTGGTTGGCCATTTATCTCGCCCCGGAAGGGAACAGCACCACGCCAACTGTTTTAAATACAATCATCAAATCAAACATCAGCGACATTTTTTTCACATAGTAAAGGTCATATTCAAGCTTGATGCGGGCATCTTCCTCGGATGCTCCGTAGGGGTATGAAACCTGAGCCCATCCGGTAATTCCCGGTTTCACCGTATGGCGAAGATAATAATAGGGTATTCTTTTCTCAAGCTGGCTTATAAATTCCATCCGTTCCGGGCGGGGGCCGATCAGGCTCATGTCGCCTTTTAGCACGTTGACCAACTGGGGCAGTTCGTCAATTCGCAATTTCCGGATGATCCGGCCTATCCTGGTTACCCTGGGGTCGTTTTCCTGAGCCCACTGGGCTCCGTTTCTTTCGGCATCAACTCCCATGGAGCGGAATTTGTACAGTGTGAACTCCTTGCCCAAAAGCCCCACGCGTTTCTGGCGATAGATGACGGGGCCGGGGCTTTCCACCCGCACCGCCAGGGCGGTGAGGAGCAGAAGAGGAGAAATAATGAGCAACATGCCCAGGGAGACGCCCCAGTCTATCACCCGTTTGATGCGGCGCATCATGCGCTGGGAGTTGAGGCTGAACCCGTATTCCAGAAGCAGCCAGGAGTCGCGGATTTCTTCAACCGGAACGCGTTGGGTGAGGCGCTCGATGAAAGAGCTGGAAGCTTCCACCTGAAGACCGTATTCCAGGCGTGTTTTCAGGAGCGTTGAAGCGGTGCTGCCTTCAAGGTCCACATCCGGCATGAGCAGGACTATGTCCGCCTTTTTGCTGGTGCCTATGGTAATGATGTTCTCCGGCTGGCCCAGGTAGGGGAGGTTGACCTCTTCCACCGGGTAATTTTCCTCGGTTACATAGCCGAGCACATCCGCTTCGGGGAGGTTGTCCGATATGTATTCCAGCACATTTTCGTAAGGGCCGGGCCCGAACAGGATGATTCTGTCGCGGTAGGCCAGGCGGCTATGCAGTTTGATGTAGACAACCCGCCAGAATATGGTGAAAACAAGAGTGAGCGCAAATTGAATTACATAAAGCAGACGCGGGAACCGCCAGATTTCCAGAATGTAAAAGGCGAAACCGGTGAGCACCGAGGCGATCAGGGTTCCCACGATCACGCGGGGCACAATATCGCGCTCCTGGCGGCGGCTTAGCGGGTAGCAGTCCAGCGTGTAGTAGGAAATAATGAAAAGGAGGCCGGTGAAAAATGAAGCCCCTTTATAATCGAAGGGAACTGAGAGTTCCTGGTCGATGCTGATTGGCGAGCCAAGAGTCAGCGCAAGCAGGATGCAGCCAAGGTCGAGAACGGCGAAAATTATAAGCAAAGCAAGGCGGTTCATAGTGTTTAGACCAATGCTAAAGGTTAAAA
>CAZJFJ010000098.1:0-2772 GCA_964545305.1 uncultured Desulfovibrionaceae bacterium
CAGGGCGCTTGAACCGGCCAACTCGGAAGAAGCCAAAAAACTCGACGAGGCTTTGGGGCAGTATCTTCTGGAGGATCCCACCTTAAAACTGATCCTTGATGAGGATACAGGGCAGAGGGTTTTGTCCGGCATGGGCGAATTGCATCTTGACATTGTGCTGGAGCGGCTTCAAAGAGAATTTCAGCTTGCTCCCCGCTCCGGAGACCCCAGGGTGGTGTTCAGGGAAACAATCACCCAGGCGGCCCAGGGTCACGCAAAGGTGGAGAAAGAACTTGGAGGGCTGATGCACCAGGGTGAGGTCTGCCTGGAGGTAGAACCCTTGGGGCGTAGTGAAGCCAATATAATTGAGTTTGCCGGGCCATCCTCCGGCCTGGAAAAAATTAGTCCGGCCGAGCGGGTTATGCGCCAGGAGCTTGGGCTTGCGCTGGAGTCTTCCTTTACATCCGGGCCCATAAGCGGAAACGAACTTGCAGGGATACGGGTGAAGGTGCTCTCATATGAGAAAAAATCCGGAGCCGGATTGTCTATGGCCGCCTCCCAGGCTTTGCGCGATGCCCTGCAAAAGGCCGGCCCGGTTTTACTTGAACCGGTGATGCGCCTGGAAATAGTTTCTCCCACCGAGTCCATGGGGGACGTGCTTAACCTGCTGGCCAGCTGTAACGGAAGGGTAGTAAATGTGAGCCCGGGCGACCGGGTGGAGATGATCAGGGCAGAGGCCTCAATGCAAAATCTTTTTGGTTTCGCCACCTCTTTACGTTCTGTTTCCAAGGGCAGGGCTGGAATGACTTTGACTTTTGACCGTTTTGACGTGATCCCATGACTTATATGCCCGAGTTGCCCAATAAATTTCCCCCAAAAAAACGCAGCCTTGGCCAGAATTTTTTACAGGATTCTAATGTTTCGCGTAAAATTGTGGGCAGCCTCAACTTGAGCTCAGATGATTATGTGCTTGAAATCGGGCCTGGAGCAGGGGCTTTGAGCCATCTGATCGCCTCTCGCAAACCCAAGAATTTTGTTTTGCTGGAAAAAGACCGTTTTTGGGCCGCACAGCATGGGCTTTGGGCGCAAGAACATTCCTTTGCATATCAACCCCTTTTGATTGACGCCCTGCAATTTCCCTGGGAAAATCTTTCCAGGCTTAATGTACGGTGGAAGCTTGTGGGAAATCTGCCTTATAATGTGGCCTCCCCTTTAATTTGGGATATTGTGCAAAAAACCACGAACTGGCAGATGGCCGTGTTTATGGTGCAGAAGGAAGTGGGAATGCGTCTGGCAAGTTCCGCCGGAAACAAAGAATATGGCGCCCTTTCCGTCTGGGTTCAGAGTTTTGCAAAAGTGGAACGCCTTTTTACTGTTCCGCCAGGCGCTTTTGAACCAAGACCCAAAGTGGACTCCGCAGTCATGCGTTTCGTTCCAAACCCGGCCAGCCTTTTGTGTTGCCCGCAAAGCCTTTCAAGGCTGCTCAAGATTTGTTTTCAGCAAAGGCGAAAGCAGTTGAAAAATATTTTAAAAGAATACTGGAGCGCTGAACTCGATTTCTTTTTAGAAATACAAGGCCTTAGCCAGGAAGCAAGGCCTGAGACTTTGACCCCCAAGCAGTTTCAGATGCTGGCCGCTATTTTATTTTAACATATTTCCACTTGACAGAAGGTAGTAAAAAGTGTTTACCAAATTACAGAATGCCGAATAATTTTGGTAACCACTTGGCAGGAGTAATGACTACCCCGTCTTTCTGCCAAAATTAAAAACATTAATTGTAGGAGGGATGGTTTCATGACTAAAGCCGAACTGGTTAGCAAAGTGGCCTTAAAAGCAAACATGACAAAGGCTGGAACCGAGCGTGCTCTCAATGCTCTTTTAGATGCTGCACGGGAAGCTCTTGTAAAGCAGGACAAAGTGACTTTGACTGGTTTTGGGACTTTCGCGGTTGAAGAACGCAAAGCCCGCAAAGGCCGGAACCCCCGCACTGGCGCAGAAATTCGCATTCCCGCCGCAAAAGTGGTCAAATTCCGTGCCGGCAAAGGTCTGAAAGACTCTGTTAAGTAAGCCCTCCTTGTTTTTATCTGTTCAAACGTAAAGGCCCCATAATCATGGGGCCTTTTTTGGCGCTTGCTTTTTTTTATAAGTTTTGTTAAATGAACTCCCTTGAACAGAACATCCGTATGTTCTGGAATTTTTTTAAAAGGTGGTGATATCTGTGCCCGGAGTATATTTGGAAGAAGGCGACTATAACTTCGACATCGCTTTGCGCCGCTTTAAAAAGCAGGTGGAAAAGGCAGGCATTCTGTCTGAGATGAAGAAACGCCAGCACTATGAGAAGCCCAGCATCCAGCGCAAAAAGAAAACCGCTGCTGCGCGCAAGCGCCTCATGAAGAAAATCAGAAAGATGAATATCGGTTAATCACCATAATGCGGTCTTTGTAACGGGGAACTCAAGCTGGCTTTACGTTTGAGTTTCCCGTTTTTCTTTTTCAATTTGAGGGAATAGTTATGTCTTTAAATGAACGCATTCAATCCAATTATTTTGTTGCGTATAAGGCCAAGGACTCTTTGCGCCTTGGCGTTCTCCGTCACCTTAAAACTGCGGCAACCAACCTTTCGGTCGACTTGAAACGAGAGACCAATGATGACGAAATGCTGGACATACTTCAGAAACAGGCCAAGCAAAGGCTTGATTCAATTGAGCAGTTCAGGGCGGGAGGCCGTGAAGATCTTGCGGTAAAAGAAGAAGCCGAACTTGCCATCCTCAAGGAATATTTGCCGGAAATGCTG
>CAZJFJ010000098.1:2782-6851 GCA_964545305.1 uncultured Desulfovibrionaceae bacterium
CCGAGAGTATATCCTCAAGCGCGTTTCCGAAACGGAGGAGCTTGAAAAGGCGATTCTTGAGGCCATTGCCAAAACCGGGGCGGGAAATTTACGTGATATGGGCAAGGTAATGGCCAGCTTGACGGAAGATTACAGAGGCCGCCTGGATGGAAAAAGAACAAGCGCTCTGGTCAGGGAGAAACTTGCCTGATATGCGGGAAAGAAACCTGAAAATGCTTGAATTCGGCAAGGTGCTGGAATATCTGGCCGGTCTTGCCGTTTCCGATGCCGGCAAAGAAAAGTGCCTTTCAATCAGACCTGCCCGGAATGTTGAGGAAATAGAAAGAAAAGCCGTTTTGTTTGAGGAAATCAGGCTGTGGAAAGAGCACTCTCAATTCAAGCTGCGCAATTTTCCCAATCTTGATGGGGTAATCAGTTTTCTGGACCGCTCTTCTGATTTTCTCGACATGGATGGGCTTTGGGCTGTGCGGGAAATGCTTTGTCAGGCCCGCGAAGTTGAAGAGATGCTCGCCGGCGGCAGAAAAAGCTGTGTAACCCCAGAGCAGGCCAGTTTATACTGGCCCGGCCTGAAAGAACTTTTCCTCTCATCGCCCCGGCCGCAAGCAAGCATTCAGGCTCTTTTGCGCTGCATAAACGAAGATGGCCTGCTGGACGACAATTCATCCCCGGAACTTGTTCTGATACGCGGAGAAGTGCGGGCGATTCATCAGCAGTGCACCCGCAAGGTAAAAGAATTCGCCAAAAACAACAATATCGCCCACTATTTGCAGGAAGATTTCATGACCTTGTCTTCCGACCGTTATGTGCTGCCTCTTAAAACCAATTTTAAGGGGCATGTTGAGGGGATAATTCATGATTATTCGCAAACGGGCGAAACCTGTTATTTTGAACCCTTGTTCCTTATCAGCCTGAACAACAAGCTTCAGGAATTAAAACGTGAAGAACGTGAGGAAGAACGTAAGGTTTTGCGTTATTTGAGCGGAATTTTGCGCTCGGAGCGGGATTCGCTTGTTGCAATGTATGAATTCATGGTCAAATTGGATGTTGAGCTGGCCAAAGTAGCTCTTGCCGAAAAATATCACGGGCGAATGCTGAGATTGCAATCCGAAGCCTCTGTGTGCCTTGTGGAGGCGCGTCACCCCCTGCTTGTGCTGATGGATTACAGCCATGTTGTGCCGGTGGACATTGCTCTTGAAGAAGGGCACAGGGCCCTGATTATTAGCGGGGGCAACGCCGGAGGCAAGACTGTAAGCCTTAAAACCCTGGGGCTGATAGCTCTCATGGGCATGGCCTCCATTCCTGTTCCGGTGGGCGCGGGCAGCGTATTGCCAGCCTGGGAAAATGTGTTTGCGTTTATTGGCGATGAGCAGAGCCTTGATGAACATGTGAGCACTTTTACTGCGCAAATCGAGCATTTATCTAAAATTTGGACGGAAATTAACGAAAAATCGCTGGTGATTCTGGATGAATTTGGAGCAGGCACAGATCCTTCACAAGGTTCCGCACTTGCCCAAGCTGTGGTGGACGAAATTTTGCGGAAAAACGGCTATGTAATTGCCGCAACCCACTTCCCGGCGTTCAAGGCATACGCCCTTTCCAGGGATGACGTGCGCGCGGCTTCCGTGCTGTTTGATGAAAACAGCAAAAAACCCTTGTATACACTGGTTTATGACCAAGTGGGCGCAAGCCTGGCTCTTGATGTGGCAAAAGCCAATGGCTTGCCTGACGACATTATCCGGCAGGCGGAAAAGTATCTCCTGATGGAAGGGCAGGAAACCTCCGTTCTGATTTCCCGCCTGAACAGCCTTGCCGTGGAGCGGGAAAAAGAAATACGGGAGCTTGAAAAGGAGCGGGGCAGGCTTGAAGAAATCAAAAACAAGCTGGCTGAAAAATTTGAAAAAGAACACCGCGACACGCTTAAAGGGCTGGATGAATCCCGTCGGCAAATTATGGCTGAAATCCGGGCTGAAAAAACAGGCCGGAAACAGGCGCTGAAAGAGCTTTCAGAAATAAGGCAAAACCTTGCTGGGCTTGTTTCTTCCAAAGAGAGCTCGCCTGTTGAAGACAGCTTTGCAAACGCTGCCCCCGGTGACGTGGCTCAATACATTCCCTGGCTGCGCAACGGGATAATTGAGGAAATTGATCAGAAAAAACAAAGGGCCAAACTAGATTTTAATGGAGTTTCCATTTGGGCCGCTTTTACAGACCTGAAGCCATCTGACGCGGCCGGCCAGCAAACTTCGCCCAAGGGCAAGGTTGAAAAAACAAAAACCTCGCCGGAACAGCCCAAACAAGGGCTTTCTATTCCTTTAAGGGTGGATTTGCGGGGAAGCAGGGCGGAAGAGGCGCTCCGGGAGCTTGAGCGTCAGATAGATCAGGCTATGCTTTCGGGCAGGGACGCTCTTGAGGTGGTGCATGGAAGAGGCACCGGCGCTCTTCGGCGTGAAATTCATCAGTTTTTGGCAAGCCGTCCCGGCATTGCGCATTACTATACGGCGAATGAAGACCAGGGCGGCGACGGGGTTACAATCGTAGAACTTAAATAACCATTTTATTTAAATATTTTTTTCTTACGCATATCTTTTTCTGGTTTTGCCAGTCAGGCCATGGCATTTTGACATTGAAAGGTTGCTTTTGCCAAAATGCTTTGGCGGGGCGAACTGCGCCGCCCGCCCCGCAGCGTACGCGGAATTCACTTCCGCCGTTCTTCAGCCATAGACGACTTTGAGTCGTGCGGATGAAGACAGCAACACTAAGCGCCGGAGGGGGGGCTTAAAATCAATCTGCTCCAGTTGTATTATGGTTTTGAAAACAAAGATTTTGTGGACAATATCGCAAACTATAAGGACCTTATACATTTTTCCGAAAAGATTAGTGATTGGATTATACGAGCTATAGCTGTTAAGAAAGGCTTGCTTACACTTGACAATATCGATGAATATTTGGCGGCGTGTGAGCAGCGGGCAAAGGAATTTGATCTTGTAGAAATGAACTCGTATGTTCAAAACAGACTTTCGGATTTACCTTAATAAACACACTCCTTGCTTTTTAAATTTCAGGATATATTTATAATGTCAAACCGCTCAGACATAGAAGCAATCAAATCACGTGTAAATCTGGTTGATATCGCCAAGCGCTATGTCGAGTTGCGCAGGGCTGGCGGCCGCTGGGTTGCTCCTTGTCCGTTCCACAATGAAACCAAGCCTTCTTTTTCAATAAATGAGGAAGAAGGATTGTTTTATTGCTTCGGGTGTCAGGCGTCGGGAGACCTGATCGACTTTTATTGCCGGATTAACGGGCTTGAATTCCGGGAAGGATTGGCGCAATTGGCGGAAGAGGCCGGGGTGGAGCTTTCCAGAGTGAAACGCGACCCTCAGGCGGCGAAGAAGGATGATTTCAAGCGGCAGGCCTTGAAGCTGCATGAGCTTGCATTAACACGGTTTCTCTCCAATTTGAAAGGAAAAGAAGGAGGGGCCGCCCGTGATTATATAACCGGGCGCAAGATAAATCCGGAAATGGTTGCAGCTTTTGAGCTTGGCTTTGCCCCTGACGATTGGGGAAATTTGGCGGAGTATTTTAAAAAGTCCGGCATAGATGATGAATTGGCGGTTAAATCCGGCCTTCTGAGCAGAAGTGAAAAAAGCGGAAGGTCATATGACCGGTTCCGGGGCAGATTGATGTTCCCAATCAAAAATTTGTCCGGGCGGGTGGTTGCTTTTGGCGGAAGAATTATTGAAACGGCTGTTCAGGATGACCGTGAGCAGGCTAAATATATAAATTCCAGCGATTCGCCAATATATAAAAAAGGCGAACATTTATATGGACTTTACCAGGCCAGGCGCACCATCACCCATCTGAAGACGGCGCTGTTGACTGAAGGTTATCTGGATGTGATCTCCTTGCACCAGTTTGGCTACACAAATGCCTGCGGAGTGCTGGGAACAGCTCTTACCAAAGAACAAGTGCGGCGTTTGGCGGGGTTTTCCTCTACAGTAGAGCTGCTCTTTGATGGGGATGCGCCTGGGCGTAAAGCCGCATTGCGCAGCGCGGAAATGATTCTTGGGGCGGG
>CAZJFJ010000098.1:6861-8129 GCA_964545305.1 uncultured Desulfovibrionaceae bacterium
TGCAGGGTGGTTATTTTGCCTCAGGAAGAGGATATTGACAGCCTTTTGCATAACCATGGAGCAGAGGCGTTTGAACGGCTGCGAAAAACCGCAGAGGCAGGAATTGTTTACTGTGCAAACACTGTAAAGGCAACCCTTTCTCCTCGTGAAGCTGTGGAATGGCTTAGAAATTTCATTGCTCAGGTGGAGCTGCCTGAATTGATAAGCAATTTTATTTCGTGCCTCGCGCCTGCATTGGGTATTGACGAAGCGCAAATAAGAGGGCAAATTAAAAGTTGTGACTTTAAAAAATCAGCGACCACAGCGCCTCTTTCTCAAACCCGTTCCGGGCCGGGAAAAGCCGCAAATACGCCAAAACCCAAAATTGGGATGGCCAATGAAGCGGTGGCGCGTGAAATCCTTCATTTCTTGGCTTGTTTTCCAGGCTTTGTGGAGCAGCTCAACACAGCAGGCTGTGAGAAATTGCTGCTCACACCCTTTAGCAGGGGAATATGGAACAAGCTCGTAGAATATGGAGAAGAAGAGGCTTTTGAGCACTTCAGCCCGGAGGAAAAAGAATTCTGGGTGCGTTGCCGTGTGGCGGAAAGACTTCCCGAAGAAGGCCGGGATGAATTCTTGGCCGATATTAAAGTGCGCATTGAAGAAAAAAGCGAAAAAGAGATTGCGCAAACCTATAAAGATGTGCTGCGCCAGCTGGGTTCGGGTAGCGATCCCGGCCTGGAAATATTGAGGGCGCTTAAAGCACAAAGGAATTCCGATGGGAAACATTAAGGAAATCCAGCAAATAAAGCATCTTATTGCAAAAGGAAAAGTGACCGGCTTTCTTACTTTTGATGAGGTGAATAAAGCCCTGCCCGTTGAAGTGAGCACTCCGGAGCAGGTGGAAGAGATAATTTTTATTTTTGATTCGCTTGATATCGCCATTGTAGATTCGGAGAAGGAAGGCAGAAAGCTGGCTATGTCCCCCGCCGAACCCGAAGAAGATGTTATTATAGAATCCAACTTCGATTTGGTTGAAGAAGATGACGGCGCCGATTATTCTTCTCGCAGCACTGACCCTGTGCGGATGTATTTGCGCGAAATGGGCGCAGTGCCCTTGCTTGACCGCGATGGGGAAGTGCTTATCGCCAAGAAGATTGAAATTGGCGAACAAGAAGTCCTTTATGCCTTGGTTGAAGTGCCGGTTGCGGTTGAAGAAATAGTGAGTGTGGGTGAAGACCTTAAGCAAAATCGTATCAAGCTCAAGGACGTTGTTAAGACCATTGAGG
>CAZJFJ010000099.1:0-7976 GCA_964545305.1 uncultured Desulfovibrionaceae bacterium
TATACGGCAATACTCTTCGCTCATGCCCACAATCTGCGAAAAAAACATGAAGCCATACTTTGAAAACAATTCCTCTCCGTGCTTTCCTTTCTTTTGGTGGTTTCGTTCTATTCCAGCCCGCTTTCTTGATATTCTGTATGCTTGTTGCTGGCTTCCAGAACAGCTCATGCAAATTACGGCTTAAAACTTTTTCAATGAAACAGTCTGCACGGCAATACCATGCAGACTGCGCGCTTGTGGTGGGCAAAGGTTGGTTCTGCCGCCCGGCTTGGGTGTGTGGTGTTTTAAAAAATTTGCTATGGGTTAAGAAGGTTAATGTGTGGATGAATGTAAAAACATGACTACTGCCGAATCAGAACAGGATGAAAGCCTTGATCTGATTTACAGGTTGATTTTTTCTACAAGTACCCCGGAAGCTACGGAGCTGGTTGAAAATAATGAACAGTTCTCTCAGATATATGATTATCTGGCGGAGCTTCGGCAGATAGTAATTTCTTTTGCAAAGGGCGACTTTACCAGAGACGTAAAACTCAAAGGTTTTTTAGGCGGGTCTTTAAAAAATTTGCAGGCCAATCTGCGCCATTTGAGCTGGCAGGTTGAGATGGTGGCAGCTGGAGATTTTTCACAACGAGTTGACTTCATGGGGGAATTCTCCACAGCTTTTAACAGCATGGTTGTAAGGTTGCACCAAAGCCTGGAGGATTTGCGGCAGCAGGAAGAATTGCTTACTTCCTTTACAGAAAGTTTGAAGCAGGAGATAGCCGTCCGCATTAAAGCAGAAGAAGCGCTTCGGATTAGTGAGGAACGCTACCGGACCCTGGCTGCCCTTGACCCCCTTACAGGTCAATACAACCGTCGTCATTTCTTTAAGCTGGCCATTTCGGAAGTTGCGCGTCTGAAACGTAATAACGGGTTTATGACCCTGTGCATGCTGGATGTGGACTTCTTTAAAAAATTCAATGATAACTATGGACACCTGAATGGAGATCTTTGCTTGCAATAGCTTTCGACAATAGCTTCCTCCGCCATGCGTCAAATGGATGTTATGGGACGGTATGGCGGTGAGGAATTCATTTTCCTGTTTCCTGAGACGGGTAATGAGGACGGGCTGCAGGTGGCGGAAAGACTGCGTTCTTCCGTAGAAGAGACGCCCATTGAGCTGAATGATGGCAAAAAGGTCAATATAACAGTAAGTATTGGCGTTGCAACCATAGAAGGGTCAAAGGTTATAAGCAAGCCTGAAATGGTCTTGCGTGAGGCGATTCAGGCGGCGGATACCGCTTTGTATAAAGCCAAGGCGGAGGGCCGCAACAAAGTAGTGAATAGCCTTGATAACAATTAAGGCATATTCGGCATATATTATCCTATAAAATATCCCCGCTTCTTGTGTGTTTCTCACAAAAGCAATGAGGCGCTGCCTAAAACTTTAGAGTGCACTGCTATCAGCTAGTAGAGACTGGTTTGATAATTTAAACCTGTTGCCTTTCAATAAACTCGCCTATCAGGATGACTTACTGACAGTTAATATGCTCCTTATTAGAAAAAGCTAGTTGTTTCAATGTGTTATGTGAAGATATGAGCGCAGTCAGCATCTATATTTTTTTTTAAGCTTTTCTATTGACTGAATGCCATTAATAGGGCATTCAATAACGTAGCTGTATCGTTTGGAACTTGGGGTTTCAAACTTTTGTGCAGGTTTGATTTTATTTTTAGTGAGGTTTTGTTTCATGCCAAAGTCTATTTATGTGGGCAATTTGCCTTGGTCTGCCACTGAAGAGGAAATACAGGGTATTTTCCAGCCTTATGGCAATGTGCTTTCCGTAAAACTCATCTCTGACCGTGAAACCGGCAGAGCCAGGGGTTTTGCTTTTGTTGAAATGGAAGATCCGGAAGCTACAGCTGCAATTGAAGCTCTGGATAACTCCAGTTTCGGGGGTAGAACCCTGCGGGTGAACGAAGCGCGCCCGAAAGAGCCGAGAGCTCCTCGCTTCTAGCGAGAAGTGTAAAAGCCCCGCAATGCGGGGCTTTTTTGTAAGCACGATTGTCCGCCTGTCCTTCACCAATTCTGTGAAAAGAGCGAGCGGAAGAAGTTCCCTTTTTATGTGTATGATACTAGGCAAAAGTGGACTTTGATGGTAGATAAAAGTTAATATCTTTAGGCAAAGTTTTTTTGCTGAATATACATGCAAAAGCAGGGCTTTGTTTTAGGTGTTAATTTGCAAATTCAAGCCAGTTTCCTGAATCTGTACGGGGAGGTTTTATTTAATGATGCTAAATCCTAAAGACTGCATTTTGTATAGCGGGGGTGCTTCGGGAGCAGAGGCGTTTTTTGGAGAGATTGCGGAGCACTATGGAGTTCAAGAGGTGAACTATAGCTTTGACGGGCACCAGGAAGAGCGCACACGCGGGCTAAGGGTTCTTACCCTCGAAGAGCTCGCCCTTAAAGATGTGAGTCTTGCCTATGTCTCCCGTCTTATGAGTAGAGAATACACTCGCGCGCCTCTTTTCAGAAAAGTGCTGCAATCCATTTGCTGGCAGGTGTCGAGCGGTGAAGAGATATTTGTTGTGGGCACTATTCAGGAAGATGGCACGGTAAAAGGCGGCACAGGGTGGGGAGCCGAATTTGCGAAAATTTGCAATAAACCTCTTTTTGTTTTCGACCAGGATAAAGGGGTGTGGTTTGCCTGGATGGAAAGTGAATGGGTAGAGGCTGGACAGCCTCACATCTCCACTCGCCATTTTACCGGTACGGGAACGCGCTTCCTTTCGGACTCAGGGCGCATTGCCATTGAAGACCTGTTTGCTCGGAGTTTTGGCCGTTAATAACATTTTTTGGAAAATTAGTAGGGGCTGTCCAGATTGGCAGCCCTTTTTTGGTGCATAAACACCGCCCCCTGGAGCAGATTAATTTTGAGACGCCCCCCTCTTCGGTGCTTAGCGTTGCTGTCTTCATCCGTACAACTCAAATTCGTCTACGGCTGAAGCAACGGCGGAAGTGAATTCCGCCTGCGTCTGCAGGGCGGACGGCACTGCTTGCGCCCTCAGAGCATTTTGCCAGAAATAGTTTTTCAATGTTAAAATGCTCTGACAGCGGTTTGGATATTGTCAATTGGCTGGGGAATCTTTTGCGTCAATGATTTTAAGGAATAAGGTACTTATGTTGGCTGGGGGGTTGACAAAGACAAGCATGAACGGAACTGCTCCACCCGGCTGTATGTTAAGGTTGTTGGCCAGAATTTCAATATTATTGTTCAGGGCTTTTTCAATATCTGCTTGGGAAAGAACCTGCAGCTGGAACATTGTAAGAGTCACGCCGCCAAATTGTTGCTTGGTGGCCACAGCCACTCCGTGTTCATCCAGAAGGCTCGCTTCTATTTGAATCAGTTCTTTCGGCGTTTTGTAATTATTAACGGCCTTTCCTTCAACCACAAAGATTTGCCCGAGTTTTTCATTATTTACAAAGTATTGTTTTGTATTCTGGAATATTATGTCTTTCACATGGGCATCGTCAGGGGGAGGCATAACCGTGGCGTTGCCGCCAGTCGCGTTTGTTGCCGCAGTCTCTTCCTGCGGGGCAGCGGAGTCGGGTTCTTTCAATATATCGAATTTTAGAATGCCGGTAAAAACAAGCGTTCCCGCCGCAATAATTGCAAGAAGAACAATTCCTGCAATGATCGGCAGAAGTTTTCCCCGTTTTTTGGGTTTTATGGAGTCAACATTAAAGTCTTCGCCATTGCTGAGTATGGCCTGCAGGTTTTCCTCGGCGGCTTTTTCTGAATTTTCCGGCTTTTGCTGTTCTCCGGCCATTGAAATGGCTTCAAAGTCCTTATCGTCCATCCCGTCGGCTAGAACAAAGACGGTCTTGCAAAATGAACATCTGGCTTTACGCAAGGGGCTTGCCTGACTGTCTGGCAGATTGAATGTAGTGGAACAGTTGGGGCAGGTGATTATCATTAGTTAATCCTGTTTCTGAAGCCGGTTAACAGATTCTTATTGTCCACATGATACTCAAATATTACCTTTTAACAAACATAAGAGCAAGATGTAATTTAAAGGGCCAGCAACATTGCATGTTCATCACAATCGGGGAAACGGGGGCAGTTGATGCAGTCAGACCATACTTTTTGGGGCAGGGCTTCCTTGGTGACTTCCACAAAGCCAAGATTGTCGAAAAACTCAACTTGATATGTAAGCGCGAATACACGCCCCAATCCGAGCTCTCTTGCCTCCTCAATACAGTGTTCGGTCAGTGCTTTTCCAAAGCCTTTCCCCCTGTATTCCGGAGCAACAACCAGGGACCGGATTTCTCCCGCCCCTTCCCAAATAATGGCCAGAGCGCAGCATCCGGCCACGGGTCCTCCTTCACCCGGCTCCACAACATAAAAATCGCGCAAATGCGAATATAGCTGGCGGAGGGAGCGAGGGAGAAGCAAGCCTTCATCCGCGGCTTTGAGCAGAAGGGTGTGTATTTCTCTCACATCGCTCATGCGCGCTTTTCTAATAATGTAATCCATAGCTTATCTGTATTTGTCCATAATATCGGTTAGTTCTTTCATTGAGGCAATGCCGAGATGATAATCTGCCAGAACGCCTTCCCGGTCGAAAACTAGAAGGGTTGGAATAGTCTCAATTTCAAAGTTATCCACAAAGTCCTGCCCGCAATGATATACTGGAAAGTTTATGTTGCGTTCAGATAAAAAGTTTTCAAGCTCCTTCAGGTCATCATCAAGGGAAATTCCATATAAATGAATGCCGCTTTTAGGCGGGTATTTCTGGTAAAATTGAGTCAGGGTTTTGGCTTCTTGAACGCAGGGGGGGCACCAACTGGCAAATACATTTAAAACTACAACCTCCCCCCGGTGGCTTTTTACCACTTGCATCACTTGCTCCAGGCTTGCGGGGGTATATTTCTCTGCCGCTTTTGCCTCCAAGGGCGTAAGGCAGGCGTATGCGAGCAGCCCGGCGAGCAGCAGCAATTTTGCCGAAAAGGCAAAAAGCTTATATGTATTACAGGCATAGTGCGTTGCTTTTTTCAAAGCGTTACTCCAGTATTTTAAGGTGCAATTAACGCTATTTTTAAATATACTGCAAAACGTCAAATTTTGCTACTGCCGGAAAAACGGTTTTCGCCCGGCACGGTTGGCCCGGCATAAACAAAAGCTGCTTTCCTGTTAATAAAGATTAGTTAATTCCTAAAATTTGTTTGGCAATGCGTACCGAACCAACGGCATCGGCCGCGTATCCCGCTGCCCCGATAGATTCTGCATAATCCCGGGTTACTACCGCCCCCCCAATCATGACTTTTATGGGAAGCCCTTTTTCTTTCAATAAAGAAATAGTTTCCTCCATGCGCACCATGGTTGTGGTCATCAGGGCAGAAAGGCCTATCAGAGAGGCTTTGTTATTTTCTGCGGCCTCCACGATTTTTTCCGAGGAGACATCTTTGCCCAAGTCTATTACCTCAAAGCCATGATTGCTCAGCATGAGAATGACAATATTTTTGCCGATGTCGTGAATATCGCCTTCGACTGTGGCCATAATTATCACCGGGCGTTCTTTTGCTGTGTTTCCTTCTTCCAAAAGCGGTTTTAGGCGGGCGAAGGCCATTTGCATTGTTTCGGCGGCTTTCAGCAGCTGGGGAAGAAAATATTCTTTGCGCTCATATTTTTCACCAACCACAGTAATTGCCGGTATAAGGCGTTGCTGCACAATGTAGAAAGGTTCTTCGCCTTTTTCCAAAGCAAGCTCCACAAGCGGCATCACTTCAGATTGGCGCCCCTCTATAATGCATTGCTCCAGGCTGACTTCGCCGCCTTGGGGCGCTCCGCCGGAAGACGCGGGAGTGTTTTGGGCCGGGGAGAGCGCGCCGGAGGAATCCGGCGTCCAGTTTGCATAAACGGAAATAAACCTGTCCACTCCTTCCTTCCTTCCGGTAAGCGCGTTGGACGTAGCCACTGCTTCGGCAAGACGCGCGTTGCCAGGGTTGGCTATGCATGCCGAAAGGCCGGCTCCGGCGGCCATGCAAAGGAAGGCGGAGTTGAGGATTTCCCGTGCGGGCATCCCGAAGGAAATGTTGGAAAGGCCCACGCTGGTGGCCAGGCCAAGCTCGCTACAATAACGGATGGTTTCAAAGCAAGCCTTACCCGCCTCCAGGCTTGAAGAAATGGTCAGGGCCAGCACGTCCACCACAATCATACTGTTTGGAACCCCATGCCTTCTCAGTTCTTCGAGCATTTTATCAAGAATGCCGATGCGTTGTCTGGATGTGTGGGGCAGCTCACCCCCGGTCAAGGGCAGCAGAATAAAAGGGGCGCCATATTTAAGGCATAGCGGGGCCAGCGTTTCTATGCGCCCAGGCTCGCCGTTGATTGAATTCACCAGTGCCGACCCGGGGTAAACCTCCAGGGCCAGTTCAATAGCCTTGGGGTTTGAGCTGTCGAGGCAAAGAGGGGTCTGATATTGCCCGGCAACGGCTTGAACCAGTTTGGGCAGAGTAGTTGTTTCGTCAACCAACGGAGCGCCTACATTGATATCCAAAAGCGGAGCGCCCGCCTTGATCTGTTCCTCCGCATACTTCAGAGCCAGGGAAAAATCGCCTTGCTGAAGTTCCGCCGTCAACTGTTTTTTCCCGGTGGGGTTGATTCGTTCTCCGATTATTCTTATCGGTTCGTCCTGGCCGATAAGAATTGCCTGGGAACGCGAAGTAACTACAACCTTTTCACGTTGAAAGTAATTTTTTGCAGGTGCGGGCAGACAATTCAGTTTTTTGCGCAAAGCCGCTATGTGAGCTGGCGTGGTGCCGCAACAGCCGCCCAGCAGTTTTGCTCCTTGCGCTCCAAACTCGGCGGTAAGGGTTGAGAATTCTTCAGGGCCGAGTCTGAAAATTGTTTTACCGTCCTCCAGTTCAGGCAGGCCGGCGTTCGGTTCCACCAGAACGGGAACCGGGCAGTTATGCAGAAGCTCTGCCACAACCCCGGCAAGTTCTTTCGGGCCGGCGCTGCAGTTTGTTGATATTATATCCACACCCATGTTCAGCATGGTTTCCTTGAACACAAGGGGAGAGGTTCCGGTAAGGCTTGCCTTGTCTTCGAAAGTCATGGAAACGCCAATGGGGATGTCGGTTTCTTCGCGGGCGGCCACAACCACTGCGCGCAATTCGGCAAGATCAAAGTGGGTTTCAGCCAATAGGAGGTCCACGCCGCCCAGAACCAGCCCTCTTATCTGCTCGCGGAAAACTTCAACCATTTCCCTGAAGCTCATCTCTCCCAACGGATGGATGAAGTGGCCGCTGGGGCCGATGCTGCCGGCCACAAAAACCGGACGACCGTGACCCTGGGCTGCTTCACGGGCAAACTCGGCCATCTGGCGGTTAAATGAAACCACCTCAAGGCCTTCCGGCAGTTTGAGCCGGGAACCGCCGAAGGTGTTGGTTGTGAGCACGTCCGCCCCGGCTTCAGCATATTCCCGATGGATGCCGATAAGAATGCCGGGGTTTTGCAGACAGAAAACCTCCGGGCTCATTCCGGGAAGGAGACCTCTGCCTTGGAGCATGGTTCCCATGCCCCCGTCAAAGCAGATGTATCTGGGAGTTGATAAAAAAGAGGAAAATTTGTTCAAGACTTACCCCTGGTGTTTGGGGTATATTTCCTTTTTTTGCAAAATAATGCAAGATGTTTGTAGGCATGGCATTTTAGCGGCGCGCCCTGAAAAAGTTCCTTCAACTTGGCTATTAAGCTTTCTGCTTCCTGGCCGATATGCTGTTTATGATAATATAGAAGAAGCCTTTTCTGTTTAACCGGGGGTGTTTCCCCTGCCTGATGTGGTATAAAATGTATAAAATACGCATTTTATTATATTTTTTAATATTTATAGCTAATGAGCTTAATGCCTTTAGTCTCACTATAAATAATGGTAAAGAAGATGGCAACGCCTACTATGTAATCCATCTAGAAAACGACAGGCCATTTTCTTGCAAA
>CAZJFJ010000100.1:0-7798 GCA_964545305.1 uncultured Desulfovibrionaceae bacterium
TGAGCCCCCAAAGAATGGTTATGCCCACTAAAGCCCATTCGCTGCGGTTAAGCATCAGCGAGTGTCCGGTGTTATCAGCACTCATTCAATTCCGTTCCTGAAAAACAGGGGGAAGCGGACCGGCCGTCTTCCCCCTGTGGCAATTGCTGAAACCGAATCAAGTTCAGGCAGCGCAGCATTTTTTATATTTTTTGCCGCTGCCGCAGGGGCAAGGATCATTGCGCCCGACTTTGGGATTCTCGCGGCGGTAGGTCACGTGTCCCTCAACTTCGCCGTCGAAATAAAACCATTCATCGTTTTCCTTGACGAATTTGGCTTTTTCACGGTGCTGCTGGGGCTGTTTCTGAATGCTGTAATGGGCGATAAAATCAACTTCCCCAAGCTTCCCATTTTCAGAAGCTTCCACAACTTCAAGACCATCCCAGGAAATATCGTCTTTGATTTCCTGATATTTGTCCTGGTCTTCTTCCAGCGCTTCCTCACCGCGAATGCTGGGGTGGAGGCTGGAAACGAGAAACTTGCTTTCGCCTTTGGCATGTGCGCTGTAACGCGCGCGCATAAGCTCTTCCGGGCTTGAGGCCGGCTTTTCGCCTTCAATCACAGGCTGACAGCATTCGGCGTATTCCCGACCGGAAAGACAAGGGCATTTATCCATAAAAACCGCTCCTTAATGGCACTTTTTGCTTTTTACCAGAGGGCTGTTATTTAACCTAAAAAAAATCTGTCCACAATGATTTTTTTTTCTCCTCCAAATTTTAAATTATTATTGATATAACTTGTTTTTTTAAGCATGCAAATTTCAAGTTTCACTTGTCCTGAAGGCTTATTTTTGATATGTTACGCCATTACGTCAGTATCTTTTCCAGATGATTTTTTTCTTTATTCGCTAATATCGGCAGCCTTTGCAAGCTCGCTTTCTCTTGGGACATTTTCGTGCTTAAACAGACATTGCTCAACCATCTTCGACACAATCATTCCAACCAGTTTATAAAACAGTGGGTTGAGCCTTTGTCCATAATCACGGTAAATTCCGATGAAAACGCCAAAAACGGCGGCTGTTCCAAATCTGAAAAAATGGATGGCTTTACGGCCGCCTCCATTCAGGTGATGTTTCCCCATAAATTGTTCGGCCAGTGTTTTATGATGCATGCGCGCAAGTACTTTGAAAATTCAGTTCTTCAATGTCTTGGTCAAAACGCCCAGATAGAATATTTGCTTGATTCCGCAATTCAGGAGCAGGGGTTTATTCTGCCGGTTCTTCAAAAAGACCCGTCCAAAAAAAAATCGCCCTTTTCCTTCTCGTCATTCATCACGCTAGGGGACAACTATTTCGCACTTGAAACAGCTCAGGGCATAGCAAGAGGGAGCATAGACCTTCAGGTGTGCAACCCATTCTGCGTATATGGAAAAACAGGATGCGGAAAAACACATCTGCTGCACTCACTGGTGAACGTGCTGCGCAACGAGCGGAACATGATGGTTTTTATGGCCACTCCTAGAGAACTGACGGATATTTACTCCGACACCGGCTCGAATTACCTGACCAGGAAAAAAATTCTTTCCAATCAGGCGTTTGTGATTGACGACCTGCAGCAGATCAGAAATAAAAACGACCTCCAGGACGAGCTGGTCATCCTGTTCGATCATTTTTACAGCCAGGGCAAGATAATCGCATTCGGCTGCAACTGTTTGCCGGATACGATAGACGGAATAGCTTTTCCCCTGCTGACCAGGCTTCAGCAAGGCGTTTTCGCCGGGCTTAAACAGCCCAATCTTGAACTTCGCTCTATTTTTGTAAGAAAAAGGGCTAAATACCTTAATTTATCCCTTTCCGACAAGCAAATTCTTTCTCTTTCCACCCAGTTCAACAGCCTGCGCCAGATAGAAGGGATTATAAACCGGATAGCGGCTCTCAGCTTTGCCCAGGGCAAAAAAATATCAACCCGGGATTTTGAAAAAATGGTCAAAGAAGCCGGAGGAATTTCACTTTCAGAAATAACTTCTACCAGAATTATTGAGGTATGCAGTGAAAGCCTGAGAGTTTCAACCGCCGATATTCTGAGCAGCAAGCGCTCCAGGGAAATATCGTTCGCAAGGCAGGTGGGCATGTATCTTTGCCGCAACCTGCTGCATTCGTCATATCCTGAGCTTGGCAATATTTTTGGCGGCAAAGACCAGAGCACAGCCATCTATTCTGTAAAAAAAATTGATAAATTAGTGAAGCTTAACAAAGATACGCACAAATTGGTAACAAGCTTGAAAACTAAGTGCCTTGGTTTTAAAAATTAATGTCCAAAACGGAAGACAGGAACATCCGGAACAAGAAAAGAACAACTGAAGGTGAATAATTTTATAAATAAACATTGTGTGTTAGTATAGTTAGTAACATCATCTAGCACACAACAAAAACAACAGGATAATATTATGTTTTTAAGAGTAGAAAAAGAAAACATCATAGAGGGCTTGCAAAAAGCGGCCAACATTATCCCCAGCAAAAGCGGAGCGGCGTATTTGCGTTCGATCTGGCTAAAGGCTGAAAACGGTTCACTGGCCATAATGTCTACAGACTCGAATATAGAATTTTGCGGCTCATATCCTTCCGAAATTGAAGAAGACGGTCTGGTGGGAGTAAACGGGCGTTATTTTACCGATCTTTTGCGCAAGCTTCCCCAGGGAACAATCACCCTCAAGCTGGACAAGGAAAGCGGAAACCTGTTGATTGAGCAGGGAAGAAGAAAATACAAGCTTCCGGTTAACGACACTTCATGGTTTCAAAATTTTTCGCCATTTCCTGAAGAAGGAGCGGTATTCTGGTCCGGCGACTTCCTGCAGGAGGTCATCGACCGCATTTCATACTGCATTGGAGATGAAGATACTCTGGAAGCGATTGCCTGCTTGTATATGAAGCCGGTTGATGATTATAATATCGACACTTGCGGTTTGAACGGGCATCAGTTTTCCCTGATTCGATTCATCAACGAGGATATTCATTCGCTTCTTCCGGAAGAAGGAATTCTGATCCAGAAGAAATATCTGGTTGAGCTTAAAAAATGGCTTGGAGAAGATGAAATAGAGCTGAACCAGTCGGAGAAACGCCTTTACCTGCGCACCGCGGACAGGCGTGAAACTTTCAGCCTTCCTTTGAGCGCGTATCAGTACCCTGATTATAACGCGTTTATGTCCCGCCTGTCCGACCCGGACACTTCAAGGCTTGAGGTGGACAGAAAGGAACTTCTGGAAGCAATGGACCGTTTATCCATTTTCAATAACGAAACCAACCGCTGCACCTATTTCGAACTGGGCAATGAACTCAAGCTGTCCGCTCTTGGGCAGGATATAGGCCAGGCGGATGAAGTGCTTGAAGTTAAATACAGCGGAAGCATTTCAAAAATTGCTTTCCCCACCCGCAATCTGATGGAGATTATCAACCATTTCCAGTCTGAGAAGATTGCGCTTACCCTCACGGGAACAGAGGGGCCGTGCGGCATCAGCGGTGAGAACGACCCCATGTACAAC
This sequence comes from uncultured Desulfovibrionaceae bacterium, assembly GCA_964545305.1. Lineage (GTDB taxonomy): Bacteria > Desulfobacterota > Desulfovibrionia > Desulfovibrionales > Desulfovibrionaceae > RGIG1962. The sequence goes on from CAZJFJ010000100.1 coordinate 3,517, forward strand.
GTGATTATCATGCCCATGAAGATGGTGGATGATACTTACTTTAGCGAGGAAGAGGTTTAATGACTGAAGAAAACAAGCAGGCCGCAGCTGCGGCCTATGATGCTGGAAACATCACGGTTTTAGAAGGCCTGGCCGCAGTTCGCATGCGGCCTGCCATGTATATTGGCTCTACCGACTGGCGCGGGCTTCATCACCTTGTTTATGAAGTTGTGGACAACTCGATAGACGAAGCCATGGCTGGTTTTTGCACCCGCATTACAGTAACCTTGCATATGGACAACAGCGTTACTGTAACCGACAACGGGCGTGGCATTCCTGTTGATATTCACCCCAAGGAAGGCCGTCCGGCGGTTGAAGTGGTTATGACCAAGCTGCATGCCGGCGGTAAATTCGATAACGATTCCTATAAAGTTTCCGGCGGTTTGCACGGTGTGGGCGTGTCATGCGTAAACGCGCTTTCCGAAAAACTGGAAGTGGTTGTGCGCCGTAACGGTCACCGTTACCGCCAGATATACCGCCGCGGAGTTCCGCAGGAAGATTTGCAGATTATTGGGGAATCGGACTCTCAGGGCACAGCGGTCCGCTTTTACCCGGATGAGGAAATATTTGAAACAAGCGAATTTTCATATGAAATTCTTTCCAAGCGCCTGGAGGAGTTGGCATACCTCAATCAGGGCCTGGAAATTCTTCTGCACGACGAGCGCACTACCGAAGAGCATCTGTTCCGGTTTGACGGCGGAATCAAGGAATTTGTAAAAAACCTCAATTCCGGCGAAACCGGCATTCATCCCATTATTTCCGGTTCCGGCGAGCAGGACAACGTAATTGTTGACTTTGCGATTCAGTATAACGCCGGTTACAAGGAAAATGTGCTTACTTTTGCGAACAACATCCGCACCAAGGAGGGGGGAACCCACCTGGTTGGTTTCCGCACGGCGCTTACCCGCGCGATCAACAAATATCTGGAAAGCTCGGATATTGCCAAAAAAGCCAAAATCAAGCTTTCCGGCGACGATGTGCGCGAAGGCCTTACCGCTATTGTGAGCGTTAAGCTTCCCAATCCCCAGTTTGAAGGTCAGACCAAGACCAAGCTGGGGAACAGTGAAATTTCCGGAATAGTGGCTTCTTGCATGTATGACAAGCTGAACACTTTTTTCGAGGAAAACCCTAAAGAAATCAGGCTGATCATTGAAAAGGCGATTGACGCCGCAAGAGCCAGAGACGCGGCCCGCAAGGCCAAAGATCTGGTTCGCCGCAAAGGCGCGCTTTCCGACAACAGCCTGCCGGGTAAACTGGCCGACTGTCAGAGTAAAGATCCCGCCGAATCCGAGCTTTTCATAGTGGAAGGCGATTCCGCCGGAGGCTCGGCCAAGCAGGGCAGAAATCCGTCGATTCAGGCGATTCTTCCCTTGCGCGGTAAAATTCTGAACGTTGAAAAGACTCGCTTTGACAAAATGCTTGGGAACAAGGAAGTTAAAGCCCTGATTACCGCTATGGGCGCCGGCGTAGGCGCTGAAGATATTGACCTTGACAAGCTGCGTTATCACAAAATTGTGATTATGACCGACGCGGACGTTGACGGGGCGCACATCCGCACCCTTTTGTTGACTTTCTTTTTCCGCCAGTATGAAGAACTGATCCGCAGGGGATTTCTTTATATAGCCCAGCCGCCGCTTTACCGTGTTTATGGGAAGGGCCCTGAAAAATTCATCAAGGACGACTCTGAGCTGAACGAGCACTTGCTTGGCCGGGTTTCCAGGGAAATAACCATTACCGCTTCAAACGGCAGCGAGATCAAAGGCGATGGCATAATTGACCTGATGGACAAAATCAACGATCTGGATTCCCGCCTGCACGACGCGGAAATAGCCGGCATGCCCAGGCCTTTGTTCATGACTTTGGTTGAATATGAAACCAAGGTTAACGAGGACAACCTTGAGGAGTTGGCAAACAACGGACTTGGCCAATGGCTTGAATCAAATGGTTATAAGTTCACTTTGTCCATGCAAAAGCCGGGCGACGAAGACCGCAGCTTCCTGGCCATTTCAAATTCCAAGGGGCAGAGCATGAATCTGCCTGTGGAGTTTTTCAATTCCCGCATGTATAAACGCGCTTATGACGACATTACCGGAACAATTGAAAAATATGGCGGGCTTGATTTTAAGGTAAACTACAAGGAAGAAGCCCCGGTTGATAAAATAAACCTGTTTGATCTGCTTGGCCATGTTTTAAATGAAGCCACCCGGGGAGTAAGCATTCAGCGTTACAAGGGTCTTGGCGAAATGAACCCGGAACAGTTGTGGACTACAACCATGAACCCGGAAAACCGCACTCTTCTGCAGGTTAATATTGAAGATGCCGAACAGGCGAATGAGGCCTTTGAACAGTTGATGGGAGACCGGGTGGAGCCCAGGCGCGAATTTATAGAACGCAATGCGTTGAGTGTGCGCGATCTGGATATTTAAACAAGGCTGTTTCCGGGCAGTTTAACCCCGCCCGGGAACGGTCAACCGGTTTTTTCCGGCATATTCCGGTTGCCCTGAAAAATTAAGCCCATTTAACTATTTTTTTAAATATATCCCGCTGTATTCATTGAACGGGCGGGGCCTGAGTGAAATAAATCAGAATATGAAATTTTTTCAGTTGTTCACTCAGGGACTATATCCCGGGAGCGTTTCAAGCATGAGACGCTCTGCAAGGATTTTAATTAAAATTCTTGCCGTGAAATAGACGCGGCGCACAAAGGCCACGGCTGTTTCAAGCGTTAATTCCTCTAGGAGCTGAAATGTCAAATCAGGTTAGTATTGAGCAGGAACTCAAAAGATCATATCTTGAGTATTCGTTGTCTGTGATTATCGGCCGCGCCATTCCTGACGTGCGCGACGGCCTGAAGCCGGTGCACCGGCGCATCATGTTCGCGCAGCATGAGCTTGGAAACGCCTGGAACCGTGCGCCTAAAAAATCGGCCCGTGTGGTGGGCGACGTAATTGGTAAATATCACCCCCACGGCGATTTCGCGGTTTATGACGCCCTGGTGCGTATGGCTCAAGATTTTTCCATGCGCGACCCGCTGGTTGAAGGACAAGGCAACTTCGGCTCGATCGACGGCGATTCCGCCGCGGCAATGCGATATACCGAGGTGCGGATGTCGCGGCTCGCTTCCGAGTTCATGAACGACATTGACAAAAACACTGTCGATTTCAGGCCTAACTACGACAATACTCTTGAAGAGCCTTCGGTTTTGCCTACCAAGGTTCCCAATCTCCTGCTGAATGGTTCCTCCGGCATCGCGGTGGGCATGGCCACCAATATCCCCCCGCACAATCTGGGCGAACTTTGCGATGGATTGCTCGAATTGATCGATAATCCGGACTGTTCGGTGGAAAAGCTGATGGAGCATGTGCAGGGACCCGATTTTCCCACCTACGGGTATATCCATGCCGGGCAGGGATTGCGCGATGCGTACACCACCGGCCGGGGCTCCATCCGCATGCGGGGAAAGGTGGAGCTGGAAGAGCGTAAAAAGGGCTCCCAGTCGATTATAATCAAAGAAATTCCCTATGCCTTGAACAAGTCCATGCTGGTTGAGAAAATCGCTTATCTGGTCAATGAGCGCAAAATAGACGGCATCTCCGACCTGCGTGACGAATCGGACCGCAACGGCATCCGGATTGTGCTCGATCTCAAACGCGGAACCATTCCCGATCTTGTGATCAACGCTCTGTATAAGTTCACTCCGCTGGAAAGCTATTTCGGCATCAACATGATGGCGGTAGTGGGCAACCGTCCCCATCTTCTCGGCCTTAAAGACGTGCTGGTTCATTTTATAGACCACCGCCGCGAAGTGGTGACCCGGCGCACCAAATTCGAATTGGAAAAATCGGAGGCCCGCGCGCACGTTCTTGAGGGGCTGCGCATTGCCATTGATAACATCGATGAAGTGGTAGCGCTTATCCGCGCATCGAAAACTCCTCCGGAAGCCAAGGAAAATTTGATCCGGCGCTTTGTTCTTTCTGAAATTCAGGCTCAGGCCATTCTGGACATGCGTTTGCAGCGCCTGACCAACCTTGAGCATGAAAAGCTTCTGGAAGAATACAATGAGCTGCTGAACAAGATCAAATATTTCAAGTCCATTCTTGAGGATGAAAAAATTCTCATGGGCGTGATCAGGGATGAAACCATTCAGATTAAAGAGCAGTTCGCCACCCCGCGCCGCACTGAAATAGTGCCGGGCGACGTGGATGATATTGACGCCGAAGACCTGATTCCGGATGAGGAATGC
>CAZJFJ010000101.1:0-546 GCA_964545305.1 uncultured Desulfovibrionaceae bacterium
GGTCCATGAACTGGGACAGCTGTGAAGTTCCGAAAAATTCCTTGAGCACGGCCGCAACCGGTTTGGGGTTGATCAGGTCGTGCGGCATCAGGGTGGAAACTTCCTGCAGACTCATCCGCTCTTTAATTGCTCTTTCCATGCGCACGAGACCGATGCGGTACTGGTTCTCCACCAACTCGCCCACCGGGCGCACGCGGCGGTTGCCCAGGTGGTCGATATCATCGGCGGGGCCGTGGGTGTCCTTAAGCAGGGTAAGCGCCTTTACCGCATTGAGAATCAAGACCGAAGATGCATGCAGAAGCGGGGAGTTGCATCCGGTGACAACCCTTCCATCCGATAGCTCGATGGCGGCCGCACACACAATCCCATTCAAACCCTTGTTGCGGGCAATGCCATTCTCAAGCGCCTTCTGCGCAGCAGGAACCACCACGCGGTCCCCACTGGAAAGTTTTGCGGCTTCCATGATGGATCGACTGCGTTCCACCGTCTCCTTACTTCCTATCCCCTGCACATATTCACAGGCTGCACGGTAGTAGCGGCGGATTA
>CAZJFJ010000101.1:556-7793 GCA_964545305.1 uncultured Desulfovibrionaceae bacterium
CGCATTGAGAATATCTTCATCGGTAAGGGTTTTAAGGTCCAGCGGAGCGGATAGCTTGAGACGCTGGTTCAGCTTGTACCGTCCTACGGAAGAAAGGTCATAATAGTCCGCGTTGCGGAAGACATTGTCAAAAAAAGTGGCCGCTATTTCCGGGGTGGGCGGCGATGAGGGACGCAGGCGGCGGTATATTTCAACCTGAGCCTGAATAGTGTCCTCAATCTTGTCCAGGGCCAGAGTGTCGCGAATGGATGAGGAGGTTTCAGAGCCGCGGGTGTGAAGCACAACCACTCTCCCAATGGCGGCTTCGCGCATTTTGGAAAGCAGGTCGGCGGTGATTTCATCGGCAGCCTGAGCCATTACTTCCCCTGTGTCGGGGTGGACAATGTCTTCGGCCAGGAACATGCCCGCCAAGGTGTCGGGAGCCACTTCAATAGATTTTACGCCCGAGTCGCAAAGCTGGCGCCAGGCCTTTTTGGTAATAACCTTGCCTTCTTTCGCCACCACTTCGCCGCTGGCGTCTTCCAGGTCCACATAGGCTGCATCCTTGCGGTACATATCCTTTTGGACTTCCATGAAGGTCTTATTTCCCTTGAGTTCGTAAGTTTCCTTCTTGTAGAAATATTGAAGGATGTCTTCCTTGCTCATGCCCATCGCTTTGAACAGGATGGTTGCAGGCATTTTGCGGCGGCGGTCTATCCGCACATAGAGGATGTCTTTATGGTCATAGTCGAAATCCAGCCAGGAACCGCGCATGGGGATGACCCGGCAGGAATAGAGCACTTTGCGGCTGGAGTGGGTCTTGCCGGAGTCGTGTTCATAGAGGATGCCGGGAGAGCGCTGCAACTGGTTTACAATAACCCGTTCGGTGCCGTTGATGATGAAGGTTCCTTTCTCTGTCATCAGAGGCACGGTTCCGAAGTAAATATCTTGCTCTTTCACATGCTCCACGCTGCGGTTGCCGGTGGCTTCGTCAACGTCAAACACAATAAGCTGAACTTTAATGCGAATGGGAGCTTCGTAGGTGAGGCCCTTGCTGATGCATTCGCTCTGGTCGTATTTGGGCTCTCCCACCTCATGGCTTACATACTGCAAACTGGCAGTGCGGTTAAAATCTTCAATGGGAAATACCGAGCGGAAAACCGCTTCCAGGCCTTCGTCATGATTCCGGCTTTCCGGCGCGACTCCTTCCTGGAGAAAGCGCTTATATGAATCGACCTGGAGATTGAGGAGGTGGGGCACTGAAAGGGCCACTGAAATTTTACCAAATTCTTTGACAAGTTGAGCCATGAATTTTACCTCGAGAATTGACCGGTTAGCAGAGAATCTGCATTTATAACTGCCAAGGGCCGGTTTTAAAGACTGAGCGCTGTGCCCGGCTTAGTTTCCAGCTCGCCAGATAGGTTGTCGGCTACTACAAGCTGAAAAAGCGAGCCCACGCATGAGTGCGCTCGCAGTCTTAAAAGGGCGATTTACAGCAGTTTTTTATATCTATTGGCAACTGACCACCCGTTTGGTTGTGATACAGCTGAAGTTAAAAGGCACAAGCAGGTCTACATATAGCAACTTTTTAAAAAAAGCAATATACCTGACATATTTTTTTGAATGAAAATGACGTCTGTGGCCGGGCCGTGCAACAGGTGCAACAATAAATGACATTATGCAATCAGGAGCCGTTCCTTTTTTGCTCCAAGCAAAAAGGAACGGCTTTTGGTGTCTGAATGCGGGAGGCCGGAGTTTAAGCGGCTTCACCCTGAAAACGCTTGCGCGGGCGGCGGTATAAACAGCGGATGCGCCCTGTAAATGTTAAAATGCCCTGTACTCCCCGTTAAAGTCTTTGCTTTCTGAAAGAGCTTTAGCTGAAGTATTTTACTCCGCCAAGGAACAATTTCTGCTCGAAGTTTCCATAGGCGTTGTTAATCAGCAGCCCTTTGCCAGCCCGTTCAGTGTGGCCCATTTTGCCAAGAATGCGGCCGTCCGGCGAGCATATGCCTTCGATGGCATAGTCTGAACCGTTAGGGTTATGCGGGGTTTCAAGGCTTATTCTGCCCTCTATGTCCACATACTGGAATGCGACCTGCCCGTTGGCAAACAAGTTTTTGAGGGTTTCGCTTGGGGCGGTGAAGCGCCCTTCGCCGTGCGACATTGCCATCATGTGAACGTCGCCAACTTCGTGCCTGGCCAGCCAGGGCGATTTTACCGAAGCCACCCTGGTCCTTACAATTTGTGAGATATGGCGCCCGATATTGTTATAGGACAGGGTGGGCGCGTTTTCATCCAGATTTTGAATGTGCCCGAACGGAAGCAGCCCGGTTTTGACCAGAGCCTGGAAGCCGTTGCAAATGCCGAGCACAAGGCCGTCCCGGTTATAAATCAGGTCTTCCACCGCTTCACGCACGTGCTCGTTACGGAACACCGACACGAAGAATTTGCCGGAGCCTTCCGGCTCATCGCCTGCTGAAAAGCCTCCGGGCAGAACCAGAATTTGCGAATTTCGCACGATCCGGGCAAAATCCTCACATGATTTCTGGGCATCAAAAGCGCTTTGATTGCAAAAAATGAAGGGGTCCACTGAAGCGCTGCCCGCAAGCTCGAACGCGCGCTTGGTGTCATATTCGCAATTCGTTCCGGGAAGGGCCAAAATGGCCACTCTGGGAGCGGGCACGCTGGTCTTGGGCAGGACGTTGCTGCGTTCCTTCCAGTCCTGAGGCTCCACATGGGTTTTGCCCTTGGGGCGGGCGGCCGGTATGGCCCTGGTGGGAAACACTTTTTCGAGAGGTGCCTCCCAGGAGGGCAGCAGCTCGGAAAGCTTTATTTTTTCGCCTTTCCAGTCTAGCGAAGCATTATTATTGGTTTTTCCTATGCGTTCGATTTGGGGAAGCCCTTCAAGATCGGCATTGAGGAATCCCTCAATGATTACCGAGCCATAAAGCGGGAATGTGAGATCCTCAAGGCTTAATCTGTCGTTGATGCTCGCCCCGATCATGTTGCCGAAGCCCATTTTGCAGAGGGTCGCGGCTATTCCGCCCTGGCGGACGCCGTGGGCGGCCAGAACTTTGCCCCGTGAAATTAGAAGATTCAAGGTCTGCATGTTGCGCTTGAATTCGTCGAAATCGGGGGTGCAGTCCGAAAGCAGGGGGGCTTTTAAAAGGAACAGGGGGCTGTCAACATCCTTGAACTCCGGGCTCACTATGTCCACAATATTCGCCGGGGCGGCTGCAAACGCGATCAGGGTGGGGGGCACATTCAGCTCCTGCCCGGATTCTTCATCGCGGAAAGTGCCGGACATGCTGTCTTTGCCGCCAATTGCCGCCAGGCCGAGTTTTTTCTGGGCCAGCAGCGCCCCCAGCAGGGCGGAGCAGGGCTTGCCCCAGCGGGCGGGGTCGTCGCCAAGGCGCTCGAAATATTCCTGAAGGCTGAGGCGGATATCTTCAAGCTTCGCTCCGGTGCAGACTGCGCGGGCGGCAGCTTCCACCACCGCGAACAGGCCGCCGTGGAAAGGGCTCCATTCGGAAAGGTATGGGTTGAAGCCTGAAGACATTATGGAAACCGTGCTGGTTTCCTTGCCTTGCACCGGTATTTTTGCGGTCATGGCTTCGGTGAGGGTGTTCGCATATTTGCCGCCATAGGGGGTGAGCACGCTCCCGGCACCAACGGTGGAGTCGAACATTTCCACCAGGCCTTTCTGGGAGCAGACATTGAGATCGGATAGAATTTCCTGAACCGTTTCGCGCAGGGTTCCTTTCAAGCTGCGGGGCTTGAAGTAACTGTCGGCCTCCGGCGATTTGATGAGCACCGCCTGACTGCGGGGCGCTCCTGCCGAGTCGAGAAAATCAGCGGCAACGTCAACCACCACATCGTCCTTGTCGCGCATGATCAGGCGGGGCTCGTCGGTCACCACCGCCACATGGGTTGCTTCCAGGTTTTCTTTGGCGCAATAGGCCATAAAAGCATCCTTGTCCTCCGGGGCCAGCAATACCGCCATGCGCTCCTGCGATTCGGAAATTGCAATTTCAGTGCTGGTAAGGCCTTCATATTTACGGGGCACAAGGTGCAAATTCACCGAAAGCCCGGGGGCCAGTTCTCCAATAGCCACGGATACGCCGCCCGCGCCAAAGTCGTTGCACTTTTTTATCAGCCTGGAAACTTTGGGGTTGCGGAAAAGGCGCTGAATTTTGTGTTCTTCGGGGGCGTTCCCTTTTTGCACCTCGGCTCCGCAGGTGTCTATGCTCGCAACGTCATGTTCCTTGGAAGAGCCGGTTGCGCCGCCGATGCCGTCGCGGCCGGTACGCCCGCCTACCAGGATGATCACATCGCCAGGAGCGGGCGTTTCCCTGCGCACATGAGCGCGGGGAGCGGCCCCCACTACAGCCCCCACTTCCATGCGCTTGGCAAGGTAGCCCGGGTGGTAGTGCTCCTGAACATAACCTGTGGCAAGCCCGATCTGGTTGCCGTAGGAAGAAAATCCCCTGGCCGCCTCTTTGGTTATTTTCCTTTGCGGCAGTTTGCCCGGCAGGGTGTCCGCGAGAGGAACGCGCGGGTCTGCTGCGCCGGAAATGCGCATGGCATGGCAAACAAAGGCGCGGCCTGAAAGCGGGTCGCGGATAGCTCCTCCAAGGCAGGTGGCTGCGCCCCCAAAAGGTTCAATTTCTGTGGGGTGGTTGTGGGTTTCATTTTTGAACATCAGCAGCCATTCTTCCGGGCCTTCAGAGGTGCTCACGTTAATCACGATGCTGCACGCATTATTTTCTTCGCTTTCCTCAAGGTTGTCCAGCCAGCCTTTTCTTTTGGCGTATCTGGCGCCTATTGTGGCCATGTCCATAAGGCAGCGCACGTGGCGGCTGTCTTTTCCATAAATCATGTGGCGCATGCCCATGTACGAGTCAAGGGCGTTTTCCAGGGCGGCCTGATACGGGCCTTCCTCAATTTTTATTTCGGTGAGGTCGGTGTTGAAAGTGGTATGGCGGCAGTGATCCGACCAGTAGGTGTCGAGGATGAGGATTTCCGTTTCGGAAGGGTCTCTGGCTTCGCGGTTCTTAAAATAGTCCTGGGCGAACAGAAGGTCTTCAGTGCTCATGGCCAGGCCCCAGTCCTTGCGCATGATTTCAAGCTCGCTTTTGTTCATGCTTATGAAATCGGTCACAACCGGCACCGGGGTTGGCGGAGTGAAGCTTTCCTGGAGTGTTTGGGGCTTTTTCAGCGAAGCTTCGCGCTGGTCCACCGTGTTGATTAAAAGATCCTTCACCTTTTCAAATTCTTTGTCGGAAATTTCACCTCCCAAAACGTATACCTTGCCGCAGCGCACAATCAGGTTCTCAGCCCGGCTGGTTACCTTGAGGCATTGCTCCGCGCTGTCGGCCCGCTGGTCATATTGGCCGGGGAGATATTCAACTCCAAAAACCCGGTCTGTGGGCTGGTGTGGAAAATCCTCCACATACCAGTCGTCCACCATCGGCTCGGCGAAAACGGTGGCCAGGCTGTTGTTGAAATGAGCTTCGTCAAGCCCCTGCACATCATAGCGGTTAAGCACGCGCACGGTGTGCAGGCCATTCAGGTGGAGGCTTTCTTGCAGGTCGCTTAGAAAAAAACGGGCTTCTGCCGCGTGTTCATGCCTTTTTTCAACAAAAATACGTCTTACTTGCATTCAGGTAGTCCTTGAATTTATTTTGTGGGGGCGTAATTTTTTGCAAAAAAATTTTCTCCACACCCCATTTTTCAGCGGCTGGAATCATTCAAACAAATGCCGGCTCCCATTTTGCACGGTTCAGGGGAGCAGGGGGCAAAAGGATGATTATTGGGAAAATATGTTGTTCCCAAACGTCCTTCTTTATGAATCCGCTATTCCACCGTAACGCTTTTTGCGAGATTGCGGGGCTGGTCCACATCACGGCCAAGGGCCACGGCCATTTCATAGCTCACAAGCTGAAGCGCGGGAAGGGTGAAAAAAGCGGCCAGCGGGCCGAAAGCCCCCGGCAGGCGCCATATCTGCTCTGCCTTTATATCGGTTTTCGGGTTGGTGATGGCCACCATTTTGCCGCGTCTGGCCTGCATCTCTTCAATATTGGATTTCACTTTGGGGAAGAGCGGGTCGTCCAGGGCAAGCGCGAATGTAATCAGGTCGGGGTCAACAAGAGCTATCGGGCCGTGTTTCATTTCCCCTGCGGCGTAGCCCTCAGCGGAAATATAGGCCAGTTCCTTAAGTTTGAGCGCCCCTTCCATAGCCATGGGGTAGCAGTGCCCGCGGCCGATGAAAAAAGCCCGTTTGGTGTTGTGGTAGCGGCGGGCCAAAGCAACGGCCTTGTTGCGCATGGTGGGCAGGGCGAGATCTATGCGGGTAGGCAGGTTTCTCAGGGTCTTGACCGCTTCCTTGAGCGTGGCCTCGGAAATTGTGCCTTTTTTCTGCCCCCAGTAAAGAGCCATCAGCGCCAGCAGCACCATCTGCGAACAAACGGCCTTGGTGGAGGCCACGCTGATTTCAGGCCCGGCTTGGGTGAAAATGGCTTTGTCGGCTTCTCGGGCAACGGAGGAGCCCACCACATTGCAAAGGCCGATTACCGTGGCGCCGAAAGATTTGGCCAGAGCCATTCCCGCGAGAGTGTCGGCCGTTTCTCCCGACTGGCTGATTGCCAGCACCACTGAATTTTTGTCAAGAATTACATCCCGGTAGCGGAATTCGGAAGCTATTTCCACGCTCACGGGCAGGCGGGCCCAGCTTTCGAACAGGTACTGGCCCCAGAGGCCAGCGTGGTATGAGCTGCCGCAGGCTACAATATGCAGGCGCTCCGGAACGGGGATGTCTTCAAGCTCCGGCAGGTGGATATTGAGCGCCTTGCGGCATTTCGAGGACGGGAGCGCTCCCGCAAGGCAGTCGAAAATAACTTTGGGCTGCTCGAATATTTCCTTGAGCATGAAGTGCGGATATCCGTCTTTTTGAGCCGCCTGCATGTCCCATTCGATGGTGGTGATTTCTTTTTGCACCGGGGTCAGGTCGGCAAGGCGCATAACCTGCCACGAACTGCTGTCGATCCGTGCAATTTCACCGTCATCAAGAAAGACCACATCGCGGGTATAAGGCAGAAAGGCGGGAATGTCGGAAGCGATGAAATTTTCGCCCTGGCCCACCCCCAGAAGCAGGGGGGCGAACAGACGGGCGGCGTAAATTACCTCCGGCTCGTCAAGCGAAAGCATGGCCACCGCATATGCTCCATTGGCGCGGCGAAGCGCCCAGGCAAAGGCCTCC
>CAZJFJ010000102.1:0-7757 GCA_964545305.1 uncultured Desulfovibrionaceae bacterium
AGGGCGGCAAAGCCTCCCGTTAAGCAATCATTTGAGGCGTTAACTGCTCTAGAAGCTTTACCGGGAAATCGCGGACTGGAAGAAACAATCGCCCCCGGCATGAAAAGGGACGTTTTTGCCTTGGAAGAAGCAGTTTGTTCTGTGTTTGCCGGGCAAAACCGTCCCTCAGCCCGAAACAGGGGGCAAAAGGCGTTTTTTATGCCTGAACTGCCTGAAGTGGAAATAGTGCGCCGCACGCTGGAACCCCATTTGCTGGGAAGAAGCATTGTTGCGGTTGAGGCCGTTTGGCCCAAATCCCTGGTCGCGTCCGATGCGGCAATGGGCGCATTCCATGCCCGGCGGGGCTGGAAAATCAGTTCCCTGAAAAGGCGCGGGAAACTTCTGCTTATCGAACTGGCCGGCGGGGGAAACAATTTCGCCGAATTGATCATGGCTTTCCACCTCAAAATGACCGGGCAGGTGCTGATAAAGGCGGACGGGGAAAACCCCGGCAGGCACACCAGGGTTGTGCTTGGGCTTGTAGATGAAAACGGGCTGAAAACCCGCCTGTTTTTTGACGACATGCGGAAGTTCGGCTTCTGCCGGGTTATGCTTCCTGAAGAGCTCAGCCAGTGGGGTTTCTGGAAAAGCCTGGGCCCTGAACCGCTTGAGATAACGCCGGACGATTTTGTAAAATGCTTCTGCAGGCCGGGCGCAGAAACAGAAAAAAACTGCAAGCCGGAGCTTCTTGGCGGCAAAATAAAAAACCTGCTCATGGATCAGCGCATCGTGGCGGGCGTTGGAAACATTTATGCAGACGAGGCGCTGTTCAGGGCCGGCGTGCGGCCAAACGCTCCGGCCAGCGCAGTGGGCCTGGTCAGGCTGAAAAAACTTTGCAAAGCCGTGCAGGAGGTTCTCGAACTGGGAATTGCCGCGGGAGGCAGCTCAATTCGCGATTATCTGGACGCCAATGGCAAGGCCGGGGCCTTTCAGGAAGAATTTCAGGTGTATGGCAGAAAAGGGAAACCCTGCCCGAAGTGTGGGGCAACTCTGGAGCATATGAAACTGGCCGGGCGCAGCACCGTGTTTTGCCCTGTTTGCCAGAAATAGCCTTGCAAAACGCCCCGCGCGTTTATTCTGCCATTGAAAGCAGCGGCACGCTATGGCGGCGTGAAATGCCGCCCGCTCCAAAGGCGCAGGCGAAATCGTATTTCACCATGAAACGCCGGAGGGAGCGTCTTAAATCCGAAATATTCTAGAGCATTTCACACTTGAAATGCCCTATAAGGATTTGTCCCAAATCCTTGCCGCCAAATAGTTGCAGGGAGGCTTTGCCTCCCGTTAAGCAATCATTTGAGGCGTTAACTGCTCTAAAGAGAAAAGCCGTGAAAACCCCGAAGAAAAAAAGCAGCGCCATGCTTTTGCCCTTTATCCTGACTTTCTGTCTGGCCGCGCTTGCTTCGTGGCTTTTCATCCCCTGGCTTATGGAAGAACCCGCCCCCAAAAGCCTGCAAAAAAAAATGACGCCCGCACTTGCGGAATTAATGAGAAGCACACAGCCCGACCATGTTTTTTTCAGCCCACGCGCGCACAGCCTCGATTCTTGCAACCAATGCCATTCCTTCAGCGAAAAGGAATACATGGCCATGTTCAAATTGGAAAACCATTCCTCCGGGGGCGCAAACCCGGAAGTTTTTTACGAAGCGAAGCCCATGAATATGTCAGAATGCTTGAGCTGCCACCAAATCAAGGCCCACCTTGAAACAACCTCGGCGGGCGAATCCTGCGGAACGTGCCACCGCTGAAAATTTAACCGGCTTCAGAGGGTAAGTTGAAGATATCGCGTCGCGCATTTCTCAGGCTGATGGCCGCCGGAGCAGGCGGAGCAGCAGCTTTTTTATTAAGCCCGCTTCCTTCCAGGCTGGCAAGCCGTTTTGTGCGCGCAAATCAAACCGGCCCGCTCCCCTTGCACCAGGGCAAAGAAGAAAAAATACAGACGGTCATTTGCCGCGCCCAAAATGCCATCCCGGCGGAAGTTCGGCTAGTGGACGGAATCGCGAGGCAAATCCTGCCTATTGGAAAAAAGAATCCCCATCCCCTGGGAGGCAGAGGGATTATAGGTCTTGCCGCAGCGGAGATCCAGAATTTGACCCGCCCATCAAGAATCACCGCGCCGCTTGTGCGTAAAAACGGAAAGTTGGAAAAAACAAGCTGGGAAGAGGCGCTGGCCCTCTTGCGCCAAAAATTTTTCCCCGCAGGCGGCTCCATAGCCTGCGTTACCGGCGAGCCTGGCAGTGTGGGGGCCGCGCTCCTATACAACCTCCTGAAACAGTCCGACAGTTCCGATTTTTTTCCCTTGCCCGGCCAGCGAACGGCTGCCGAGCAGGCGCTCCAGTTATTGGGAATAGATGGAGAACCGGCTTACGACATCCCCGGAAGCACCTGCGTCCTCAGCGTGGGAGCGGACTGGCTGGAGAGCTGGGGGCCTTCATATTACTGGCGAAATAAAATTTTTGAACAACAAGGGCGCCCTGAAGAATCAAAAAACAGCCGCCCCGGAATGCCGGGCCGCCATATTTATTGCGGCCCATACCAAAATGCGACCGCTCTGCACTCCGGGGCCTGGCTGCCGCTTAAACCAGGCGAAGAAGAAGCCTTTCTGCTGGCCCTGGGGTGCCGCCTGCTTGCCCGAGGCCTGCCGGCAAAACACCCTGACACTTTGGGAACCGGACACGTCGAAGTTTTTTCCCAAATATTCACAGATGAGCGGGCATTGGAAGCAACCAAGGCATGCGGCATCCCCCAAACGGAAATCAACCGGGTTGCCGAGCAGCTTGCCGGCACGCCGCGCCCTCTGGTAATTACCGGAAGCGCGCTCGGCGTAGACCAGAAAGCACACCTGCACATTCTTGGATTCTGCCTCAACCTGATGCTGGGCAGTTGCTTCAAGCCGGGAGGATTCCACGTCCTGCCCCGGCTTGCCCCGCCCGCGCCGAAAACCGATTTCCCGGCCTGGGTAGCCTCCATCGCCGGAAAAGAAAACCCTCCTCCCAAACTGCTTATTTTTCACGAATGCAACCCGGCATATACGCTTGCGCCCGGAACAGGCGTTGCACACCCCGCGGCCCAGAAAACCCTGGAGAGCATTCCGTTTAAAGTGGCCTTGGGAGTGTATGAAAATGAAACTACCGAGATCTGCGATCTGGTGTTGCCCATAAGCGCCTCTATTGAACGGTGGGAACAAATTTATTGCCCGGTGGGAGAATGCGGATATTTCAGCATTCAGCCGCCCGCGATTCTTCCGCCGCCCCAAATTCCCTGCGTTGCAGGCCTTCTCGCGGCGCTGTCCGGCTCTGGCCTGGAAGAAGCCAAGGCCTCTTCGCCGCACCCCCTGGAACAAAAATTATTTAAGCAAAGTTCCCAAAAAATGCTGAAAGTATCTGAAAAAAACCAAAAAAACGAATGGTTTTGGATTAAGGGCCAAGAACAGCCAGCATCCCTCATCCCCACCCCGGATTTGCTCAAAAAAATATTATGTGATAAAAAGAACTTGCTTTCAGGAGAAATACGGCCTGAAGAGCCGACTCCTGGGCTGCGGCTTGCACCCTTGGCTTTTAACGAACACCTTGATTTTACAATGGGGTTGTCCAGTTTCAGGTCATGGCCCCTGTTCAGCAAGGCATGTGAAGGGAAACTGATTATTGCCCGCCTTAACCCCGCGGAAGCAAAACGCTTGCGTCTGTCTTCCGGCGACGAAGCTTTAATTGTCACTCCCGAGCGAAAAATAAAAGCGCTTGTGGTCACAGACCATGCCCTGACCGAAGGCTGCCTTGGAATTCACGCCGGGTTCGGGCACACCGGGGGAGACCAGTTTTCAAAAGGCCTGGGAGAGAACCTTTTCATGCTGTATGAGCTTGGCCAGTGCCAGCCGGGGTTTTCCCACTACAGGCAGAGGCCCGTTAAACTTGAAACCTATTAGCGTTGGCAGATAGATGGCACCTAGCAAAGAACCGAAAATAAAATGGGGCATGGTTATCGACATTGACCGATGCACTGGTTGCGGTGCGTGCATGGTCAGCTGCCAGGTAGAAAACAATCTCCCCCCTGCGCCCGAAGACTCAAGCAGGCTGCGCGCCGCCAACTGGATGATGGTGTATGAAATTTCAAACCAGAAGCCGTTCCCGAACCACGACACGGCCTTCCTGCCCCGCCCCTGCCAACAATGCGGCAATCCTCCATGCGTTTCCGTATGCCCGGTAATTGCCACCGATAAAAACAGGGACGGCGGAATTGTAAGCCAGGTGCACCCCCGCTGCATCGGATGCCGCTACTGCATGGCCGCCTGCCCTTATCACGCGCGCTATTTCAACTGGTTTGAACCGAAATGGCCTGAAGGAATGCAAAAGACCCTGAGCCCCGATGTTTCCACCCGCCCGCGCGGAGTGGTGGAAAAATGCACCTTCTGCCACCACCGCCTGCTTCAGGCCAGAGAAAACGCCCGGCTAAAAGGGCGTGACCCCTCAAACCTCCAGGACGGAGAATATATCACCGCCTGCGCCGCAGGCTGCCCAAACGGGGCAATTCTCTTCGGCGACCTGAACAATCCCAAGCACAGGGTGCACGCGCTGGCAAAAAGCAAATTCGCTTTCCGCCTGCTGGAACGCTTGGGGGCCGACCCCCAGGTTTATTATATTTCCCGCAGAGAATGGGTGCAGCGCATGAGCGAAAGCGCGCTTAACCAGGAAGCTGTTGACAGCAGCAGCGAATCCAAAGACTGAGCAGGCGAAATCCACAGTGGATCCAGCCTCAAGGCCGCCCCTTCCTCCCACACTTAAGCGTTCCGCCCCAGACCTGCGGCAAGCCGCGCCCAGCCAATCTTATTTGCATTTTCCGCTCAGGCACTTCAAAATTTTATTTCTTAGTTCGCTAACATCCACAGGCTTGGTGATGTGTTCGTTCATGCCAGCCTTATAGCTCTTCTCCCGGTCTTCTTCCATCACATGGGCGGTCATGGCGATGATGGGAATATTCCGTATTTGCGCCCGCCCCTCGCTGCGGACAAGCTCGGTCGCGGTCAGGCCGTCCATCACCGGCATCTGAATATCCATCAGAACAATATCAAAATCCTGGTCCGCCAAAATGTCCAGGCTCTCCTGCCCGTTAGACGCAATCGTCACTTTGGCGCCCATGCCAAGCAGAAGGGCTTGGGCTATTTCCTGATTTATTTGGTTATCTTCAACCAGAAGCACCCTGACGTCTTTCAGCGAGGTACCGTCATCGGCCTGTTCACAAACGCCGCCGTTATCGCCCATGCCGCCTTTTACAAAGGTGAGGGTAAAGCTGAAATTGCTGCCCACATCCGCTATGCTTTTAACCAGAAGCTCGCCCCCCATCAACGCCACTATGCGCTTGGAAATGACAAGACCAAGCCCGGTCCCTCCCGCCTGGCGGGTAGAATATTTGTGTATCTGGGAAAAAGGCTGGAAGACCTTGCCGATATCTTCGTCGCTCAGCCCCACTCCACTGTCCACAACAGAGAACTTGAGCTTAACCTTGTCCTCCGATTCGGAAAGCTTGCGGATTTGCAGAGACACCTTGCCCCTGGAAGTAAATTTGACCGCATTGCTGCAAAGGTTCAGCAACACCTGGGAAAGCCGCAAGGAATCGCCGGTCAGGATATCGGGAACGCCTCTGTTCACCTTCACCTTGAAATCCAGCCCCTTTGCCTTTGCCTGGGAAAGGAACAGATCTTTCACCGTACTGATCATTTCATTTAAGGAAAACGGTTCGTTCGCAAGAACAATCTTGTCCTCCTCCATTTTGGAGAAATCGAGGATATCGTTGATAACCCCCAGAAGAATCCGGGCCGATGCCCTGATTTTCTCCAGATACTCCTTCTGCTCGGGCGGAGGATTGCTTTCCAGGGCCAAATGGGTCAGCCCCAACACCCCATTCATGGGCGTGCGGATTTCATGACTCATCCTGGCCAGAAAATCGCTTTTGGCCTGAGCGGCTATTTCCGCTTCCTGACTGGCCTTGCGCAGCTCAACCTCAGTTTGCTTCTGCTTGCGCAAATCGCGCGTGTAGCGCAACGTCATCTGCTTTCCTTTGAAACTGATGGGCAAATACGTCACCTCAAGGGGCAGGCGTTCCCCGCTTGCGGTGGGAACCACCACCTCTTCGCGCCAGTAGCCGTTCTCTCTGGCCCGGCGGTATTTTTCCCTGCGCGCTTCCTCGGTTGCCAGGTCATATGTCCGCCAGTTTTCTATCAACTGCTCTTTTCGCTCAAGGCCAAGCATATTCAACAGCCCGGAGCTGACCTCAACCGGCCCCTCCTCATCCCAGATGGAATATCCGTCGAGCGAGGCCATAAACACCACCCGCATCACTTCTTCCAGGTCGCGTTTCCCCGCGCTGTCTCCGGCCAGTTGCGAAGTCCGCATGTAAAGGCCGGAAATATATGAAGAAAAATTTTCCAGAAGGTCGGCTATTTCGCAAAGCTCCTTAATATGAATGTCCGGAGCCTCCACCCTGAGATCGCCCTTTTGCAGCTTCTTAAGGCTTGCCGCCGCCCAGCGCACCGGGATCACAATATACCTGCGGATAAGCAACATGCAGACAAGCACAAACACGATCCCGCCGATGAACAGGTAAAAAAACTTTTCCCGCGCATCTTCAGAAGCCTGCTCTATGCTAACCAGCGCAATGTTGGTGTTCAACTCCGCATTTGTACGAAGAGACTCGCGGAATTTTTCCAGATCCTTGTCCACATTCATCCATTTTTCTCTTACCTCCATAAAATCAAGGAACATGAACTGCTGTGTTTCCACATACTTTTCATAAACCTGATTTATCCGCCCGCAGGCGGCAGGAGTGGTAGACAGGCCCGTGCAGGCGGACGATACCAGCGAAATCAGCTCATTATCTTTTTCCTGGTTTTTTTCCAACTCCTCCCAGTTCATTAACGGCGTTGAAAAAGTATTGAGGTTTGAAATATTTGAATGGAAAAACGCGTCATAAATTTTATTTGCGGTTTCGCGGTTGCCAATTTCGTTCAGAATGGCCTGCAGGTTTGTATAATACTCCTCTGAAAGAGCCTGTAATTCCCCATATTTTTCAGAAGAAACGTCCCTGATATTGGCAATTTCTATAATTTTTCCCGCAATTTCAGTAAGCCTGGAATGATCTTCCTTCCCGTTTTCAAACGGGAATTCGGCCGCCAGAGACTGGGCGTTTATCCTGGCCAGCCTCCGTACTTCGGGAGTGGTGGAAATATAGGCAATTTCGGCAATCCTGCGCAAACTTTCGGTATTAATGGAGCTGCGCTGGTTTTCCATCAGCTCAGGCAGCCTCTTCTCCCTCACGCCCCTGGCTGTTTGTGAAACAGAATCCACCTCCACAAGCACCAGATGCGCAATAACAAACACCATCAAAAGCACGACAATATTTATAACTCCCAGAAATTGCGTGATTCTGACGCTAAAAACCTTTTTCCCCGGCTTCTTCGCCCGGTCCGGCTTCTTTTCCAGCGCCCCGCCCGCGCTTTCAAAGCTATCGCCCGGTGTTCGTTTTTCCTGCATAAGCGTTCTACCGATATATTATTAACAGCCAAAGTGCCGGCAAATCCAGCTACGCCCGCGCCCACAGCAAACAGTTAAAAGAATCAGCCCTGCTTCTTTATAGAGCAGTTAACGCCTCAAATGGTTGCTTAACGGGAGGCTTTGCCTCCCTACAATCATTTGGCGGCAAGGATTTGAAGACAAATCCTTGCAGAGCAT
>CAZJFJ010000103.1:0-4648 GCA_964545305.1 uncultured Desulfovibrionaceae bacterium
CTGAACCAGGCCCACGGCTCCCCGGCCAGAGTCATGTTCCAGGCCAGGGGGCCAAAGGACGGGGCGGACCCCCTGTCCGCTCTCATGATGATTTTTTCTTTCAGCAATCCACCCCCTTTTCGCTGAGTACTAACAAACCAGCTTTGAACCCCAAGCACACCATAAGCATTAAAGATACTGATACTTTGACCTCTGCAGGCAAGCTGGACTATGCGCACCAGATGGGCATTAAAAGCCTTGAAATCGCTATCGTTCAGGCCCCATCTCCGGACAACGCTTTCACAGCCGTTGGTTCGGCCAGCTTGGTCACTGAAGAAGGCAAGATATTACCGATATAGGCGATGCTAAACTGCTTCCATTAATCGCCGGTTTGGGATAAATACAACTTGCCGATTCGATTTCTTTTTCAAGTCATGCTGTGCAGGGATAAGTGCAATATGCTGGGTGAGCCTGTTGGCAAGCCACCTCTGCCATTCAAAATTTTAAAATAAAGTGAACTTATGGATCCTAAAAATATTAGAAACGTGGCGATTATTGCCCATGTCGATCACGGTAAAACCACCCTTGTTGATGCAATGCTCTGGCAAAGTGGGCTTTTCCGCGAAAACCAGGACGTGCAGGTGCGGGTTATGGACAGCATGGACCTGGAGCGTGAAAAAGGGATCACGATTATGGCTAAAAACACCGCTGTCAATTACGGGGAGCTGAAAATCAACATTGTTGACACTCCAGGCCACGCTGATTTTGGCGGTGAGGTTGAACGCACTTTAACTATGGTGGACGGTGTAATTTTGCTGGTGGACGCCTCGGAAGGTCCTTTGCCGCAAACCCGGTTTGTGCTGCAAAAAGCCCTGGAACGCCGCCTGCCGATTATTGCGGTTATCAACAAGATAGACCGGCCCGACCGGCGCATTGAAGAGGTGCTCGACGAACTCTATTCTTTGTTTATCGATCTGGATGCCAATGACGAGCAGCTGGAGTTTCCTGTGCTTTACACCCAGGCCAAACTTGGACAGGCTTTTGACGATCTTGCCACCGCCGAAGCAGCCATTGAAAACGGAAGCGACGCCAAACTCGGACTTTTATTTGATACCATAGTGAACACAATTCCCGCCCCAACCGGCAACCTGGAAGCGCCGGCCCAGTTTTTGGTCACCAATCTTGATTGGTCTGACTATGTAGGCAGGCTGGCCATCGGCCCCTTACGCCAGGGTAGGCTCAAATCAGGCCAGG
This sequence comes from uncultured Desulfovibrionaceae bacterium, assembly GCA_964545305.1. Classification (GTDB taxonomy): domain Bacteria; phylum Desulfobacterota; class Desulfovibrionia; order Desulfovibrionales; family Desulfovibrionaceae; genus RGIG1962. Next base: position 1,234 of record CAZJFJ010000103.1, read on the forward strand.
AAGTCGTCCTGATGAAGAATGGGCAAGTTCACGGCAAGGGCACGATTAAGGTACTTTATACCTATAACGGGCTTGAGCGTATTGAGGTGGACGAGGCCGGTGCAGGCGATATCATTGCCATTGCAGGCATTGAAGAGGCGTTCATCGGCGATACCATTGCTGACCCGCTCAATCCGCAGGCCCTGCCCACGGTGGTTGTGGACGAACCGACCATGGCTATGGAGTTTTCGGTGAACAGCTCGCCGCTGGCAGGGCGCGAGGGCAAGCTTTTGACTTCCCGCCAGATCAGGGCCCGGCTGGAAAAGGAAGCGCTTTACAATGTATCCATCCGGGTTAATCAGAGCGAAGATCAGAACGATAGTTTTCAGGTAAGCGCTCGGGGTGAACTGCAGCTGGCGATTTTGGTCGAACAGATGCGGCGGGAAGGCTTTGAGCTCAGCCTTGGCTCACCGCGCATCATTCTTCGCGAGGTGGACGGCAAACTGCATGAGCCGCTCGAACTGGCGGTAATTGATGTGCCGGAAGAATATGTAGGGGTAGTTACCGAAAAGTTGTCTTCCCGGCGCGGGCAGGTAATCAAGCTTTCCAACCACGGCTCCGGGCGGGTGCGCCTGGAAATGAAGGTGCCCACCCGTGGGCTGATCGGTTATCGCAGCCAATTCCTTACCGATACCCGAGGAGCGGGCCTCTTAAATACTCTGGTTATAGGCACCACACCCTACCTTGGCTTGCTCAAGGGGCGACCCAACGGATCGATGGTTTCCGACCGTTCGGGCAGTGCCGTTACTTACGCGCTTTACCACCTGGAGCCGCGCGGCCCCATTTTCCTTAACCCGAACGACCCGGTTTATCCAGGAATGATCATTGGTGAAAATTCGCGAGGTGAAGATTTATGGGTGAACCCATGCAAGGAAAAGAAACTCACAAATATTCGGGCGGCAGGAGCGGACGAGGCCCTAAGGCTCACCCCTCCCCGCCGGTTTTCACTGGAGGAGGCGATTGAATACATTCACCCCGATGAAATGCTGGAGGTAACTCCCAAGGCAATCAGGCTGCGTAAAAAAGCGAGCAAGCCGATCAGCGGGGGTAATCATCCCAAAAATTAGTAGTCTTGAATTCAATCAGTCATTGCTACATCCTTTTTTATTCCTTTTTTTAGATGTTGCAATGACCGATTAAATCCAAGGCGTTTAAAAGTAGAATTTCCGATAATAAATCAACTGGAGATTTTGCATGAAAACGTCACGATTTTCCGACAGCCAGATTTTGGCTACAATGACAATTTAAAAGCATACATTGAGGTTATTGGGTTTGATAGGCTGATTACAGCAGCAAAACAGCGCAATAAAGCTTTTTTTGACAAATTGGGGTTACCTTCTAACTGATTAATATTAAAACCTAATTTAACGACAACTATTCATAAAAGAAAAAGGAGGGCAAAACCCTCCTTTTTCAGCTTCACTTTCAGCGCACGTTTTTGGCTCAAAAATTTTCTTTTTAAAATCGAATTTCGTTCTCATTTCTCAAGATAAAAATTCTCATTTTCCATGAAAGCTCACATTAAAACGCTTCTGATGGTGAGGACAGATATCTCCCGTATTGCACACTCCGAGGGACAGCAGGGAGAGGATCTTGGATGTTTCTTAAGCAAGCTTGTCCTTAAAACAACTCCGGCAAAAATAAGTGTCGTTTACGGCAAAAGTAAATGTCGCGCTACACGAAAAATCCGGCATAAATCCGGCACAAAAACCATATCACAAAAAAAGGGCTTACGGCATTCACCGTAAGCCCTTTAAAATTCTGGTCGAGATGAGAAGATTCGAACTTCCGACCCCTTGAACCCCATTCAAGTTTTTATGCATTCACCTGCCATCATTAATTTCAATTTTTCCTTGTAAGTAGTGTATAAACAAGCTATTAAAACTTCACTTGACCTCACTTAGAATCCCCCCGCTTGGCATATAAACGCGGGGCCAGAGCGGGGCCAAATTTGCCCACCTAACCCCTTGAATGCAAGTTTGTGAGAAAATTGTATGGCGAGAGAACCAAAGCAACCGACTTCGTATCCCGGCGTACGCTACCGCGACCACGCTACCCGCAAGCATGGCATTAAGCCTGATCGCTATTTCTTCATCCGCTACAAACTTAAAGGCAAAGACAAGGAAGAAGGCGCAGGCTGGTCTTCTGCTGGCATGACCGCTGAAAAAGCCAACAAGATGCTGGCTGATATTCGCGAGAATATCCGTAAAGGCACGGGACCAAGAACCCTTGAAGAGCAGCGGGAGCAGAACGAAGCGAAACGTCTTGCCGAAAAAAAAGCCAAAGAAGAGGAAGCCCGCCGGACTACCCCCTTTTGTGACTTCTTTGAAAGCCAGTATATGCCTGTTCAGGAAGCACGCAAAAAGAAAGGCTCCATTATCGCGGAGAAAAATCTTTACGCAAAATGGATAAAACCCATCCTTAAAAATATTTCTTTGCCGGATATCGGTGTCAGCCACCTTGAACGCATCGTGGTCGAAATGAGCAAGGCCGGGAAAAGCCCTGCTACTATCAAGTATGCTATAGCGGTTGTCTCTCAGGTTTGGAACTTTGCTCGTGATAGAGAAATCGTGGACAAAGAGTCTCCGACCCGGCGCATTAAAAAGCCGAAAATAGACAACAAGCGTGTCCGCTTTCTTGCAGAAAGCGAAGCGCGTGCACTTCTTGATGCCTTATGGGAACGCAGCGTTGATGTCCATGACATGACCCTATTTAGCCTCTTCAGCGGAGCAAGGGCCAGCGAAGTTTTTCGCCTGCAATGGGGCGATATCGACCTTGAGGCGGGAACCATCTTCTTAGGTGACACAAAAACCAAAGTTGCCCGCCATGCCTATATCACTCAGGAAATGCGCGAGGTCATTGAACGGCGTAATAAGGGACAAAGACGCAATGAGCTTGTTTTTCCTTCCGCCAAAGGCACGGAGATGACCCGCATCTCCAACACCTTTGATCTCGTGGTTGTAGAGCTTGACCTGAATGATGGTGCGGAAGACACCCGTCAAAAAGTGGTTTTCCACACTTTGCGGCATACTTTCGCTTCTTGGCTGGCCCAACGAGGCATCCCGCTTTACACAATAGCCAAGTTGACCGGGCATTCCGAACTCCGCATGGTCGAGCGGTATGCTCACCTTGCGCCAGATGGAGTTAAAGATGCCGCCATGATGCTTGAAGGCGCGATTGGTGGCGTGGTACACATCGAAAACAATAGACAGGACACTTGACTTTGTACTAAAAAATAGTACAGTAACATTACGGGGCAGAAATGAGCAAAAACTTCTGGCATGTACGACTCTCAAATAAAACCGAGAAAAGCCTTGGCAAACTGCCCAAGCCAGCAATTAATGCTCTGGCCTTGCTTATACGGCATATTGAGGAA
>CAZJFJ010000103.1:4658-7660 GCA_964545305.1 uncultured Desulfovibrionaceae bacterium
CTGTCCGTGGAGACTGGCCCAATTATAGCAAACTTGGCCCGAAAACCCATCACTGCCATTTGAAGAAAGGCAGGCCAACATATGTATCCGTTTGGATTGAAACGGATACAGGCTATGAAGTGGAGGTCACCTATGCAGGAACACATGAAAAAGCCCCATACTGAGGCAGTCAGCATGACTTTTACCGGCCCCATTGCCATGATGGAGCAGGCGCTTGAGGCTATGCGCTCTCTTGGCTTTGAAACGGAAGAAGAGTTGATTCATAACCAGGAGGTCGAAGGTTCGGTTCCTTGGCGTAAGTCCAAGTATTTCAAAAATATTCACCCCGGGACTCTGCTTTCTGGCGCTCGTTACCGCGAAGATATGACTCAGGTGGAACTTTCCGAGCGTACCGGTATTCCCCGTCGCCATATCTCCGAGATGGAGAACGGCAAGCGACCCATCGGCAAGGCCAACGCCCGCAAGCTGGCAGAAGCTCTGGATATCGACCCGCGTCTTCTATTGACAATATGATATTGAGAAATGGAAGAAATTGCGACATTGCTCCTGCGTATACAGGCTTAAGCAGAGCCAGTCTAACACTATCTCCCGGCAATAAACTGCAGTTTGAAACCATTGTTAAAATTACAAATGCGCTTGGCGTTCCGCTCAGTATCAAGCTGAACGATGCTATAGCGCACCCATAAGCCGGTTTTACCGGCGGGAGGCAAGGTGAAAAAAATCAACAATGTCTATTTTGCCACGGAAAAAGATGGCTCCTTTGAAAAAAATATGGCCGAGCTGCCGGGAAATCCCAACGAATACTCGGCCATACTTACTTCCATCGACACAAAATTTGTTGAAAAGCTTCTCAAGTCTCTTTCAGAAACAGAGGAAAGTGTTCACCCTGCCATGTCCATTCCTTTGACTTTTATCTTCCGAAGTCTGCCGTTCAAGGTGTCGGAAGACCTGCGCAAGAAAACGGGCGACAAGTCGTTGCTGCAAAGGATGATTGCCGACTTTTTGGAACATACGCAAGAATGGCTTCACGCTAATGAAGGTTTATTCATGGAGTTGCTTGAGCTTTGCCCCGACCTTCAAAAAGACCGACTTGATCAACACCAAATGGTTATCCGCAACATTCACATTACGCCGGATATTGAAGAAACATATCGTGAGCAAGCCAAGGACAGGCAAGATACCATCAAGCGCATCAAAATCCTGGCCGCAGTCAATGCTCTACTGACCCACCAGTTGCTTTCCGATGCCGTCAACAAAGGAAAGGCTGTGGAATCCGCAGAACTCATGTTTCTCTTCACTTGTTCTATGGCTCAATTCGCAGCCAGCAAAGCCGTTGAAGACGGATTGGCCCAGCAGGACAGCAGGAGAAAAGGCGGCGAGAAAGAAGCTGACCGCACAGGTTTGGTTGCACTGGTTCAGCGTTACCATGGGAGAAATTCTGAGCTTTCCGACTTTGAGTTATGGAAACTCATCAAGAAAGAATTACTCCAAAAAAAATATATGAACCCATGCACAGGATATTCTGTCCGATTCTACGATGAGCATACTGACACAAGTTACAATAGCGGATTGCTGATTCAAAAAAAATCCAAGGGCAAAGAATATTCCATAGGATTTGAAGCGTTTAGAAGCCTCCGGAGGGAGATGCGTAAGTAACTTCCGTACCAAGCAACACTTGTAGACCTCTACATAGTTTCACAACTCATTTGAAATTATGTGGAGGTCTTTTATATGAAAAAATGTGTGAATGCAGCTCAGGTAGATTTGACTGAGTTGCTCAATACCCTGCCACCGATGATTGCCCGTAAAGATATTGACAAATACTTAGGTGGCATCATTTCCAAAGGCTACCTTGCCAATCTGGACAGCAAGGGTGAAGGCCCGCCGAAAGTCAAAATTGGTAAAAATGTTGGCTACCTTCGCCGCCCTCTTGTTGAGTGGCTCGCCGCCCGTGGCAGTGTCGAGACACAATCAACAATGCCAAACCATACTCAACCGCAAAGAAGGAATAATTCTAAAATGCGTGCAACCTGACGTGCGACCAGCCATATGAAAAATTCCAAAACGTGCAACCAACCGTGCAACCTGGCATGCGACTTGGCGTGCTTGCAACCTAGCATGCAAGCTGACGTGCAACCTGAACACCAAGCTAGGAGAAAAGTGTCATGCGAATTCGGACTTTCAGCACAGCAAATAAACGTGTTGGGAATACTGGTTCGCATAGGGGAAAAAGTTACACCTTATTACAAAATCGCTGAAATGATCACAAAGGAATTCCACTCTGCTGCAACGGGAAACTCAATTCGTGGCACCATAACCCGGCTGACCCAGAGAGGTTTTTTAACTCATAAGCAAGCGAAGGAAGGCACTATAAATGGGGTTCGATTTATGCTTATTGAAAGCAAAGTATGCAAGCATTTAATTGCCGCCGAAACCATGCGACCTGACGTGCAACCAGGCATGCAACATGACGTGCGACATGGTGAAAATTTTGCCTCTTTTCTAAATAAGATAGATAGAAAAAATCTATCTATCTCTTCTAAGGCAGATATAGATCATAAACAATTGCTGGACGTGCTGTCCGAAGGGGATATCAAATTTTACTGGCCGAAGCTTGCCGCCGCAGGTTTTGGGACAGTTCAAATCAGACAAGTCATTAAAAGGCAGGAGCAAGTGGGAAATGGAGTGGAGAATGTCATCATGGGGCTGACACATGCTGAATGGGAGCTTGAAAATGATGAAATGCGGGACAAGTCAAGTAACCCGGTTGATTCACCGTTAAACTGGGTTTACAGCAGTCTTGCAAAACATGGTTATTACCGGAGACCGAAAAACTATATCTCTCCGGCAGAACAAGCAGAGCTTGATCAAAAAGCAGTTGTAGAGCAGGAACAGCAAGCTATTGAAACTCGAAAAGAGGCTCAAGTCAAAGTGTGGCTTACAAATCTCACGCCATCTGAAAAGGAAAACGTCTTGGAACTAACTGGAGGAGCATATTGCGG
>CAZJFJ010000104.1:0-7560 GCA_964545305.1 uncultured Desulfovibrionaceae bacterium
CTTGAAATGCTCTAGGACAGCCCGACCCAAGAAGGGCTGTCCGCGCACGAGGCGTCTTAAAGTTAATCTGCTCTAGAAAATTCCGCCCTTGAAAAACCCTCAGGAATTTGCCTGAAAAACCCTTGCCGTGAAACACGGCGTAACAGGGTTTTGGCACAGGTAAAGCTTTCAAGGATTGCTGGCTAGCGGAAAACCGAGAATTTCCCCTTTTTGAGCTGAACGGCAAACACCAGGCAAATCACTCCTATCACTACCAGGAATCCGGCCAGCACCCAGACAAGCGCCAGCATACCCTCAAGCGGAGCGTACATAAGGAACACCCCGAACTGCACACTGATGATCCCGCTCAAAAGCAGCACCCACCAGCGTTCAACATGCTTGCGGCTGCCCACTGCCATGAAAATTTCACTCACGCCTCCGAATACAGCCCAAATTCCAATAATGTAGACCAGAATAATAGAAGTCATGCCCGGCCAGGCAAAAGCCGCCATACCCGCAAGCACTCCGAGCGCCCCGAACAGGAAATAGGGCCAGGCCAGGCTCCCCTGTTTACGCATTCCCCATCCCGTTACCAGGAAGGTGATTCCCTCCATCACGGCGAAAATGCCCCAAAGCACAGCGATAGCCAGCACGGTGGCAACAGGATAAACCAGCGCGGCAACCGCAAACAATATGGCGAGAACTCCCCGCAGGGCTATCCAGCCCCATTGGTTTTTTAAAATTTTTCCCAATTCAGTTGGTTGAATTTGTTCCATGATGCCTCCTTGGGGTTTTGTTGTATGAAAAACCTCAATATTAAATAACAGATATAAAACGATGCGGCAACAATTCCAAAATTGCGCCCGCCAAAGAGGAGAACCGTAATTTTGAGAGAGGGTCAAAATTCCGGTTCTCCTCTTTGCTTTTGCCGAGCAGCATTTTTTGTTATAAAGTAAAAAATCAAAAATTTGAAAAGGCGGGAACAACACTATGCAAAAAACAAATCCCAATGATCTCCTGTGGCACTCCATAAACGCCGAAGAGGCGACAGCCGCGCTGAACACGGACGCCGTCAGCGGCCTTTCCTCGGAGGAGGCTCAAAAAAGACTCAGGGAATACGGGCCAAACGCTCTGCCCGCCCCGGCCGGAAAAAACGCGTTCATCCGCTTTTTAAAACACTTCAACGACATTCTGATTTATGTGCTGCTTGCGGCGGCGCTGGTCACCCTGGTTCTGGGGCACTATGTGGACACCGCGGTTATTCTGCTGGTGGCGGTAATTAACGCATGCATAGGCTTTGTGCAGGAAAACAAGGCGGAAAAAGCCCTTGAAGACATCAAAAACCTGCTTTCGCTGAAAGCGGAAGTTTTGCGCGACGGCAAGCGCCAGGAAATAGAGGCCGAGACTCTGGTTCCCGGCGATGTGGTGCTGCTGGCTCCGGGCGACAAGGTTCCGGCCGATTTGCGCCTGATCAGAACCGACAACCTGACAATTGAGGAATCCACCCTGACCGGGGAAGCGGTTCCCTCCGAGAAGGAAGCCGGCCGCATGGATGAGGACACAGTACTGGCGGACAGGGAAAACATGGCTTTTTCCTCCACAACCGTAAGCGCGGGAACAGGGCTTGGGCTGGTAGTGGGCACAGGAACCCGCACGGAAATCGGCAAAATCAGCGAAATGATCGCCCATGTTGAGCCTATTACCACCCCTTTGCTGCGCCAAACTTCAAGCTTCGGCAAAACCGTGTCTGTGGTGATTGTCGCCTTGTCCGCCCTTATTTATATTTTCGCTTACTTCTTCCGCAGCTACGAACCGGGCGAGCTTCTTCTCGCCGTAATCAGCCTGGCCGTGGGAGCCATACCCGAAGGGCTGCCCGCCATTCTTTCCATCATTCTCGCCGTGGGCGTGCAGAACATGGCCAAGCGCAAGGCAATTGTGCGTACCCTTCCTTCCGTTGAAACCCTTGGCTCGGTTTCCGTAATCTGTTCGGACAAAACCGGCACCCTCACAAAAAATGAAATGACCGTGACCGCGCTGGTTACGAAGGACGATTATTTTAAAGTTACCGGAAGCGGATATTCGTCCGAGGGAGAAATCCTCAAAGACGGAGCAAAGGCCGATTTCAGCAAAGAAGACCCCGCGCACCGCCTGATTACCTGCATGTATCTGTGCAATGACGCTTCCATAGCCAAAACGGACGACGGGCAATGGGAAGTGCGCGGCGACCCCACCGAAGGCGCCCTGATTGCCCTTTACAAAAAATCGGATTTTGAAAAACTCGACGAAGTCAGGCTGGACACCATCCCGTTTGACTCGAAATATAAATATATGGCCACTTTGGTCAAAGGCGACGATGAAAATATAAACATGATCAAAGGCGCGCCCGACGCGCTGATTGCCATGGCCGACTTTGAACTGACCAAAGACGGAATAAAACCCATCGACAAAAAATTCTGGAATTCCGAAGTAAAAAAGCTGGCCCAAAAAGGCCAGCGGATTATCGGAGCGGCTTACGAGAATATGGGCGGCGCCACCGGAATAACCCATGAAGACATTTATGAGGACATCGTCTTTCTGGGCCTTGCCGGAATCATCGACCCGCCCCGGCCCGAAGTTGTGGCTTCCATCAGGGAATGTCACGAGGCCGGAATATCCGTAAAAATGATCACCGGCGACCACGCCGATACCGCCAAGACAATCGGGCATGAACTGGGCATAGGCGATGGGGAAAAAGCCATTACCGGCAAGGAGCTGGAACACCTGGATGAGGCCGCTTTCGAGCAGGCGGCTCACGACTATGACATTTTCGCCCGCACCAGCCCGGAGCACAAGCTGAGGCTGGTCAAGGCCCTGCAAGCGAGAGGCGCCATCTGCGCCATGACCGGAGACGGGGTGAACGACGCGCCCGCCCTGAAAAAGGCGGACGTGGGCGTAGCCATGGGCATAAAAGGCACGGAAGTAACCAAGGATTCCTCGGAAATAGTGCTAGCGGACGACAATTTCTCAACTATTGTCGCGGCGGTGGAAGAAGGCCGGAAGGTATACGACAATCTGAAAAAAACCATTCTGTTCATTTTGCCCACAAACGGAGCGCAGGCCCTTCTGATTGTGGCGGCCATCCTGTTCGGAATTCTGATGCCCCTTACCTCGGTGCAGATACTTTGGGTGAACATGGTCACCTCCGTCACCGTGTCCCTCGCTCTTGCCTTCGAGCCTCTTGAGCCGGGAACCATGCGCCGCCCCCCCAGAGACCCCAAAACCCCGCTGCTGGGCGCATACTTCATCTGGCGCATAGCGTTCGTCTCCATCCTGCTTGCCGGGGCCACCCTCTGGCTCAGCATTCACATGACCAACGAGGGCATGCCGCTTGACATGGTGCGCACCATAACCATGCAAACTATTGTTTGCGGCCAGGCCTTCCACCTTTTCAACAACAAGAGCATCAGCGGCTTTGCGCTCAACAGGGAATTTTTCGCCAACAAGGCGGTGTTCGTGGTTCTCGGCCTGCTTGCGGCCCTACAGCTCGCAATCACCTATCTGCCGTTCATGAACAGCATTTTCGGAACCGCCCCCATCCCGGCCGCAGCCTGTTCGGAATTCTTCTGTTCGCAATTGTGGAAGTTGAAAAATTCGTTGTGCGCAAGCTTGGCATCCAAACAAACTGAGCATCCAAGGTAAAGGCCGCAGTATTTCACAAATCATTGCGGCCTTTACCCCTTTCCAAAATTCTTGCGGCGGCCCGCCTTTCCTGCTTAGAGCCGTTAACGCCTCAAATGATTGTATGGCGGCAAGGATTTGTCTTCAAATCCTTGCCGGGCATTTCAAGTGTGAAATGCCCTAAGGCGGCTGAAGCTATCGCTTGCGGCGAGGCGAATTCCGCCTTGCTTTGTTTAGGGCAGATTAATTTTAAGACGCCCACTTCCGCGCTTGACAGCAAAAATGAATCCCGCCTGCGCCTGCCCGCTCTCGCGCCCGGGGAAGCCCTCCATCCCAGGATGGCGCTTCTTGACAATTGGCGTCAAATGAGCAAAGTTAACGACGCTGAAAATGCTTAAAATCAAAAGCAAGGTGTAAAATGAAAAATATATTCGCCCGGGCGCTTTTATTGCTGCTAATTGCCGGAGCCGTCCTCGCGGCCCATGCGGGTTCCGCCAGCGCTGTTTTCGCGGCAGATGCGGACAACCCGCTTTCCGCCTGGACGGACAACAAGACCAGAAGCAAAATTTTTGACTTTGTTTCCGCCATCACCAACCCGGAAAGCCCGGACTTTGTGCAGCCGGAGGATCGCATCGCGGTTTTCGACCTGGACGGCACACTCATCCCGGAACAGCCGGAGCCTTTTGTTATCGCATACGCATACAACCGGTTCCAGCTTTCTCCCCCGCCCGCCCCGGCGCTGAGCGACGCAATTTATGAATACATCGCCAATGGCAACCTTGAAACCGCCATGTCCCTGAACGCCAAACGCAGCCTTGAAATCCTGCTCAGCGCCTTCGCCGAAGACAAGGCCAGTCAGTTAAGGCAAAGCGTGAGCGCATGGCTGGACACTCCCTACCCCGACTCCCGCCTGGAAGACTTCCGCTGGAGAGACACGGTGTATTTGCCCATGCGCGAACTTCTGGCATATTTGCGGGCTAACGGATTTCAGACATATCTGGTCACGGGAAGCGAGCAGGAATTCGCCAGGGCGGTTGGAGCGGAGCTCTTCGGCTTCCGCCCGGAACAGGTCATAGGCTCCGACCTGCGCAACAAATTTGAAGAAAAAGGCGGCAAAATCGCCATTTCCCGCGAGGCCAAGCTGTCTGACCTCAATGAGGGCGTAAACAAGGCATTAAACATCCAGTCCAGAATAGGACGCGCCCCGATTCTGGCGGCAGGAAACTCGGACGGCGACCTGGAAATGCTCAAGCTCGCCACCCAGGCCCAGGGCAAACGGCTGGGCATTATTATTCAGCATACAGACGCGGAGCGGGAGTTTGCATACGACCGGGAGGCAAAAGCGGGAAAGTTGCGCAAGGGGCTTGACCAGGCCAAGGCAAACGGCTGGCTGGTGGTGAGCATGCAAAAGGACTGGGCAACCATATTCGCCGACCCCTCTTCCGAAGAGCCGGAATCCGAAGCGCCTGCCGATGCGCCTGAAACCGTGCAGGAAAAGCCTGCAAGCCAGAATGGCAGCCAGGAAACTCCCCCCGAGGCGGTGAATCAGTAGCCGCGCAAACTTGACTAACTCTGAAAATTTCCGTATCCCCGATAAAAATTTTTAGCCAAGCAGGAAACAAGACAAAATATGTTCGAGGCCCTTTCAAACCGCTTAAACAGCGTTTTCCGCCGTCTGGGCGGAACCGCCCGCCTTGATGAGGACAATATCCAGGAAGGCCTGCGTGAAGTGCGCATGGCTCTTCTGGAGGCCGACGTCAACCTCCAGGTTGTAAAAGACTTTACCGAAAAGGTGCGTGAGCGGGCGCTGGGGCAGGAAGTTATAAAAAACCTCACCCCGGGTCAGCATCTGGTCAAAGTGGTGAACGAGGAGCTGATCGAGCTTCTGGGCGGCGAATTCAAAGGGCTGAATTTTTCGGGCCCGGAGCCGCACCTGATTATGATGGTGGGCCTGCAAGGTTCCGGTAAAACCACTTCCTCGGCCAAACTGGCCGACTTTTTGCGCCGCCAGAAAATGCGCCCATACCTGGTGCCGCTAGATGTGTACCGCCCCGCCGCCATCGAGCAGTTGCAGACCCTTGGGGCCCAGCTTGACGTTCCCGTTTACCCCACAAAACCAAATGACAACCCGGTGGAAGTGGTGCGAGAAGCCGTCAAGGACGCCAAATCCAGGCAATGCACCGTTCTCGTGCTCGACACCGCGGGCCGCCTGCACGTTGATGCGGAGCTGATGCAGGAACTGGTGGAAATAAAGGGCAAGGTAAACCCCGAAGAAATTTTGTTTGTGGCCGACGCCATGACCGGCCAGGACGCGGTTACCGCTGCCGACGCGTTTAACAAGGCGCTGGGCATTACCGGAGTGGTTCTCACCAAAATGGACGGCGACGCGCGCGGCGGCGCGGCCCTTTCAATAAAATCCGTTTCCGGGGCCCAGGTAAAATTCGTGGGCGTTGGTGAAAAGATAGAAGACCTTGAGCTCTTTTATCCCGACCGTATCGCCGGGCGGATTCTGGGCATGGGCGACATGCTCACCCTTATTGAGAAGGCCCAGGAGCACATAGACCAGGAAGAAGCCGAAGAGCTTTCCCGGAAAATGCTTTCCGCGGAATTCAACCTGGAGGATTTTCGCGAGCAGATGCGCAAAATTCGCAGCATGGGCCCGCTGGAAGGCCTGCTCAAGCTGATTCCGGGCATGGGAGCGCTGCGCGAAAAAATGGGAAATATGGCTCCGCCGGAAAAAGAAATGACCAAAGTGGAAGCCATCATCAACTCCATGACCCATAAAGAGCGGCGCAACCCCAAGCTGCTTAACGGCAGCCGCAGGCTGCGCATAGCAAGGGGCAGCGGCACCCAGGTGGCGGACGTGAACAAGCTGATGCAGCAGTTTGAGCAGATGCGCGAAATGATGAAAAGAATGGGCAAGGGCGGCGGACTGGGCGGCCTGATGGGCGGCGGAATGCCGGGCCTTGGGGACATGATGGGCGGCGGGATGCCGGGCATGGGAATGCCGGGCCTGAGCAAAGGAAGCACCCGCATGATGAGCAAGGACGACAAAGACAAGAAAAAAGCCCAGCGCAAACGAGAACGCCAGAACAAAAAACGCCGCTAGCTTCCTTGCCTTACGGCTTCTACGGGAAGAAAGACGATTTTTCTTCTGGATTTTCTTTAAAATATGTATTAGGAAGCTCGTTTGCCAACAGTGAAAAGAAAACCCGGTGCAGGAATACTTGGAAACAGCGGATTATTGCCCGCTGAGCCTTTTAAAATAAAGTTACTTGCACCTTTCGCGTAAATACTTTAATTATTAATAGAACATTGGGAGATTTATAATGGCAGTTAAAATCCGTTTGACCCGCATGGGCAGCAAGAAAAAACCTTTTTACCGTATTGTGGCCATAAACTCTGAAAGCCGCCGCGACGGTCGCCCGCTGGAAACCATCGGTTATTACAACCCCATGACTGAACCGGCCGACATAAAGGTAGACGCAGAAAAACTGAAGAAATGGCTTGATTGCGGCGCTGAACTCAGCACCACCGTGAACAGCCTGGTAAAAAAAGCAAGCGCCTAGATCTGCTCTGGCGGCTTTTTTCACGGCACTTCTGCCTTTTAGTCGAGCTGGCGAATTGGCAGTTTACAAACTGCATTAATGCATTATTTTATAATGCATACAACTGACTCAACTGTTGCCCGCTGAAGAATCGACTTCTATACCAAAAACGAGGTGCCAAATGCTGAAAGAACTAGTTGAATACATCGCAAAATCTCTTGTTGACAACCCCGACGAGGTAATTGTTACTGAGGTGGAGGGAGAACAGACTTCTGTGCTTGAGCTTAAAGTGGCAAAAGAGGATCTGGGCAAGGTCATAGGCAAACAGGGCAGAACAGCCAGGGCCATGCGGGTGATTCTCACCGCGGCCTCCACC
>CAZJFJ010000105.1:0-7483 GCA_964545305.1 uncultured Desulfovibrionaceae bacterium
GGCGTTAGCTGCTCTAGAGCTGTTTGCATAGCTTGAGATAGCGGGCAGGATGTGCCTGCCTGCATTCATTTTACCGCAAAAACTCAGCGTGACCCCTGCGGCAATCAAAAAAGCCCGCTTCGTTTTGAAGCGGGCTTTTTTGCATGTAAAATCAGGCAAAGCAGAATCAACCTTTGTAGTTAATCAGGCTGGAATCCGCCTTCTCGCCCGTTAAATCAGATACGGTTGAAGTCTTCGCATACGCGCCAAGCAGGCTGCCGCCCACAACATCCTCGGTAAGTTTGGCTGTGTTTTCCATTGCTCCGCCAAGATTCTTGGGTGAACCCGGCTTGTTTGCCTTCATCGCTTCCAAGGTTCCGCTAACAACCTGGGCGCCAACAAGTTGTTTGGCTACCGCCGCTGCGTTTGACATTTCTCTCTCCTCCTGGGGTTTAGGGAAACAGAGGGGAGAAATTCTCCCAACAGCAAGACAGTTTCCCATATTCCTTATCGACCGGCCTCAAAGAAACTTTAGAGGAGATTAATTTTGAGACGCCCCTTTACGCACATCCTGTGCCCTGCCCTTCGGGCAAATCCGTTTTGCTCCGTCTATCCGCGTCCTGCGGAATTGTCCCCCTGTGTCTGCGGGGTGGGCTTTTATAAAAACCAAGGCCCATTTTTTGTTAACTTTCTTTTTTAAAAGTTCCACTCTTTCTAAACCCGGCGTTACCAAAGTTGCCTGGCTTTGCCGCTTGTCTTTCTTTATCTGGCTTTATCTGGCTTTATCTTTCTTTATCTGGCTTTATCTGGCTTTAACCGCCTTTAGCCGCCGGAAATTATCTCTGAATCAGGAGGAGGCACGTAGGGTTTGCCTTCCACCAGGAGGAAATTTACAATACTCCTTACTCCGCTGGTATTTCGAGCCAGTTCCGCAATCTTAAGCACGTCTTCTTCCTTTTCAACCACCCCCATCAGCACGGCCTGGCCTGCGTAAACTTCCGTCTCCACCCAGCTGGAGCTGATTCCGGGTTTAAAAATCAGATTCACGCGCAACGAGCACCCGGCCATGAAATCGGAAACAGGGCTGCCGGAATTGTGTGGGAAAAAGCAGTAATCCAGGCTTTGCAGGCCTTCCTGGCGAATGGCGAAACGCACGGCTGGCTCGCGGAAGTCGGCCGGGGGATCGCCCACCAGAAACACCCGCCCCTGATAAACATAGATGTTCAGGAAAAATCCGTCTTTCGCCCGGAGATGCATCAGCTCCTGCTTCAGCCTCAGGGCGAGGTCCTTGTCGCTCGCCATGTCGCCCAGGCTTCTCTGATCAACAGCCGTGCCGTAGCCGAAGTGGGCGATAGTGGGCACCGCGTCCGCCACTGTTACCGTGGTGGGAACCAGCAGAGCGCAGCCGCTTCCGACAAGCATGCCGATAAAGAACACTAGGGCGAGAATGGGGCGCATTATTGAAGGATTGTTTATAATTTTTCTGGTTTCTCCGGCTTGAACAGCATCGTCTTTATTTCAAGGGCGGCGCGCCCGGTTTTGCGGGCGGCCCGTCTTAACGATTCCATTTCAGGGCGTTCAAATTCCTGTCCGTTCAAAGAGTAAATTTTACTTTGCACAGGCTCGTCCAGCTCCCGGCTCTCAAGCCTTCCCTGGCGGCGGGGCAGGATTTTGCGGGTTTCTTTGCGGCGGCGTATGCCCAGGGTGTGGGTCAGACTGAAAAACGCGTCTTCCAGCCCGGCAAGCCCGCTTTCCTTGCAAACCAGCCTCAAACAGCCGCCGGGCCGGTTTTTTTTCATAATGCCAGGCATGAAAATCACGTCCAGGGCCCCTGCTTCCATCAGTTCCTCAATGGCCACCCCCAGCTCTTCCCCGGTCAGATGGTCAATGTGGCTTTCAAGCACCCAAACTTCTTCCTGTTCGAAAGCATTTGCCCCGGCCACGCCCGCTTCCAGCAAAAACGCGCGCAGCCCCCCGCCTCTCGGGTCGGCTCCGAACGCGAGGGCGGAGCGTTTGAACAAGCTTTCCGGGAAAGGGCAAAATTCATCAACCGTGCAATCCAGAATAAGGGCGCCGGTAGGGGTGATTATTTCCCAGTCCGCCTTTGTGCCGGATACGGGCTTTCCTTCCAGAAGGCGCAAGGTGGCCGGGGCTGGCAGGCTGATTGTGCCGTGGCAGGTTTTTGCCGTGCCTTCAAACCAGGGTACGGGGGAGGCCAGCACCTGCTTTACCCCAAGTTCATGCAGGCCCCAAAAAGCGCCCGCCACATCAACAATGGTGTCCACTCCGCCCACTTCGTGAAAGTGCACCTGATCGAGAGAAACGCCGTGGACGAGCGCCTCCGCTTCCGCCAGCCGCATCAGGGCGTGGCGGGTGTGCGCCCACACCGGATCTGGCAAACCAAGGCTTTTAACCGCTTCCAGCATTTCTTCCAGATGGCGCAGCGGCTGGCCCGGGGCCTCTTCTATGACGAGGGACAGGCCCATAAAATGATTCCGGGAAACATGCCGGGCGGAAACGGATTTTACCAGCCCGGCCGCGGCCAGTTTTTCTTCAAAAGGCGCAAGATCAAGCCCAAGCCCGCACAGGGAGGCTAGAAACATATCGCCTGAAATGCCGTTTTCTATGTCCAGATAAAGTGTTCTCATCTTTCTTGCCAACCAAATTTGCGTCTGTTTTGCGGCGGTCAGTAAATTTTCCGCTTGGAAAATCCCGAACCGATAACGGTGAAGGTGTTTTCAATAATCAGGAACGCGTTCTGGTCTACTGAGAAAATCGCTTCTTCCAGGCGCTTTATCTGATAGTTGTGCACAACGGTCAAAAGCACCATCTTTTCCTGGCCAGTGAAGCCGCCCTTGCCGGAAAGCAGGGTCACGCCCCGGTGCAGGTCGTCCATAATCTTGTCGGCGATGGCTTGGGGGTTGTTTGAAATGATTATCCCCATCTTGCGTTCGTTGAACAAGGAGGCCACATATTCCATGGCCTGGGTGGAGATGAACATTGCGATGATCGAGTAAAGAATGCTGTCAATATTCAAAATGAACAAGCCCAGCAGGAACAGCACGAAATTGAACCCGAAATTGACCTGGCCTATGCGCACTCCAAACCGCTGGTGCAGGGCTATGGAAATAATGGAAATTCCGCCGTCGCTGCCTTGCGAGCGCAGGGTGATGCCGGCTCCTATGCCGTTGAGCGCTCCCCCCGCCACGGCGGCCAAAAGCGGATCGGCAATTGGAATGCTGGGCCAGGGGATGAATTGAACGGTCAGAGCTGTGGCAACTATGGCATATACTGAATACAGAAAAAAACGCCGGCTCACCATAAAATAGGCCACCAGCCCAACCGGAATGCAGAACAAGGCGTACCAGATCGCGGGCGAAGCCAGCCCGGTGGCGTAGTAGACAAGCAGGCCCGAGCCGAAAACGCCGCTGACCATAAAATCTTTATGCACAAAAATGCCCATGACCGCAAGGGACATCAAAAGGGAGCCTGTGGTGATCAGTGCCAGATTGTACACCACCCTTCCAACCTGATTCTGGTCTTTATAGCTTTTCATAAAGGCCTCCGTCCGCTCGGTATAATTGACCCGGGTGCAAGTGCGCTCATGGTATACATAAAACAGCTTAAAGTACAGAGGGGATGTTTATTTGGGAGTTCTTCTTGAATTTTGTAACGCTAGTGATTATACTTCGTCTGTTTCTGAAACGGGTGAACTTTGAAAAGCCGCGCCCGGGAGCAAATGTAAAAGCAAATTTTGTCAGCTCCAGATAGGGCCGCCGATACTTGCTCTGTCGGTCTCCAGAGCATTTTCACTTTGAAAACGCTCTGGAACATTCCGGGCACAAGCGCTTTTCAAAAGTTTTTTTGGGCCATTTCATATTTGAAATGCCAGGCAAGAATTTCATTGGAATTCTTGCCGTAAAATGGACGCAAGCGGGTTTTCCCGCAGTTAAGCGTCTGTTTCAAGCGTTAATTGCTCTAATAGTGATGCAAGGAGGACAGGCAGTGCCTGAAGTAACATACAATTCCAAAACTTTTGAAGTGGATGAAGACGGATTTCTGTGCAGTTTTGATGACTGGGGCCCGGATTGGGTCGAGTTCGTGCAAAAAAGCGAGGGGATCAACGAAATTGTGGATGCCCATCATGAAATAATCAAGTTTTTGCAGGAATATTACAATAAAAATGGCATAGCCCCGATGGTGCGCGCCATTTGTAAAAACACAGGATACAAGTTAAAGGAAATTTACGATCTGTTTCCGTCCGGCCCGGGCAAAGGAGCCTGCCGCATGGCTGGTCTTCCCAAACCTACCGGATGCGTTTAACTATTCAACAAGGGGGTGGGCCATGAGGTTTAAATACATCTTTTTGCCAAATGGCTTCGCAAAACCGGTCCAGCTTTTGCTGTTGCTCGTTGCGGCCCTGCTGTTCGCGGGCTGCGCCGCCGCACAGATTTCACTTGAGAAAAAAGACCTCAAGGTGGAAACCCAGATGTCGGACACCGTTTTCCTGAACCTTGACGATGAACAGGATAAAACGGTGTATCTCGATATCCGCAACACGTCCGACAAGGACATAGATTTAACCCCTTACATCGCCGCCCGCATGGAAGACAAGGATTACACGGTAGTCAGCAATCCAAAGGACGCCTATTATATTATTCAGGCCAACATTCTTTATGTGGGCATGGCCAATCCGTCCGCGTTGAGGGAATCCGTTTACCAGGGCTGGGGGGGCGTGGCCGGAGGCGCCGCCGCCGGAACCGCCACTGCTGAAATATCGCAGGCCGGGCGTGTGGAGGGAGCTACCCTTGGGGCTCTGGTGGGCGGTTTTACCGAAATCCTTACCGGATCCACCACCAAGGACGTCACATACACAATTATGACCGATGTGCAGATTTTCGAGCGTTCGCCGCAGCCGGTTACCCAAACCAGGCAGGCGCAACTGCGCCAGGGAAAGGATGTGTCCATTACGCAGACTTCGTCCAGCACCACTGACCGCTATATTTACCAGACAAGAATTGCTTCTTCGGCAAACCAGGTCAACTTGAAATTCGAGGATGCGCTGCCTTCGTTGATGGATGGCATCGCCCGCTCTATTTCCGGAGTTTTTTAAAAACAGGCTCCGGGCTTTTAGGGCAAAATCAATTCCGAGACGCCCCTTCGGCGCTTAGCGGGGGAAATGAACCCCGCCCGCGCCGCCAGGGCATTTAGGCAACAGTTGCACAGTTCTGCCACCCGCCAAACTAAGTCCCGGCTTGCAACAGACTTTTCCGTCTTCCGCTGCAAGCCGGGACTTTTCTTTTCCAGCTTTTTTAGATTATTTCAAACATGAACCGGTCTCTGGAATAATCTTTAGAGCAGTTAACGCCTCAAATGATTGCTTAACGGCCGGCAAAGCCGGCCTCAGACTGATGACAAACCCCGCTGCGCGGGATTTGTGAAAGGCACGCTCGCTCCGGCGCTTTACGGCGAGAGTGAATCTCGCCTACGCCTGCGCCGCGGGTTGCTGCCAAAGAAGACTTTGTCAGCACCCTGCGGCCGGCAAAGCCGGCCTGCAATCGTTTTGCGGCAAGAATTTGAAGACAAATCCCTGCGGAGCGTTTCAAGTGTAAAATGCACTAAATAGAATTATTGCCGCAAAATGAACACAAAGGGGCTGTGCCTCCAGTCAGGCATCTGTTTCAAGCGTTGATTGCCGTAAAGGCTGTGTGCCGGGCTGGTTCCCGAAACCTCACATTTGCTCCTCTTCCAACGACTCCCGGATGCGGCAAACCCCGCACACTCCGCCGGAGGTGGGATAGGCGCAATGGGCGCAAGGAGCCACCTTTTCGCCATCCATCTCTTCTTGCCGGGCAAAGGCGGCCCGGCCGTCTTTAAGAAAACCCAGATAAAAATCCAGTTTCCTGCCCGGCATTTTTTCTTCAAGCGCCGCCCACAGGGTTTTATAATAGGTGAACGTGGCCCCAGGGCTGTAAGGGCATGGCGACCAATGCCAGTCTATTCCCTTCAGAAAAGCGTAATTGGCAGTTTCAAATTCGGAAAGGCGGTAAAGCGGCTTCACTTTGGCGGCAAAGCCTCCTACGGCGGGAAGAAACGGCCCCTGGTCGGACAGGTAGGAAACATCCCAGCGCAGCACATTGCTGAACAAACGGGCTATTTCGTCATCAAGATTATGCCCGGTGGCAAGCACTGTAAAACCCCCGTCCAGGGCAGCCTTATTGAAAAAATAACGCTTTATTTTCCCGCATGCGGAACAAATGGGGCGGCGCAGCCTCTTCTTCACTTCGGGTATGGCGAGGCCCTCAAGCGCCATGTCCTTTATTATCAGCTTAAGCCCATGTTTTTCGCAAAACGCCTCCACAGTGCGGCGCGCCTTGATTGATGAATGGGGGATGGCCAGGTCTATATGCAAGCCGGTAACATCGTAGCCGAGCTCACGCAGAATAAACATCAAGGCAAGCGAATCTTTGCCCCCGGACAGGGCAACCAGAATTTTATCGTCAAAAGTAAAAAGTTTTCCTTTACGTATGCCCTTTTCCACCTGACGGGTGAAAAACGCCAGAAAACAAGGTTCGCAGAAACCGGCATGATGGCTGGGCAAAGCCACCACCGCTTCCGCTTTGCAGGTTGTGCACTTCATCACCACCCCCTATTTTTTATTTGAACTGCGAAGGCCGCTTACCAACACCCCTATCACAATCAGAAGCCCGCCCAGAAGCGCAATGGGAGGCAAACGCTCGCCCGCAATGCGTCCGAACAGCCCGGCCCATACAGGTTCGCCGGAATATATCACTGTGGCCCTTGTGGGCGATACAATTTTCTGAGCCCAGTTCATCACAAACTGAACAAGCGCGCTGATGGATCCGAGCGCCAGCGCCGAAAAAAACAAAAGCCAGGAAAAAGAAGGCGCAGGCTCGCCCATAACCGGCATGGCAGCAAAGGAAAGTAGTGAAGTTACCGATACCTGAACTATGCAAACCCTTATCACGCTTATTTTTCCGGCAAAAAAGCTTATCAGCACAATTTCCCAGGCCATAACCAGGGCAGCGGCCAGGGTTGCCAGCTCGCCCTTTCCAAAGCCGTCCGAAACACCATCCGGGCCGGACAACAGCACGAGGCCCGCAAAAGCAAAAGCCACCCCCAGCCATGCCATGAACCGCGGGCGTTTTCTCATCATCAGCCACTGCACAACCGGAACCGCCGGAACATAAAAAGCTGTGATGAATCCGGACTTGCTGGCGGATATATGCTGCAGGCCATAAGTCTGCAAAGCGTAACCAAGAAAGAGGGTGGCCCCGATCAGGCTTCCCGCCACCAGCTCGGCCCTTGTTATCCGGGGAATGACCCTGAACGAAACCGCAATCAGGATAACAGCGGCCACAGCGAACCTGGACCCCACGAAAAACAGCGGGCCGGTGACGCTTAGCGCATTGCGCACCAGAAGAAAGGTGAGCCCCCAAAGAATGGTTATGCCCACTAAAGCCCATTCGCTGCGGTTAAGCAT
>CAZJFJ010000106.1:0-7436 GCA_964545305.1 uncultured Desulfovibrionaceae bacterium
TTGCAGCCAAATGATTGCAGGGCGGCAAAGCCTCCCGTTAAGCAATCATTTGAGGAGTTAACTGCTCTAAAATATTCGCACTTTTATTCTTTTGAGTCAAGCAAGGCCAGAGACAGCAGATCTGAAATAGCGCGTTTTTACAAAAAAAAGCCCTAAAAACCCATGCCAGCGCCTCAAAAGAGGCGCTGGCAACAAAAGATCTCTCTACTATCTATTCTACAGGAAAAATCAGCCCGGCACAGTTTCCCCGCCTGCACGGCCTCCAAGCTGGAGTTAAAAAAATTTGAATTTCTACATTCTAACAAAGTCATACAATACAAGCCTGTTATGCAAGTAACGACTGCCAATACTGCTTTTATGGCGGTTGACAAACTTCGGCTCTTTTGACATTTTCTAGACTGTTGAAAGCGCCCGCCGGGCTTAATAGGGAATCCCGTCAAACTCGGGAGCGGACCCGCCGCCGTAAGCCAAGGTTAATGCTTCTTTTCCATATGTGGCCACTGGGGTGTTCTACCTGGGAAGGCCGAAAAGAATGCCGGCAAGCCGGAAGACCTGCTTTCTCTGCCGCCCTGAGGGCGAGCCTGATGCAACGGGTTTTTGTATCAAGGCTGTCAGGATAAATGCGTTTCCTGCCCTGCTGGCCGAAAGGCAGTTTTTTTTATTCCAAATCCAGGCATTCTAACGAGATTATTCACCATGCTGTATACAATTACCAAAAGAGACGGCTCTTCCGTCCCGTTCGACTCTTCCAAAATATTAAACGCCGTAAACAAAGCCAACAAAGCTGTGGGCGAGGAGGAGATGACCCCCACAGACTTGCTATTCGTTACTGAAAAAGTGTGCAAAATCCTTGAGGAAAAAAAGCTCAGCCATGTTGAAGAAATTCAGGATGTGGTTGAAGAGACCCTGATCCGGTACGGATACGCCCAAACAGCCAAGGCCTATATCCTTTACCGCGCAGAGCATGCCAAGATCAGGAATGCCGAAACTTACCTAATGGATATTTACAAAACCCTCACCTGGTCTGACGCGATTGATGAAGACATAATGCGTGAGAATGCAAACATCGACTGCAATACGGCCATGGGCACCATGCTCAAGTACGGCTCGGAGGGCTCCAAGTTTTTCATAAACAACCATATCCTGCCCAAAGACGCCTCTGCCGCACACAGCAACGGCGACATTCACATTCACGATAAAGATTTTTACATGCTGACCGAAACCTGCTGCCAAATCGACCTGATCCAGCTTTTCAAGAACGGTTTTTCAACCGGGCATGGATATTTGAGGGAGCCTAATTCCATTGAAAGCTACTCGGCCCTGGCATGTATCGCCATTCAGGCCAACCAGAATGAAATGCACGGCGGGCAGAGTGTTCCCCATTTTGATTACGCCATGGCCGAAGGTGTGACCAAAACCTACAGAAAAGAATATCAAAAGGCCTTTTCCTCCTACCTCCAGATTATGGGAAAATGCAGCAAGGAAGAGGCCGGAGCAAAAGCCGGAAAACTTATTTCCGGCCTTAAATCCGATTTGCGCATTGCCAATATGGGGCAAATATCAAGAGAGCTTGCCGGCTCCGTTGAGGAAGCGCAGAAGGAGCTTGTTCAAAACGCCCATGGATATGCCGCTTCTGAAGCCTATTCGGCAACAGACAGGCGCACCTATCAGGCCATGGAAGCCTTCATTCACAACCTGAACACGATGAATTCACGGGCTGGCGCACAAGTGCCGTTCAGTTCCATAAACTATGGAACCGACACCTCGCCCGAAGGCCGCATGGTAATGGAAAACCTGCTCAAGGCCACTCAGGCCGGGCTTGGCAGCGGTGAAACCTCCATATTCCCGGTGCAGATTTTCAAAGTAAAGGCCGGGCTCAGCTTTAACCCCGGCGACCCGAACTATGACCTGTTCCAGCTTGCCATGCGCACATCCGCAATGCGCCTGTTTCCCAACTTCAGCTTTCTGGACGCGCCGTTTAACCTGCAATATTACAAACCGGGCGATTATAACTCCGAGGTGGCCTATATGGGATGCCGCACCAGGGTCATGGCGAACGTCAACGACCCCGGCCGGGAAATAACCTGCGGCAGAGGCAATCTCAGCTTCACGTCAATAAATCTGCCCAGGCTGGGCCTGGAAGCGGAAAACGATATTGAAAAATTTTTCACCCTGCTGGACGACAGGATAGATCTGGTGTTCAGGCAGCTGATGCACCGCTTCAAAATTCAAAGCTCAAAAAAGGTAAAAAATTACCCGTTTCTTATGGGGCAAGGCATCTGGCTTGATTCCAGCAAACTGGGCCGGGAGGATTCAATATCCGAGATCCTTAAGCACGGCACCCTGACCATGGGCTTCATCGGCCTGGCCGAAACCCTGAAAGCGCTTACCGGCAAACATCATGGCGAAGACGCAGAGGCCCAGAAACTTGGCCTGCGGATAATTTCGCACATGCGCAAACGCGTTGACGATGAAGCCAAAAAAACAAAGCTCAATTTCACCCTGATAGCGACTCCGGCCGAGGGATTAAGCGGACGCTTCGTTGCGATGGACAAAAGAAAGTATGGCAGCCTTCCCGGCATCACCGACAAAGAGTATTATACCAATTCTTTCCACATTCCTGTATACTATCCGATAAAAGCCTTCAAAAAAATTCAGCTGGAAGCGCCCTACCACGCGCTCACCAATGCCGGGCATATTACCTATGTGGAGCTTGACGGCGATACCAGCAAAAACCCCGAGGCGTTTGAATCCATCATCAGATATATGCGAGAGCAAGGAGTGGGCTATGGTTCAATAAACCACCCCCTCGACCGCGACCCGGTGTGCGGCTATGTTGGCGTGATAAACGACGTTTGCCCGCGCTGCGGGCGCAAGGAAGGCGAAGGCTTGAGCCGGGAAGCCTGGAACCGTTTGAAAAATACCTACCCAGACATTCCTAATTGGGAAGATTAAAGGAGACGCGTATGGAACAATGCACGAAAAACAAAGATACAGACGCCAAAAAAATTGGCAAGAATGTGGGATTTGAAAGAACCAGACGTATTACCGGATATCTCGTTGGCACAGTGGACAGATTCAATGATGCCAAACGCGCTGAAGAGCAGGACAGAGTCAAGCATGGAGCGTGAGCTTCCGGATAAAGAGACATCCTGGCTCCGGGTAAACGGCATTGTGGAAGAATCCATAACTGACGGCCCGGGGCTGCGCTATGTCATTTTTACCCAAGGCTGCCATCACAGATGCAAAGGCTGCCATAACCCTGGCACGCACTGCCCGGAAGGCGGCTATTTGCTGAACACGGATGAGATAATCCGCCAGTTCATCGAAAACCCCCTGCTTTCGGGCATTACCTTCTCAGGGGGCGAACCTTTTTTGCAGCCCGCCCCCTTGTGCAACATAGCAGAGCAGGTGCGCAATCTTGGAAAAACAGTGGTAACTTACACCGGCTATGTTCACGAACGGCTTCTTGACATGAGCCTGAGCAACCAGGACATTTCCAGGCTGCTGAAGCTTACGGACATTCTTATTGACGGGCCGTTCATAGCAGAGCTGCGTAACCTGGAACTATTATACAGGGGCAGCTCAAACCAGAGAATTCTGACTTTGAGGAACGGCAAGGTTCTGGATCAAGGCAACAAAAAGAACCAATCTGAGGCGATTTCCCAAAATTCTTTGCACAGCCGGTTTCCTTCAAACGCTGTAAAAGCCGCCAACTGCGCCTAGCCCTTTTCCCCATTTCAAAACTAAAATGCATGCCGGGAAAGACGCCGCCCTCCGGCCTTTTGCAAAGGCCAAGCCCGCCAACGCTTTAAGCACTCGCTTACCAGTGAGAAGCCCCCGTATTTTTTACGGCGAGTTTTGAAAACAAAACCATTGCATCCCTTCAAAAATAAAAAGTTTTAAATATCAATTTGATAAACATGCCTCAACAAATTGCGGCTGCAAGAGTGCTTCGCCTCGCCCGACTGGATATGAACGCGCTGCAAGGACTCAACAAAATAACCATCATGCATCACCACAACCCGTTCGCACAGCTGGGCCACCACGGCAAGGTCGTGACTGACAACCAGATAGCTCAGGCCCCTGTCTTTACGCAGCTCAGACAACAGATTCAGCACTTCGGCCTGTACGGACACATCCAAAGCCGAAGTGGGTTCATCAAGCAACAAAATTTCCGGCTCTATTTGCAAGGCGCGGGCTATTCCCACCCGCTGCCGCTGCCCCCCGGACAATTGCCCCGGGAAGCGGTATCTTAAAGAACGGGACAGGGCGACGCTGTCCATAGCATAGAGTATGCGCCTGTCCCGGTCGCCGATGTTATGTATTGACAAAGGCTCCCTTAAAATATCGTCCACAGTGTGGCTGGGGTTAAGCGAAGCCAGCGGGTCCTGAAAAACCATCTGTATAACCCGCGCATCGGCAAGTGTGCGGCGTTTGGGCAATGGCTTTCCAAAAGCCAGCATTGATCCTGTCCAATGATTTTCTATTCCCGCAACAGCTTTCAGCAAACTGCTTTTCCCGCAGCCCGATTCCCCAACAATGCCCAAACTTCCGCCAGCTTCAAGCTCAAGGCTGGCGTTGAGCACAGGCATAACGGTGCCATAATCAATGGAAATATTTTCAAGTGACAATGCATTTATCAAATCAGCCATGACGGATCCCGCTTGAGTGTTTCCAGGGGCTTGCCTGCATTTTGCAAACGGGGGCGGCTGGCAAGGAGGCCCTTGGTATAGGGATGGTTGGGGGTGAACCCTCCGCCGCCCGGCAGCTCTTCCACTATTTTGCCGGAATACATAACCAGAACCCTGTCGGCATAGCGTGACACCATGTCCAGATCATGGCTTATGAGTACAAGGCCCATTCCCCGTTTTTTTATCTGACTGTCTATCAGTCTAAGAATACTCTCCCGCACCGGACTGTCCAGCGCTGACGTGGCTTCATCGGCCACCAGCATTTTAGGTTCGGCGGCCAGAATCATGGCGATCATCGCCCGTTGCCCCATGCCCCCTGATATTTGATGGGGGTATTGCTTCGCCACCCGATCCGGTTCCTTGATGCCCACATCCTCCAGCAAGCTCAAAGCGTATTTCTTGGAATGGCTTCTGTTCACGATATTATGTATGTGTATCATCTCCCGTATTTGGCTGCCTATGGTTCTGGTGGGCTCAAGGCCATGACGCGGTTCCTGAACGATCATGCCCATATTGGAGCCCCGCAGTCTGGTGTATTCTTTTTCAGTCAGCCCGACCAAAGAATTACCCATAAACCGGGCGGCGCCGGTGATCTTTGCATTTTCCGGCAACAACCCAAACAAGCCGTTGAAAATAGTGGACTTTCCAGAGCCGGACTCCCCTACCACCGCCAGCCTTTCGTGGCTGGAAAGAAAAAAGCTCACACCTCTCAGCGCTTCCAGAGGTCCGGCCGGAGTTTGGAATGTCACATGCATATTTTTAACATCAAGCAGGGCTGTTGTATCCATTATTCTTCTCCTGGAGCCAATAAATCCCGAAGAGCGTCTCCGGAAATGTTAAAAGCCAAGCCCGCTACAAGTATGGCAATGCCGGGAAGCGTGGACACCCACCATGCTTCAAATATGACCGAACGGCCTTCGGCCACAATGGCTCCCCATTCTGGCGTGGGGGGCTGTATCCCCACCCCGAGAAACCCCAGGCCCGAAACGACCAGGATAATCCCGGGCGCATCAAGGGCCATACGCACAATCATGGAGGGAACACATAGCGGCATAATGTGCCGCCAGAGCAATTTGAAAGGAGAGCATCCCAGCATTCTGGCCGCTTGAACGAACTCGCTTTGCCTGAACGTAATCGCTTCAGCCCTGGCTACCCTCGCATACGGAGTCCAAGCTGTCAGCGAGATCGCCCAAATGGCCGTCCACATGCCCGCGCCCAGAACTGCGGCAATAGCCAAAGCAAGTATAAGCCGCGGAAAAGCTATGAAAATATCACAAACACGCATAAGCGCCCGGTCTATAAAACCGCCGAAAAGACCAGCCGCCGATCCCACAAAAATACCCACAGGGCCGGTAATAAAAATGACGACGAAAACTATGAAAAACGTAGGCCGGGTGCCCCACAAAATTCTGGAAAAAATATCCCGCCCCATGCTGTCCGTTCCAAACCAGTGGCTTGAAGAAGGCGGGGCCAAACGCCCATTAAGCGACTGCTGCAAAGGATCTGCAAGGGTGAAAAACGGCACGGCCAACGCTATAACCACCATGAGCAGTATAATGCCCAAAGCCAGAACGGCGACAGGGTTTGCGCCATAACGGTTCCACAGGCGGTATGTTTCGCCCATACGTGCCTGGAATCTGCTTTTTGGCTCCACCGCGTTGAGCCATTGATTCAAAATACCTACCATGCCTTCACGCCTTTACGGGTTGTTATCCGTGGATCAATCAGCGGTTGCAGCCATTCCACCAAAAGGTTCAATGTCAGATAAATAACTCCGATCAGCAGCGTGGCGGTCAATACCGCGTGCACGTCTGCTGCGAAAAGAGAGTTAGTTATATATGTGCCTATGCCCGGCCATGCGAATACGGTTTCAGTGAGCACCGCGCCTTCCAGAAGATATGCGTAGGTCATTGCCACAACGGAAAGAACTGCGCCCGCGCTGTTGGGCAGAGCGTGAAACAGAATAATCCTGTTAAGGCTCAATCCTTTTAAACGGAGCACCCGCACATAATGTTCGCCCATTTGATGCAGCAAAAAACCGCGGGTCATCCGGGCAATGTAGCTGGTAGCCACAAGCCCCAGCAGGGAAGCCGGAAGAATGCAGTGGGAAACCGCATTTAAAAAGGCTTCAAATTCTCCAGCTATCAGGCAGTCTACAAGCATCAGCCCCGTAACATCTGGCACCAGATATTCATAAGAAATACCTATGCGCCCAGGCCCGCCAACCCATCCCAGCTTGGCGTAAAAAACCAGCAAAGCCACAAGCCCCAGCCAAAAAATAGGAACCGAGTGCCCAAAAAGCGACAGAAAGCGGCCTGCATGCTCCTGCCAGCGCCCACGATACCTGACACACATGACACCCAAGGATATCCCCAGGATAACGCCTATAACAATGGCAATGGAAGCCAGCTCCAGTGTTGCCGGGAAAAACCGTTTGACATCATCCCAAATGGGATTCCCCGTTACCAGGGACCGGCCGAATTCACCATGAAGAATCCCGTCAGAAAACAGTATAAACTGTTCATAGAGCGGACGATCGAGATTCATTTCCAGATATACGCGCTGGTAAAGCTCATCCGTGGCCCTGTCGCCCACAACAGAGATGACGGGATCGCCCGGCAGCAGCCGCCCAACCACAAAAGTAACGGCAAGCAGGCCCGTAAGCGTAATTGACATGGTCAAGGCCAGGCTTGCAAAATGTTTTGCCATACGGAGAAACCACCCGAAGGCTGGTCTTGAAAA
>CAZJFJ010000107.1:0-7412 GCA_964545305.1 uncultured Desulfovibrionaceae bacterium
GGATCTGGCGCCTGCGTTCGCGGGAAAAGAGGAGAGCCTGACCGAGTCGCTTCTTAAAAGCATCAGGCTTTTGGCCCAGTGTGGTTTGCCGTGTGAGTTCCGCACAACCTGCGCCGCTCCGTTTGTCACCATGCAAAGCATGGAAAAAATCGCCAGAGCCCTTTCAGAGCTTGCGCCCGAAGTGCCCCTGTGGCTCCAAAAGGTCAACTGGAGGCACGGCGCCCAGCCCAATTATCCGGGTGCGGGGCAGGAGCCGCTTGAGTCGTTGCGCCACCTTGCGCTAAAATATCTCAGCCATTGTGAAATCAGATAACATGCGTGCCAGCGTCTGCCGCTTGCGGTAAAAAAATTTTCACTTTTTGCCCCCTGCCCGCAAAAAACGATTCAAAATTTTTCACCACAACGGGATTGCTCGAAAAAACCCTTGCAGGGCAACATAGTCCTTGGTCTGCCCCCGGTTTAAATATTTGTTTAAATAAGCCATGAAGCAAGATTGGAGAGGGTGGTGGTTTAAAAAATTATACTTTTATGATGGCGCATAAAGGCGCTCTTCTTTGTAACATATATAAAATACGAATTATTTTTAAAATGAGTGTGTTGGCACGCTGCTTGCTATAGTCTTGATACCTTCCTGATTTTTGTGCAACTCTCCAAAAATGAGAAACGGCTTGCGGGTGGTCCGCAAGCCGTTTGCACGTTTATAGGGCCAGATTCTCCAGATTCTATAATCCTTTTCTTACAATTTTCAGTTCAGGCCGTTCGGCTTCTGCCCAATTCCCATTCTCACAGGCTGCATTTTTGCGGGCGGGCCAAATCTCTTTGAAAGAAAGCCTGGTTTTGGCGTCTTCAAGCCATGCCCGGAGCTCCTTTTCCTGATGCGGGCTGAATATCACCTTCAGGGCTGCGCTCCAGCGGTCAACCACGCTCATGTACCCCAGGTTGTCCTCCGCTTCCAGCAGGAATCTGAACATTGCCACATCGCGGGCTGCAATTTGCACATACATGCAGGTGGAGCGCTCCGGGGGGGGGAGCACCCGCCCAAAGCGAAGGCGGCGTTTTTTGGGAGTGATTATGCTGAACATCAAAGTATCTCGCAGCCGTTTTCGGTGACCAGAACCATATATTCCCAGCGAATTCCTCCCCATTCCGGGTAGTACAGGCCGGGCTCCGCGGTCACGATCATGCCGGGCTGAAGAATTTGCCCGCTTTTGGGGGAAAGAGAAGGGGCTTCGTGGGTTTCAAGCCCAACGCCGTGCCCCAGGCCGTGGGTGAAATGCCGGGCCACTCCCTCTTTTTCCAGGAAATTGCGGGCCGTGAAGTATATGTCCGAGCATTTTTCGCCCGGCTTTATCGCTTCAATCGCCAGGCGCTGGGCCTCTTTAACTTGCTCCAGGGCCTGAATGAATTCAGAAGAGGGCCTGCTTCCAACCCAGAAGGAGCGGGTCTGGTCGGAATTGTAGTCGTTCAGCCTCGCGCCCACGTCCACCAGAACCGGGCATTCTTCAAGAACCCTGTCCAGGCCCGGAATGGCGTGGGGCAGGGCTCCGTTTGGGCCCACCGCCACAATGGGGCTGAACGCGTTTTCGCTTGCTCCGTGATCGCGGAAGAATTTCTCTATGCTCCAGGCTATTTCTGTTTCCGTAGTTCCGGGAACAAGCAGGGAAGGGACATGCTCCATCAGTTTGTGGTTTAGGCGGGCGGTTTCGCGCATCAATCCGATCTCGCTGGCGTCTTTAATCACCCGCAATTCTTCCACCAGCCCATCGGCGGCAATAGCTTGGAGGCCCTTTGAAAAAATTTCGAAAAAGGCCACATTCATTATTTTGGCTTCAAAGCCTACGTTGTCTTTTTGCGATAACTTTCCGGAAAGCTCACGGTTTATTTCAAGAGAGGACGCGGCCAGGCTGCTGTATATGCGGATATTGTCCTCCTTCCACAAGCGCTTTGCCGCTTCCATGTAGCGGGAATCGGTGAAAAGGAGGTCCTCGCCGTTTTCCATAAGCAGAAGATAGCCGGAGCTTTCGTTGGGCTGGGGGTCGTGCAGCTCAAAGCCGCTCAGGTAATAGCGGTTGGCCGGGAGGCAGATCAGCATTGCCGCAAGGCCGCGGTCCAGCATAAGTGTGCGGGCCTGGTCCCTGCGGCGGGTAAATTGTATATTTGGCATATCTCACCTATAATTTTATGATGAAAGTCACACAGGTTTCATAGCAGGTTTTGAAGGCAGGGTAAAATATGTTCAGGCTGGCTTTTCCTTCCTGGGTGAAAGAAGGAGGGATTTCAGAGAATGCGCGTTTTATTTGCGGGAAATGGCAGTCGATCCGCCAGTTTGGGGGGCTGCCTTCCTGTGTTTTGGATGAGCCGGAAATAGGGCTTTGTTTTTTTGAGGCCGCCGCCTGCCTTGATTACGGGCTTGAAGATTTGCCCCTGAAACTGGGGGAAATGCCCTGCTCCTGGCATGTGCACCTGCCGCTGGACCTGCCTTTTTGCATTGAGCCTGCGCCGGGCCCGGCGGCTGTAAGGGAGAGCTTTTACATTTGCAGGCGGCTGATGCAAAGATGTGAATTTCTGAATATCCGGTGCGCGGTTTTACATCCTCCTGCGGGCGGGTTCCGGCAAGCAGGCACCGTTGAAGCCCTTGCACTGTTCATAGAGCTGTGGACGGCGGCCGATTACCCGTCCCAAAGCTTGCTTTTGGAAAACCAGCCGGAGAGCGTTCTTTCTGAGCTTTCTCTGGAAATTTCCAAAAATAGCTTGGGGGCCTGCCTTGATTTGGCCCACTTGTATATGAATCCTTCAAAAAAAATGGATACGGCCGGCCTGAGCGGCTTTGCGGAACTGGCCCTGGTCTGGCATGTTAACGCGCCGGGCGATGGGTACAAGGGGCATTCTTCGCTTAACTCGCTTACCCCTTCCCAGGCGGAAGAATATGCGGCCCTTTTTGACAGCCTGGCCTGTAAAGGGGGTGGAACCCTGATGTTGGAGCTGTTCAGATGGGAAAAGATTGAAGAGAGCCTGCCATTTCTTTTCAACTGCTTGCACGGAAATAAATTTTAACTTTTTCATGACTGTTTGATAGGGTCCCTTTTTCCGGCCTTTTCCGCCGGCGGGTTCAATTATGAAGGGGTTAATTTGTGGATGATTTCAGATTGGTAATTTTAACGATTCTCGGACTTTTGATTCTTGGTGTTCCCATTGGAATTGCTTTGCGCCGGTTTCCTGCGTTTCGCATAACATCCAGCAAAATTGTGAGCGGAAGTGTGTTTGTAATTCTTTTCCTGCTGGGCGCGGGGCTGGGCTCCAACGACAACCTGATGGGCCAGCTTGCGGAAATGAGCTATTCCGCAGTGATCATTACAATAGGCGCTTTTGCGGGAAGCGCTCTGGCTTTGGGGCTTGTATACCGCGTTTTTTTTATGCGAGCGGTAATAGAAATAGAAAAAAAGGGTGAAAAAACATGAAAAGCAGCTTGATTGCCCTTTCCATTTTTTTGCTTGGCCTTGTTTTGGGATATGCGGGATTTCTGCCGGAGCTGCTGCTTAATCCGGCAATTCCCTTGTTTGTGCTGTTTGTGATGGTTTTGTTTGTAGGGATCGGGCTCGGCTTTTCCACAGATTGCTGGGAAGTTTTACGGCGCATGCACTGGCGCATCCTGCTGGTTCCCGTCGCATGCATAATAGGCACGTACGCGGGGGGGCTGACGGTATCGATCTTTTTGCCGGAACATTCCGTTTGGCATCTCCTGGCTGTCTGTTCCGGCTTCGGCTATTACAGCCTTTCCAGCTTCATCATTGCCGGGGCCGGATTGCCTGTGCTTGGCTCAATTGCGTTGTTGTCCAATATCATCCGGGAGGTAGCCACCTTGCTGATGACCCCGATTCTTGTGAAGCTGCTGGGGCCGCTGGCGCCCATAGGCACCGCGGGAGCCACCTCAATGGACACCTGCCTGCCGGTAATCTTGAAAAATACTAACGAGGCCTACGGCCTGATTTCAATATTCAGCGGCACTGTGCTCACATTGCTGGTTCCCGCTATTGTTTCCTTTTGGCTTAGCATAGGGCAATAACAGGCCCAGGAGAAGTTTTTTGGAGGGAAGCGGCCGCTGTGCCGGAAGTTTTGGCGCGCTGAAAAAACTGCTGTTTCTTCGTTTTTTGCGGCAGTTTTTATTTTTGCCGCCGCCTTTGGGGGCCTCATTTTTCAGGCGGGGCAAGAGGGGCGTTTGAAAAAAGATGCTTGTTGACTATCCTTAAAAGATTGAGGCTGTTCACCGGCTTGCCTATATAATCATCCATGCCTGCGGCGATGAATTTTTCCCGGTCGCCTTTCATGGCGTGGGCGGTCATGGCGATTATGGGCACATTCGCATCGGTTTTCAGGCCGCTGGATGTGCGAACCAGCCTGGTAGCCTCAAGGCCGTCCATTTCGGACATGGCTATATCCATAAGAATCAGGTTGTACCGATGCCTGTTAATGGCGGACAGAACTTCGGAGCCGTCCTGTACGGAATGCGCTTCATGCCCGGCTTTGGCTAGCAGGCGTTTGGCGAAGAGCGCATTTATCGGGTGATCATCCACAACCAGGATGGACTTTTTATTTTGGGCCAGGGGAAGGGGGTTGCTGGAAGGAAGATCTCCCCTTTTGCAGGGCAGATGCTCTTCTGCCGGGAGCTCCCGGAACGGTGCCTGAAAAGTAAATACACTGCCTTCGCCGGGTACGCTTTTTACGGTTATGTCGCCCCCCATGAGCCGGGCCAGCGTGCGTGAAATTACAAGGCCGAGGCCTGTGCCCTGGCGGCGCTGGGCGGGGGAGCGGTCCGCCTGCACGAAACGTTCGAAAATTTTGTCCAGGTCCTCATTTTTTATTCCTATGCCGGTGTCCGTTACCTTGAACTCAAGCGTGACTATGTCCTCAACCGAGTCAACCAGTTGAACGTCAAGCTGCACGCTTCCCTTGTTGGTGAATTTGAGCGCGTTGCCCACCAGGTTGACAATAATCTGGCGCAGGCGCATGGGGTCGCCCAAAATCTCGGCGGGCACGTTTCCGCCAATGCTGATGCCGAATTCAAGGTTTTTTTCCTGGGCTCGGGGCTGAAACATGGTAACCAGCGGGCGCAGACGCTTGCGCAGGTGTAGGGCCTGGTAATCCAGGCTGATCATGCCAGCCTCAATCTTGGTGAAGTCGAGGATGTCGTTAATCAGGGAAAGCAGCGATTCCGCCGAATTTTGGGCGGCATTCAAATATTCTTTCTGCTCGTCGTCAAGTTCGGTAATCAGGGCCAGATCCAGCATGCCCAGCACCCCATTCATGGGCGTGCGTATTTCATGGCTCATACTGGCCAGGAAGTCGCTTTTGGCCTTGTCCGCCGTTTCGGCGGCTTCTTTGGCCAGCCGGAGTTCGCGTTCCATGCGCCGGGTGTCGGTCACATCGCGAATAAGCTCCGCCACAAGCTCCACTTCTCCTTTTCCATTGCGTATGGGAAAGTAGGTGATCAGGCGGAAGCTTCTGGTGGTCGCCTCGTAAACTTCCATGCTGCTGGATTCCCCGGTAGCAAAAACTTCGTCTACCCGGCATGACAAGCAGCGCTTTGTGCCTTTCAGATAACATGCGGCGCAAATCCTGCGTTCTTGAGGGAGTCTGGAAAGCTCTGCTTCGGAAGGGGCCTCCTTCCAGTTGCTGTACTCCATTCCGTGTTCCCGGTTGAAAGTGGTGAGCAGGGCGGGAAGAGAATTTAAAGTGTCCAGCAGTAAGGCATGGGAGCGTTCAAGCTCACGGTAAGAATCCATGTCACCTCCGGGAAATGGGGGTTTATGCTGAGAATGGGCAATTTGGAAATTTTTTTATAAAATACCTGCATCCATGTTAAAAGTCCACATTGGGCTTAGTGTCAAATCTTACGGGCACACAGTTTGCATTGATCTGTGGCAGAAAGTTTGTTAAAAAACAGCAGGTGCCAAGTATGAAAATTATAGAGCTGAACTTCCCAGGGCTTTTGATTTTGGAGCCCCGGGTACACCGGGACGAGCGCGGATTTTTCCTTGAAACTTTCCGGGAAGAGGTCTTTTCCAGTTTGGGAGTGGATTTTCATTGCGTCCAGGCCAACCAGAGCTACTCCACCCGCAAAGGGGTGCTGAGAGGCTTGCATTTCCAGGCGCCTCCCAAGGCCCAGGCCAAACTTGTCTGGGTGACCAGGGGGGAAGTGCTGGATGTGGTTGTGGACTTGCGCAAAAGCTCCCCGACCTTCGGGCGGCACTACAGCTTGCGCCTGTCTGCCGACAATTTCCGGCGTCTGTTTGTGCCGAAAGGCTTTGCTCACGCCTATTTCACCCTTGCTCCGGATACGGAGTTCAACTACATGGTGGATGAATACTATTCTCCGGAGCACGAGAGGGGGGTTGCCTGGAACGATCCTTCGCTGGGAATTGACTGGCCGCTGGAGATTGTCGCGGAAGAGAACGAGCCTCTTGTTTCGGAGAAGGACAAGAAATTACCGTATTTTAATGGGCTGGAAGTGTTTTTTGAATAGCCCGGCTTATCCGTCAAAACAAAAATAGGTGAAAAAATGGGAATCGCACACGGATTGCTTGTTTACGGGGTTTTATCCGCTGTGATTATGCTTTCGGGATGTCTGGGGAGCAAGCCGGTTGGACAGAATGATCTTCTGTACCACAATTTTACGCTTGCGGAAGTGAACGGCAAGCCATTCAGCGGGGAAAAGATCCCGAACATACAGTTTAACGAGGGTTTCAGAATTTCCGGGTCTGTTTGCAACGCGTACACCGGGCAGGCGGAGATGACTGGCGACACCCTGTCCGCCCCTCAGCTCGCTTCCACCAAGATGCTCTGTTTCGATCAGGAACTCAACGAGCTTGAGTTCGCCTTTGGCAATATGATGATGGCCGGGGCAAAATTCAGGCTTGAAAACGGCATTCTTACTTTGGAAGGCGAGGGGTACAGGCTTAAATTCAAAAATGCGGCCTATGTAAATTAGTTTATGGCATTTTACGCTTCAAGCGATTACTTCACGGCAGGCAAAGCCTCCCCGCGAAGATTCCAAGTGCTCAATGCGCTTAGGCCGGATTGGTTTTGAGGCGCTCACGCAGGCGTTTAGCGGTGCGGTCTTCATCCGTACGAGTCAAATATCCGTCTACGAAGCATTGGAGGAAGTGAATTCCGCCGATGCCTGGGCGGCGGGCAATGCTGCGCGCTGGTAATGCGCTTTGCCGGAAACAGGCTTTTCAATGTTAAAACACTCTGGCGTTGGCGGAGCGGCCCTGGCATTCTCAAGTTGGCGGGGCTTTTTTGTTTTCTGGGGCGGCGGCAGGGGGAATGAGCGTCTTTGCTTAAGCGAGGCCGGGCAATACAGGATTGCTGCTTCCGCCGTTTTTTGCATTGGGGACTGGACTGCCGGTAATTGT
>CAZJFJ010000108.1:0-2196 GCA_964545305.1 uncultured Desulfovibrionaceae bacterium
CGATCTGGAACAGCTTGAGATTAAGCTCACAGGCTCTGCGCATGACACAGCCGTGTGAGTAGATGGTTCCGTCATAGATATAACGCAGGTCGCCGTGGGCATCGAAGTGCACAATTCCGAAATTGTTGCCGTAGTGCTTCACCAGGGCGCGAATGGGAGCAAGCGATACGGTGTGCTCGCCCCCCAGGGTTACCGGTATGGAACCGTTCCCGATGGCTTCGTCTACCGCTGTTTCAATCCTTTCCAGCACTTCCTCAGGGGCGCCTTTACAGTCCACCACAGGGCCGGTATAAATTCCTTCATGCCAGGGAATGGATTCGCCGTCCCAATGCTCAAGCTGGTCAGAGGCCGCAATCAGCGCGGCAGGGCCTTTGGCGGTGCCGCCCTCGTAGGACACTGTTTCTGCATTGCTCCTTGGGAAGGCAGGGTTCTTCTTCACCCATAAATTTGTCGTAACAATGAACTTCTTGCATTTTCCTTTCCTGTTTAAATTAAAGGCCCGGCATTCTTGCAGGGCCCAGTTGCTTCATTTTTTCAGAAGGGGGTATTTTTATTGTTTTTCTTCCTTGGGTTCGTTTTCCAGGTGTTTTTTCAGCCTGAACCGGAATCCGGCTTTAAAGCGTTCGCTGCTTTCAATTACAACGGTGAAGAACAGGGGCACGAAAATGGTGGCGATAAAGGTGGACGCGAGCATCCCTCCAATTACTCCGGTGCCGATGGCGTGACGTGAGGCTGCGCCCGCGCCTGTTGAAATGGCAAGTGGCAGACAGCCAAGCACAAACGCCAGTGAAGTCATGATAATTGGCCTGAAGCGCAGCCCCGAGGCGTGGATTGCCGCTTCGCCAGGGGTGCGCACCGTTCCGCTTTCCCAATGCATCAGAGCGAATTCCACTATCAGAATTGCGTTTTTGGCGGACAGGCCAACCAGGGTCAACAGCGCTATTTGCAGATAAATATCGTTGTCCAGCCCGCGCATGAATGTTGCGGCAATAGCTCCGAAGGCCGCGAAGGGCACGGCGCAGATTACCGCTATAGGCAGCGTCCATTTTTCATATTGCGCGGCCAGAATCAGGAAAACCATCAGCAGGCCGAGAAGCAGCATGCGGGAGGAGGAACCTCCGGTGGCCCTTTCCTGATAAGCCGAGCCGGTCCAGGCTATTTCATAATCCGCATAATCTCCAGCCAGAATCTTGTCCGCCACTTCTTCCATGGCGTCAAGAGCCTGCCCGGAGCTGTAGCCTTCGGCAGGGCCGCCAACTATGTGGGCCGCATTGAAAATGTTGAACCGGTTAATCAGGTCAGGCCCCTCTGTTGGAACTATGTTCACAATCGAGGTGAGCGGAATCATTTTTCCGTCTTGCGACTGGAGGTACAGACTGCTGAAGTGGTCTGGTCTGGCTCTGTATTCGCTTTTGGCCTGGGTCATGACCTTATAGGTTCTGCCATACAGGTTGAAGTCGTTTACGTATTGAGAGCCGAAAACCGCCTGCATGGCCGAGAATACGCTGTTAATGGGAATGCCCAGCATCTTCGCCTGCTCGCGGTTCAGGTCTACATACAACTGCGGGACGTTTGCGGAGAAGGTGGATGTTACTCCGGCCAGCTGTTTGTGTTTGGCTGCTTCCTGCGTAAGCAGCTTGGCCACATGGGCCATCTCCTGGCTTGAGCCGTCCCCGCGGCTTTGCAGGTAAAGTTCAAAGCCGCCCGTGTTGCTCATCCCTGAGATGGGCGGCGGGTTGAAGTTCAAGATTATCGCTTCGGGTATCGTTGAGGCGAAATTGTTCATCTTATGTACGAAGTCAAAGGTGGATTCTCCCTTCCCGGTTCGTTCATCCCATGGCTTGAGCATGATGAAAGCGACTCCCGAGTTCGACTTCACCGCTCCCGCCATAAGGTCGAATCCGTTCAGGATGACGTATTTGTCCACCAGCTCCTGCTTTTGCAGAAATTCTTCCAGCTTGGCTGTGACGTTTTCCACCCGGCTCAATGAAGCGCCATCGGGCATGATTATGGAGGATATGATATAGCCCTGGTCTTCATCCGGAACCAGGGACTTGGGAGTAACCTTGAACAGCAGTATGGCCATGCTGAAAAGTACAACCATGATCAGCAGGGCGGTTTTGCGGTTATGGATAAGATAGGTCACTATTGTGATATAGTTGTTGGTGCGCCGCTTGAACCATGCGTTGAACTTGG
>CAZJFJ010000108.1:2206-4583 GCA_964545305.1 uncultured Desulfovibrionaceae bacterium
CCCAGTGGTTTCAGATCGGTTTTCAGCAAAAGAGCGCAAAGGGCGGGGGTGAGGGTCAAGGCCACAAACCCTGAAATTGCAACGGAAACCGCGATGGTTACTGCGAACTGGCGGTACATGGCGCCGGCGAGGCCGCCCAGAAACGCCACCGGCACAAATACGGAACACAGTACCAGCACAATTGCGATTACAGGCCCGGTCACTTCGCTCATGGCCTTCTCTGTGGCGGCATGAGGTTGTAATTTGTCCTGCTCCATTATTCGATCCACGTTCTCAAGCACCACAATCGCATCGTCAACAACAATCCCGATGGCCAGCACCATGCCGAAGAGGGTCAGGGTGTTGATGGAAAAACCAAAAAGATACATCCCTGCGAAGGTGCCCACAATTGAAACCGGAACGGCCACGACGGGGATGATAGTGGCGCGGAGGTCCTGAATAAACAGGAATACCACCAGGAACACCAGAACCAGCGCTTCTACCAGGGTTTTTACCACCTCTTCAATTGATATGCGCACGAAGGTCGTTGTATTGTAAGGAAGATCGTATGATATTCCGTCGGGGAAGTTTTCTGAAATTGTCTCCATATGTTTCTGCACCAGATCGTCCGTGTTCAGGGCGTTTGCTCCAGGCGTGAGGAACACCGCCAGGGCGATCGCGTCCCGGTCGTTATACCTTGCCTGGAAGTCGTACATCTGGGCGCCGAGCTCTATGTCCGCCACGTCTTTCAGCCGCAGGATGCTGCCGTCCTGGTTCGCTCTCAGGACGATGTTGCCGAATTCCTCAACTGTTGAGAGCCTCCCTTTGGTCTGCACCATATAGACAATCTCAACCGGCTTCTCCAGCGGCTCCTGGCCTATGCGCCCGGCTGCGAACTGCGCGTTCTGCTCTTGTATTGCGGCGTTCACTTCCGCGGGGCTTACGCCCAGCGAGGCCATGACGTCGGGTTTGAGCCATACGCGCATGGTGTAATCCTTCGCATCGAAGATTATCGCATCGCCAACTCCATCCACGCGCTTCAGGTCATCCACAACGTTGATTGCGGCGTAGTTCGCCACGTCAACGATATTGACCGTCCCGTCGGGTGAGAACATGGAGATCATCAGCAGGATTGCTGACGAGCGCTTGGAAACCAGCACCCCGGTTCTGCGCACTTCCTCCGGCAGCATGGGCAGCGCGGCCTGCACCCGGTTGGTTACGTTCACCGTGCACATGTCGGGGTCCATCGCGCTGTCGAAGTAGACCATCAGGGAGTAGGAGCCGTCGGACGAGCTGGTTGATTGCATGTAAAGCATACCTTCAACTCCGTTCACCTGTTGCTCCAGCGGGGCGGCCACGGTGTCGCTGATAACTTCCGGGCTTGCTCCGGTGTAGCTTGCCGAAACCTGGATGGTTACCGGCAGCAGGTCCGGGTATTGGGACACCGGCAGGTTGGCCATGGCGAGAAGGCCGCCAAGAGTGATCATAAGCGACATGACGGTTGCCAGAATCGGGCGTCTGATAAATACGCTTGAAATCATAACGTACAGTTCCCTGTGCGGTTAGTTGTTTTTTGGAGCGGTGTCGTTGGAGGGGCCGGATGCGGGATCCTCGCCTTTATTTTCTTCCATTATTGTCACATGGCCGCCTGGCTGTACTTTCTGTATGCCTTCCAAGACTATTTTTTCATTGGGGCTGGCTCCTTCCTGGAGAATGTAATTGGAATCCAGGGCCATTTCCATTTTGAACGGGCGCGCCTCGGCTATGTTGTCCTTGCTCACAACGTAGATCATCGGGCCGTTCTGGGTGTTCAGAACCGCGCGTTTGGGCACGGCAAGAACATTTTTCAGCACATACCCTTTCATGTAAACCCTGGCGAACTGACCGGGAAGGATGTTTTTGCCCTTGTTGTCAAGCTGTGCTCTGGCCTTGATCGAACTGGTTGCCAGATCGACTCTGGGGTCAATGAAGTTTACTACGCCCTGCCCCGTGTGCATGGAGCCGTCAGACAGCTTGATGTCCACATCAAACCGGTTATCGGGCGGGGGAACAAGGAAACCTTTGCTAATCATGTCCTGATAACGCAGGGCATCGGTGGAAGGAATGGAAAAATTTACGTAAAGGGGGTCAATCTGAACCATGTTGGTGAGCATTTGCCCCACATTGATCAGATTCCCCTCGGAAAAACTTTCTTCGCTGGCCGCTCCGGTAATCGGGGCGGTAACGGTGGTATAGCCGAGGTTGATTTCCGCGTTGTCCACCAGGGCTCTGGCCGCCTCCAGATCGCCTTGGGCGGCGCGGTACGCGGCAACGGCGTCGTCGCGTTCCTTTTTGCTTACCGCTTCTTCCTTGTAAAGTTTAACAAAGCGGTCATTGTCCAGCTTGGTCTGATAATTCC
>CAZJFJ010000108.1:4593-4906 GCA_964545305.1 uncultured Desulfovibrionaceae bacterium
AGCGCCGCCTGGTATGGGGCCGGATCAATCTGGAACAGGCGCTCGCCCTTTTCCACAATCTGGCCTTCTACATAGTCCTTTTTCAGCAGGATACCACTTACTTGGGCGCGGACCTCAACC
The DNA here is from genome assembly GCA_964545305.1 of uncultured Desulfovibrionaceae bacterium. Classification (GTDB taxonomy): domain Bacteria; phylum Desulfobacterota; class Desulfovibrionia; order Desulfovibrionales; family Desulfovibrionaceae; genus RGIG1962. Next base: position 4,714 of record CAZJFJ010000108.1, read on the forward strand.
TCGCGAAAGCCGGCGGTAGTTCCCACAAACACCCCGGTGAGGGGTATGGTTTGGGGTTCCAAGGTGAGAACAGTCACTCCGGGGGCATGAGGGGCCTTGTTTTCATCGTCTCCGCAGGAGGTAAGCGTTAGAACGAGAAAGAAAGCGGCTATGAAAAAAAGGAATGGAAATTTGTAGAGTTTTCAAGCTATGA
>CAZJFJ010000108.1:4916-5166 GCA_964545305.1 uncultured Desulfovibrionaceae bacterium
GTAGAGTTTGGCAAGGTTCATTAAAAACTCCTGAAACCGTTTGCAGGGGGGGACACGATCTGACGGTTGTGCCTTTTGCCAGATATTTTAATTAAACGCTGATCAAGCACAAGAAGAAGCCTAATTTTTTGCACACATGGGTACCTTCTACCATTAGCATGAAGTTTATATGGCCGCAATGGTGAAAGGGCATTTAATCTTTATCCTTTTACAGTTTTGCGGACTGAGGGACGGGCCTCCCCCAGAGCGC
>CAZJFJ010000108.1:5176-7370 GCA_964545305.1 uncultured Desulfovibrionaceae bacterium
AGATAGGGGCGCGCGGCCCGGAGCAGGCGTAAAATACACTTGTACATAAGCGGGCTTTGCTGTTATCATGGTATTAGCTGGAAATGACACCCGGCGAAGACTGCCGGGGCTAATCAAGGTTTTGACTAGTGGGAATAAATGATTATTTAACTCTGGTTTGCGGGCGATTGCTGGTTTGACATTTGCAACAGCCGTGAAGACCTGATTAAAGTTTTGACATGGAGAGAATATGAGCGGCTTGATCCCTATGGTGGTTGAAACAACCGGACGTTCCGAGCGGGCCTACGACATTTTTTCGCGTCTGCTTAAAGACCGCATAGTGCTTTTGGGAACCCCGGTGGACGATCATGTTGCATCACTTGTTTGTGCGCAATTGCTGTTTCTGGAGTCTGAAAACCCGGAAAAGGAAATTTACATGTACATAAACTCCCCCGGCGGAGTTGTGACTGCGGGCCTCGCCATTTACGACACCATGCAGTACATCAGCTCTCCGGTTGCGACTTTGTGTATGGGGCAGGCGGCGTCCATGGGGGCGCTTCTGCTGGCCGCGGGCGAGCCTGGCATGCGGTTTTGCCTTCCCAATAGCCGGGTAATGATTCACCAGCCATCCGGCGGGTTTCAGGGGCAGGCCACAGACATTGAGCTGCACGCGCGCGAAGTGCTGAGGCTGAAGGCGAGGCTTAACGAAATACTCGGCGGGCACTGCGGAAAAACCGCTGTAGAAATGGAAGCGCTCACCGAACGTGACAATTTCCTGTCTCCGGAGGAGTCGCTTAAGCTTGGTTTGATTGACAGCATAATGACTTCCCGGTCTGAGATGCAGGAATTCAAGAAAAATAAATAGAATGAGATGGATGAACGCCATGGATATACAAAACCCTAAAGAAACTCTTTATTGCTCTTTTTGCCATAAAAGCGCCGAGATGGTGTCGCATCTGGTGGCCGGCCCGGCCGGGGTGAACATTTGCAAAGACTGCGTGGGCATGTGCAATGAAATTATCGCCAACGAAAAGGTCAAGGAGGTTGTGGATAGCGGAGTCCTGCTTTCTCCCATGGAAATAAAGGCGAAACTCGATGAGTACGTGATCGGTCAGGACGACGCCAAAAAACTGCTTTCCGTTTCCGTGCATAACCATTACAAGCGTGTGTTCCTGAGCGAGGCCATTGGCGATGAAATCGAGCTTGAAAAGAGCAACGTGCTTCTGGTGGGGCCTTCCGGCAGCGGCAAAACCCTGCTTGCGAAAACGCTTGCCCGGATTCTTAAGGTTCCTTTCGCCATTGCGGACGCAACCACCCTTACCGAAGCCGGTTATGTCGGCGAGGATGTTGAGAACATTCTTGTGCAGCTGCTGCAAAACGCCGACTATGACATGGACGCCGCCAAGAAGGGAATTATTTATATTGACGAGATTGACAAAATTTCCCGTAAAAGTGAAGGCCCGTCCATTACCCGCGATGTTTCCGGCGAAGGCGTGCAGCAGGCTCTTTTGAAGATCATTGAAGGCACAGAGGCCAACATTCCTCCCAAGGGCGGCCGCAAGCACCCGCAGCAGGAATTTATCCGTATGGACACCACCAATATTCTGTTCATACTGGGCGGGGCTTTTGTGGGGCTGGACAAGATAATTGAAAAGCGCGTTTCCGGGGGGGCTATGGGCTTTGGCGCCATGGTGCGCAGCTCCCACGGGCCGAATATGAGTGAAATGCTCAAGCTGGTTCATCCCAACGATTTGGTGCAATTCGGGCTGATTCCCGAGTTTGTGGGGCGTATTCCGGTCATCACCAATGTCAGCGACCTGGACGAGGCGGATCTTGTGCGCATCCTTACCGAGCCTAAAAACGCCTTGATAAAGCAGTATCAAAAACTTTTCGAGCTGGACAATGTGCGTTTGAGCTTTAGCGATGATGCGCTGCGTTCCATTGCGGCCAAAGCCATTGAACGCAAGACCGGCGCGCGCGGCCTGCGCAACGTGATGGAAGGAGCCATGCTTGATATCATGTACAGGCTGCCGGCCATGGAAGACCTGAGAGAGTGCGTCATAAATAAAGCGGTAATAGATTCCGGCGCGGAGCCGATACTTATTTTTGACAGCAAGGTAAAGGTTGCCAATTAAAATCAAGAGCAGCAAAGGTACAGCACAGGGGGATGGAACTGCTTTGCCGGGAGGGCAATGTTCATTTTGGTTCGTTCCCC
>CAZJFJ010000109.1:0-7213 GCA_964545305.1 uncultured Desulfovibrionaceae bacterium
AAGGGCAGCAAAGCTACAGCGTAGGGGGATGGAACTGCTTTGCCGGGAGGGCAATGTTCATTTTGGTTCGTTCCCCTGTAACCCATGGGAGAAATTATGTCCGAGTTTGAAATTAACGGCAATGAACGGGAATATGAAGAGCCTTTAGTTCTGCCGCTGATGTCTCTGCGGGAAGTGGTGATGTTTCCCCGTTCCGTAGCTCCTCTGTTTGTTGGCCGCGATGTTTCCATCCGGGCCATAGAAAGCGCGCTTGCCAATCATAACAAGCTGATTTTCCTGGTTGCCCAGCGCGAGCCCGACTTGGAAAAGCCTGGCCTGAAGGACCTGTTCGCTGTGGGAACAGTAAGCCGGGTGCTCCAGTTGCTGAAGCTGCCCGACGGCACAATCAAGGTTTTATTTGAAGGGCTTTACCGGGCCAGATGGGTTCCGGAAGATGAATACTCCTTTGACCGGGGCACTGATTTTCAGGTAGTGCGTGCGTATCCGGTGAACGACATAAACGAGGATTCCCCGGAACGGTCGGCGCTTGTGCGCGCCACCCAAGAGGCCTTTGAGGAATATGCCAAAATTAATAAAAAGGTCACGCCCGAACATCTTGCAACCATAAATTCTTTAAGCGATCCTTCTCGCCTTGCCGATGCGGCAATGCCGCATATCAAGGCGGATTACCGCAAGAAGCAGGAAGTGCTGGAAGAGGCCAATTCCACAGTTCGCCTGGAAAAGGTTTTCGAGTTTCTTGAGAGTGAAATTTCCATATTTCACATGGAAAAGCGCATCAAGAACCGGGTAAAAACCCAGATGGAAAGCAACCAGCGCGAATATTACCTGAACGAGCAGATCAAGGCCATCAATAAGGAAATGGGGCGCGAGGACGATCCGGCTACGGAGGCCTTGGAGCTGGAGCGTCTGCTTGGCGAGAAAAACATGCCGGAAGAAAACCGGACCAAGGTTCTGCGCGAAATCAAGAAGCTCCGCCAGATGCCTGCATCCAGTGCAGAGTACGCTGTTTTGCGCAATTATGTAGACTGGATACTTGACTTGCCCTGGAACACGCTTGCGGAAACGGCAATTGACATTGAAAAGGCCAGGGGAATTCTGGATGCCGACCACTACGGGCTTGAAAAGCCAAAAGAGCGTATTCTCGAGTACCTCGCCGTGCAAAAATTGTCCAACAAGCTTAAAGGGCCCATACTTTGTTTGGTAGGCCCTCCTGGTGTAGGCAAAACTTCGCTTGCCAAGTCTGTGGCGCGGGCCACAGAGCGCGAATTTGTGCGCCTTTCGCTTGGCGGAGTGCGCGACGAGGCTGAAATCAGGGGGCACCGCCGCACATACGTTGGAGCTCTGCCCGGCAAGATAATTCAGTCGCTCAAGCGGGTAAAACACAACAATCCTCTTTTTTGCCTGGACGAGATAGACAAAATGAGCACCGATTTCAGGGGAGATCCCTCTGCGGCGCTTCTTGAGGTGCTTGATCCGGAGCAGAATTATGCGTTCAACGATCATTACATTGATATGGACTATGACTTGTCGCAGATATTCTTCATAACCACTGCCAACAGCCTGCATTCCATTCCGGAACCGCTAAAGGACCGCATGGAAATCATTCAGCTTTCCAGCTACCTGGAAACTGAAAAGCGGCATATTGCGCGCTCGTTTCTGCTGCCCAAGCAGGTGGACGCTCATGGTCTGACGCCGGATAATTTGCATCTCACCGATCCGGCAATTCTCGAAATCATTCGCAGCTATACGCGAGAGGCGGGGGTGCGCAATCTTGAACGCAAAATAGCGGCTATTTGCCGCAAGGCGGCGATGCGCATTGTTGAAGCAGACAAGCTGGACATGAAAGTGGAAGTGCACCGCAGCGATCTCGCTTCGCTTCTTGGAGTCAAGAGTTTCCGTTTCGGCGAAAAAGAGGCCGCGCCTCAAGTGGGCGTATGCACCGGGCTGGCCTGGACACAGCTTGGCGGCGAGCTGCTTATGGTTGAAACTGTGATTATGCCCGGTACGGGCAGGGTGGCGATCACGGGCAAGCTTGGCGAGGTGATGACAGAATCGGCCAAGGCCGCTTTTTCCTATATCCGTTCACGCTCGGACATATTCGGCCTGAAGGACAATTTCCACCGCCGCATCGATATACACGTGCACGTGCCTGAAGGGGCTACTCCCAAAGACGGCCCTTCAGCAGGCATCACTCTTGCCACCGCCATGGTTTCCGCTTTGCTGGGCGTGCCTGTGCGCAATGATATTGCCATGACCGGAGAAATCACCTTGCGCGGCAGAGTGCTGCCCATTGGCGGCCTGAGGGAAAAGCTGCTTGCCGCGAGACGCGGGCAGATCAGCACGGTGCTGATTCCCCGCGACAATGAGAAAGACCTCAAAGACGTGCCTAAAGAGATACTGCGTGACCTTGAAATTATTCTTGTCAATCATGTGGATGATGTGCTTCCCCAGGCGCTTATGGCCAGCCGGGAAGAAATTTTCCAGGCAGTTGATACAGAAAATGGGTTGCACCGTATTCTGGGCTCCATTGTGCATGAGCGGCCCGTGGTGTGTCCGCCTGCCCATTAGAGATTTTGCCTGAAACTGCCGCCGCTTGGCGGGGGTGTTTTACAGCTGATCGCTCTAACTGTTTAATCCAGATGTTTTTCAGAAAACATGCAAAAGGCGGGGTTTAATCCCCGCCTTTTGCATGGCATTTGCCGAATTAATCTTGCTGTTTCACGCTGCCATGCCCGCTTTCGGCGTTTTTGGGCTGACAGATATTTGCCGGCTCAGGCGGCATAAATTTAGGCCCTTTTTTTCGCATTACAACCTGCTCCATTAGAATGGCGCAAATGGTTACGCTAACAATAGGGTTACCCAGGGTCATTGAGGCCAGGGTGGGAATGGATGCGAAAAAACTGTCTGACGCATGGTAAATGCCGAGAGCGAAAAATACGGAAAATCCGGTGATAAAAATTTCCCTTGTGCCTAAGGTTTTCCCCTCGCTGTGCCAGATGCCCGCGCCAATTCCTATGAGGGTGGAGGCTACGCCCAGAAGGACTGCTCCGGCTACAGGCGGAGGCATTGCCGCCATCATCCCTCCCATTTTTCCGAAAAAACTCATAATGATGAAGCCGATGGCCGCCAGGATAATGAAAATGCGGGCAGCTACCCGGGTAAGGAGCAGTATGCCCATATTTTCACCATAGGAAACCGTGCTCGGCGTGCCGAACAAGCTTGCCACCGCTCCATCTACCAGCCCGAATATGGTGAAAGTGCGCCTTTCATCGTTTAGGGTCATTTTTTTATCCACCAAGGTGGAATAGCCGCTGATCATGCCGTAATTCTTCACCGCGGCAAAAATGTTGACTACGCACATGGCTGCAATCATTGAAAAAGAAGGCATTTCCCAGCCATACGGCATAATTTGCGGCACTGCAAAAAGCGGCATTTCATGCACCAGTTTCCAGTCAAAGTCTCCGGCTGCGATGAAAACCGTGTAGCCGAACACAACTGAAACCAGCACCGGGATGGTTGCCAGAAAACCTTTGCCCTTGATGGAAAGCCAGCCGCAAATAAGGGCCTGGGCCAGTCCGGCATAGAGCCACCAGGAATACTCCCGGCCCAGGATCATGTTCATGGCCAGCCCGCTGGTGTATAGGCCTACCATCATGGTCATGCAGCCCTGCACAAGGGGTGTCCAGACGCGTCCAATCAGGCTGACCAGCCCCATAGCCCCGAAGATTGCGATAAAAATTCCGGCGAAAATGTATGCATTCATCGCTTCGTAGGCAAGTTCGCGCCCGCCCAGGCCAAACGCCACCATAATAGCTGTTGAAGGTATAATGTTTGGCCCGGTCGCCATGGCGAAGCGGTGTCCGCAAGTAGCTTGCACCAGCGTGGTTACGCCGATAATCAGGACCACACGCCCCATATATCCAGAAAAATCGGCTCCCGTGAAACCAAGACCGACGCCGACAATCGCATATCCCCACACAACAGGGTAGATCATTATCATCATCCACTGCAGGGAGTAGACAACAGCATCCAAGAGCGAGCGAGGCTTGTCGTTCAGCCTGTAAGCAAGCTTGATACCCATATCTTCCTCCTTTTTGGGGATGTTATTCCAGCGAATTCTCTATCCTTCCCTTGTAGCCTATTATACCGTTTGCTATTCCTTCAGCAATACGCTCAACATATTTGCTGTCTTTAAGGTAGTTGGCGTCGGACTTGTTTGAACAATACCCCACCTCTACCAAAATTGCAGGCATTTTTGCGCCCATCAGCACATAAAACGGGCCGGAACGAACGCCATTACTGCGCACGGCATAGCCCGAAGCCCTGATTTGCTTTTCCATATTGCTTTGGACATCTTTGGCCAGATTGCGCGATTCCTGCATTTTGGAACTGAGCCCTAGGTCTGTGAGGATTACCTGCAAATCATCTATGGCAGCCACACTGACCCCGTTTTCACGGGCGGCAACCCTTTCGGCGCTTTTTGTCTTTGCCTTGTCAAGATAGTACGTTTCTATACCAGCCACAGAAGTGTCAGCGTTTGCATTCACGTGAATGGACACAAACAGGTCCACCTTACGCCGGTTTGCGGTTTCGGTGCGTTTGTCCAGCGCTATGAAAACGTCATTGTCGCGGGTATAACTGACTTTGAATCCTTTTTTTCTGAGTTTGGTTTCCACCAGTTTGGCTATTCTGAGCACCAGCTTGCTTTCAGTGACTCCGTTGGCTTGGGCGCCAGGGTCTTTGCCGCCGTGCCCGGGGTCCAGCAAAATTGTGTTTACGGTAAGGCCCAGCATTTCCGCTCTGCTATGCGAGCTCGCAGCAGTATTCCGGGGGGCGCTGGTTTCCTGGGGTATGTAGCCGGTATCTACGCTGCCTGCCGTGCCCCTGCCACTGACCGTGGCAGCCTGCATTTTTTTGCTGTCTACTTTGAGTAGTATCTTATTGGAAGTGGCGTCATTTTTTATTTCACTGGCATAGTTGTCCTTTAGGGTGAATTCAATTCGGCATGAAGGCGCGTCCTTTCCAGAAGCTGTTTTAACTTTGGCATTCACAATGCGTACCAGCCTCACCGGGCCCTTGCTTACTGTGCTTACGCCGCTGATTCCTTTGTTGGGAACTACTCCTTCAACTTCAATGATCAGTGCGGCTTCCCCGCTGGAGTTTTTGGCTTTGGGGATGAAGCGCCAAGAATATCCGGCTCCGGTGGAAAGTTCAATTTCCGCATCTGCCTTTTTATCATCAGCATTGATAATTATGCTGACGAGGGTTGGCTCGCTGAAAAATTCCTGTTGTTTTGGGGCGGCCCCGGATGGGGTGGACTCATTTCTGGCCGAAGATTTGCCCTGGTCTTTTTCAATTTCTTTTTTCAGCTTGCCGGCCCTGCCTTTCATGGCGCTGTCGGCAGTGTTTTTAAGGAGTTGCTCCAGTGTTTTTTGGGCAGTGTTGGGGTTTTTAAGTTTTTTAAATTCTATTTCAGCCTTTTTATAAAGAGCTTCATCCCCTTGAGGAGCTCGGGGATATTTTTTGCCCACTTCGCCAAAGGTCTGTGCTGCGTTGCGAAAATCCTCGCTGCTGTGGGTGCGCGTGGCTATTTCTTCCAAACAACGCGCGGCCATGAAGGCCGCTTTGGGGGCATCTGGACTCTTGGGGTTTGATTTGGCCAGATTGTCAAACTTGGCCCGCATTTTTTCCCACGGGTCGCGCATATCCGACTTTTTGGGGTCGGCGGATAGTTTGTTGAACTCCTGATTAAGGCTGGAATAACTGGGAGCGGAGTGAGCTTCCCAAGGGTAGTATATGGAGGCAAGCAGCAGAAAAAGCGCCAGAAGGGTTGCCTGGCGGTAGTATAAATTTATTTTCCGGGAAAATTGTAAGCTTTCACGCATGAATATCTGCTGTCCGGTTTCAGTGCTATTCCTGATTTTTCAAGATTCCGCCCAGAATACCAAAAAAAGCGCCCCGGTACAACCTTTATAGGCTGACGGGGCGTCCTTTTTGTGTTTATCTCAGTTTTTCTTCAAGAGAGCGCGGGTGCGCAGTCAGAAGCAGTGTCCGTTGCCCGGCTTTTGCGCGCCTTGCGGTTGTTCTTCCGGCATCGTCCATAACGTGCTCATGGGTGAAGCAGCTTTTCACTAATCTGCGGCAAGGGCAAGTTCCGCCTGCCTCCTTAACGGTCGGCAAAGCCGCCCTGCAATCATGTGGCGGCAAGGATTTGAAGCCAAATCCTTGCGGAACATTTCAAGTGTGAAATGCTCCAGGCTGCCCAGACGCAGATTCCAAAGGCGGCATTGCGCCTAGAACGACTGGCCCATGGAGAAGTCGAAGCGAGGGCTTGACTTCTCATACACATCCTCAAGCGGGTAGCCATACGAGAAGCGGAGGTCGCCCATAGGGGAGTTCCAGCGCAGCTCCAGGCCTACCGATTTTGCAATCAGCTCGTTTTTGAAGTAATTGTCCTGTTGGTCGGAGTCCACGTTGAATCCGGCGTCAAAGAATGGCACCGCGGCCAAACCCAGGTCGGGGTAAAACGTCCATATATATTCCAGGTTGATAAAAGCCATGCGGTCACCGCCGATATGGTCGTCATCGGGCGAGGTGGGGTCACGGGGGGACAGTTCCTCGTAGTCGTAGCCTCGGATGGAGTTCATTCCCCCAACCCAGAAACGTTCGAATACTGGAACAGGCTTGCCCGAGTTTTCAAATGCAGCTCCCGCCTTGAGGCGCCCATGCAAGACATGGTTGTTGGCAATGGATTTGAATGCGTGCAGATCAATTATCGGCTTCACAAAGTCATCGCTGCCGCCTAGGAAAGTGCCGCCGTATTCCGAGCTGATATCGATAATAGTACCTTTGGTCGGCTTGCGCGGGTCATCAACCGTGTCGCGCTTTAATCCCAGACGAGCGACACTTGCCATGTGCGTACCCTCGCTGCGCCGGATCAGCCATGAAGCATCAGACTCCACATCATACAAGCTGTATTCTTCCAGCCGGTAGCTGCCGTAAACTTTGGTGTATTCGCCAATAGGATAGGCCAGGCTGAGTTGGCCGCCCGTAGTTTTCTTGTCAAAGTCATCGAAATAGTCGCGGGTGATGTAGCCGTCAAGGCCCAAAGACAGGTTGGTGTCATAAAGCCGCGGGTTTACGAAGGAAAGGTTGTAGCGGGTGTAGCGGTCGGAGAAATTGCCGCTGAATCCAAGGGAATAGCCCTTGCCGA
>CAZJFJ010000110.1:0-7193 GCA_964545305.1 uncultured Desulfovibrionaceae bacterium
GGGGGCGGTGTTTCTTGATTAAGCTGGATTCAAGCAGGAGAGCCTCTTTTTCCGTATTGGTGGAAAGAGTGTCCAACCCCTCCGCCACCGAAAGCATGGCGGCGGTTTTTGGAGAATGACGGTGCTGCCCGGAAAAATAGGAGGCAACACGCTTCCGCAGTTGTTTCGCCTTTCCGACATAAATAATGCGCCCCTGCCGGTCCTTGAACAGGTACACGCCGGGCGTCAGGGGAATTGAAGAGAGCTCTATCTGCATGTTTAGTATGTTTTTATAAAATCCAGGCTTAGAATATTTCATGCTTGAAATACCCTGCAAAGCTTTCTATTAAAATACTTTCCGTGAAACATCCACAGGCTGAATTTGCCTGCCGTTAAGCGGCTATTTCAGAGATTAACCCCACAGAGCACTTTAAATGTTGAAAGGGTGTATTTCCGGTAAAAAAGGCTCTGGCTGCGGATAGGGCTGCCCGCCGCGCAGACTAGGCGAAATTAACTTACACCGTTAAACGCGAAGACAAGCGTATTTCCGCCGCCCTTTCCCCGAAGATAGCGCCTCAGACCGAACCTGCCCTAATCCCGCCAGAAAGCGGGCATAACCAGAACCAGCACGGCGTATATTTCTATACGCCCCAGAAGCATGGTCAGGGACAGGCAGAGCTTGGCGAAATCGGAAAACCCAGAATAGTCGGAATCGGCCCCGGGCAGACCGAAAGCGGGCCCGACGCAACTGATGCATGAAATGGCCGAGCTGAACGAAGTAAGCAGATCAAGCCCCGATACCGCCAGCAAAAGTGCGCAGCAAAGCATTATTCCCAAGAAAATGATAAAATAGTTGAGCACGGAATTGACAACATCGTTGGAGATTGATGTCTTTCCCAGTTTAAGATGCCTGATGGCGCGGGGGTGTAGCGTCATGACCAGTTCGTCATATGCGCATTTCAAAAGAAGCAACACGCGCATGCACTTGAACCCGCCTGAAGTGGACCCGCCGCAGCCCCCGATAAACATTAAAACCAACAGAAGGGCTTGAGGCAAAAACGGCCAGAGCGTGTAGTCCGTGGTTGTAACTCCGGTAGTGGAAATTATGGACACCACATGAAAAAGAGAGGTTCGCACGCTGCTTTCAAGCAAAGCCACATCCCTGCTTTTTTCCGGCACTGTAAACATCGCGATTACCGCCGTGGAAAAAAGCACCAGAAGAAAATAAAAACGCAACTCCTCGTCCTTGACCAGCACGGAAAAGCGCCCTTGAAGCAGTTTGTAGTGAATGGTGTAATTCATGCCGGTAAGAAACATAAACACGATCATCACCCACTGCAAAAAAGGGCTGGTGTATAAGGCCATGGAGTTGTTATAGTTGGTGAACCCCCCGCTGGCCACAATGGTGAAAGTATGACACAGCGCATCGATCGTTGTCATGCCGCCGAAAAAGAACAGCCAGAACAGCACGAATGTGAACAAAAAATATGCCACGCAAAGGGCCTTCACCGTCTCCTTTACACGGGGAGTGACTTTTTCTCCAAAAAACTCCGGGAGCTCGGCCCGGTAAACCTGCGCCCCTCGAATACCCAAAAAAGGCAGCATGGCCAAGAACATAACAATAATACCGATGCCGCCAAGCCAAAGCGAAAGCGCCCGCCAGACCAACATGCCTTGAGGCAGATTTTCAACATCGGGAATAATTGAGGCTCCCGTTGTTGTAAACCCGGAAAAAGACTCAAAAATGGCATCTGGAACGGAGGTCAGCACCCCGGATAGCAAGTAGGGAAGCGCCCCGAAAAGGCAAATTATCAGCCACCCGAACCCCACCGTGAACATTCCTTCCCGGTGACTGAGTTCCTCAATATTCTTGCTATTGATAAAAAAACTGAGCGAAGCCCCGGTGACAACAAGCAACAACAGGCAGGCGAACATGGTCCAAGCCACTCGCGGCTCGTCAAAGTAGATTGCGACCCCCAACGGAAGCAGCATCGACAGGCCCACCACAAAAAAAAGCATGCCCACTATGCCAAGAACACACTTAAACCGCATATCCCACCAAGTTAGATATCTTCGTCTATTATAACAGGTTTCGGGGGTTTTTCAGACGGGAAAAAAGCTTCCATTTTGTCCATGATTTCTCTGCGGGCCAAGATTACAACCCGGTCCTCAGGCTTGATAATGTCCTGACCGGTGGGGATTATCGCCTCGCCTCTACGGACGATGGCAAGCACCAGCGCCCCTTTGGGCAGACCCAGCTCAAACAGGGGGGTGCTCACAAGCTTTGAGTTACGCTGGGCCACAATTTCAACAACCTCCGCCTCGTCATTGCCCAGGGCAACAGAAGCCATAACCAGCCCCCCGCGGATATAGCGCATAATGCTGTTCACCGCGGCCGTGCGCGGGTTTACATAATAATGCAGCCCGACAGACTCCACAAGGGGATGATATTCCTTCTTGTTCAGGCGCACAATGGAGTGCCCTACCCCCATCGATTTCGCAAGCAGCGCTATTAACACATTTTTCTCATCGCTTCCCGTAAGGGTTACCACCGCGTCCATTTCACCGATATTTTCTTCACGCAAAAACATCTGGTCGGTGCCGTCCCCTCTGAGCACCAGCGTGCTGTGCAAAACTTCCGCCAGGTGCAGGCAGCGCCCTTCATCTATTTCAGCCAGCTTTACGCTGTAGCCCATTTTTTCCAAAAGCTGGGCCAGACGCAGGCCGGTGTTCCCTCCCCCGATGATGAACACCGAGCGGGCGGGTTCCTGGTCGAAATAGTCGGTAGCCCGGCGCAACACGCGAAGGTTGCCCGGCAAAGTAACAAAATGCACCACATCGCCTGAAAGAATCTGGTCCTGGCCGGAAGGGACAAGAAGTTTGTCGTCACGCTCAATCCCCGCCACAATTATATTTTCGGGAACAATTTCATTAAAATCCAGCAGCCTGAGATTGACCATGGGCCCGGAATCTACCTGGAGGCTGACCATTTTGACCAATCCATCGGCAAATTCATTATATTCAAGAATTCCGGGAAGAGACAGCATGCGCTCAATGGTCTTTACCACTTCGCTTTCGGGGTTCACCAGAGTGTTGATTCCCAGCACCCCGTTTATCAGGTCCTCTTGCCCTCTTGTATAGTCTTCATTACGTATTCGGGCCAAAGTAACCGCTGTGGGCCAAAGCTTGTTGGCAAAAAGGCAGGCGATGATATTTGTCGCGTCCGAGTCGGTTACCGCAAGCACCAGATCCGCCCGGTCAACTTCCGTCTGCTGGAGAACCACAGGCGAGTCACCGGGGCCCTGCACGGTTTTGATATCCATGCTCTCAGAGGCATTGCGCAAGGCCTCCGCATCTATGTCAATAAGAACAACGTCCTTTTCTTCCATAGCCAGATGGTCAGCCACCCGCACGCCCACTTCGCCCGCGCCTATAATCACAGCCTTGAGTTTATCTGCAGCAGGTTTTTTCTTAAAGAAAAATCGCATAGGTCAATCCAATATTTCATTCGCCTTATTTCTATACAGAATCCGTTCTGCCACAAGGCAGATAAAATAACAATAAGCAAAAATCCAGGTGCAAGCAATAAATATCCGCCGCATGGCGGTCGGTTTTTCATATAAGCCTGTAAGACTTCCGGCAACCCCTGCCGGATGGATATGGAGCCTGCACACGGCCTCTTCTGTTGTTTGCAGCTAGCAAATGAACCTCCAGGGTATAGAATATTTACTTAATTCAGCGGGATGCTGAAAATGCGCGAAGCGGAGCAAACAAAAACCACGTTTTTTGCACAGCGAGCTTAAGTGTGAGCACAGGACGTGCGAACCGAAAGCTATATAAACAAGCAGAGTTTGCAGCTTCGTTTTAGGCGCTTAGGAGTGGCGCAAGATGATGTGGTTTGGTACAAGGTTGAAACGTTGGATGGCAGAATTTACGAAGAGCTGTGGATTGGGGTGTCTACAGTGCTACCCGAACCGTGTGGCTTTATGCAAGAACTTGAAGTACCTTACCGGATGTATTTGCGGGGCAAGCAGATAATCAAATTGGAAGAGCTTAATTAAAATTAGGAAGCACTTAATTTTATCTGTAAAGGGTACAGGTACAGGATTAAAAAAGGCCGGACAAATCCGGCCTCTCAAACACACACTTGTTGCAGTTTATTTTTCAATAATGGACTCAAACTTTTTCAATAATGGACTCAAACATCCAACGATGCTTTTCATAGTCCTTCAAATATCCGGTAAACAGGTCTTCAGAACCGGGATCGTCCTTTTCAGCGCAAAGCTCAATGAGTTCATAAGTTTCCTTGATCAGCGCCTCCAAATCCTTCAAAAAAATCTCAACGGATTCAAGGCTGGCAACGGGCTTGCTTTCTCTCTCCTTGATGGTGCCCAAGGCAAGCACTTCCTTATAGTTGCTTACAGGGGTCTGCCCAAGAGAAAGCAGCCTTTCCGCCACTTCATCTATCTTGTCCTGAAATTCGTTGTATAAATCGTCATATTTCTGGTGAAGCCCAAAAAAATTGTGGCCTTTGACATTCCAGTGCAGATTATGGACCTTCTTGTAAAAAATAGTCAGGTTTGCAAGGTACACATTCATTTTGTTATACAAAGTCATATGAAACCCCTCTCATTTTTAAAAGTTAGGTGAGCAAAACCTTTTTGCTACGAAAATTCAAGTCAGACTATTATATTAATAGGTAGACGCTCAACCCTCTTTTGTCAACAGAGCGCTCTGTTAATTTTTATTTTCTAGCCATGTGTTTTGGGGCGACTTTGCAAAGTGTTTGATATATACTGCAACTTTATCCGCAGACGGGGAAATATGAGAAACAACCTTTTGTCAGGAATCTTGGCGGCATTCGCCTGCTGGTTCGGCTTTCCAAACCCGATATTGCATTTGCCCCTGCTGGCGCTAGCTTTCCCCGCCATCTTGGGAATAATTGCTCTTGGCTCAAGGTCGCCTCGCCATGCTTTTCGATTTGGCTTTCTGACCGGCATGCTGGCCTATTCGGCGTGCCTGTATTGGATTGCTGTTCCCATTCACGACTATGGCTACCTTCCCTGGATTGTCGCAATTCCTTTCCCTGTCATTCTGGGTTCTTATATAGCGCTTTATTCTGGCTTGTTCTGCCTTCTGCTCAACAAGGCCGCGCCGTTTTTGCACGCGGGGCCCTTCCGGCCGGACGGCAAGTATAGCGGAGCCTGGGCGCTGTTCAAACTGGCCTTGTTCTCTGCCCTCACCTGGTCTTTGCTTGAATATTTACGGGGCTGGCTGTTCACGGGATTTCCATGGCTCAGCCTGTCCTCCGCTTTCGTTCCCTGGACATGGGCCATCCAAGGCCTTTCCGCCCTGGGCGGATACGCATTGTCGGGGTTATATGCGGGAATGGCCATAAGCTTGGCCCTGGGCGTGAATTATTTCATCCACAAGGAAAAAGACCAAAGCGTTCTGCCTCTTCTGGGGCCGGCAGCATTTGTTGTTCCGGCGTTCCTGTTTCTGGCCATCTGGACCTGCCTGGCCTTTTCTCCTAAAAACGATTCAACACAGGCCATCGGAGTAATCCTGGTTCAGGGCAACATAAACCAGGATCAAAAATGGGTTCCGGCCTATCAGCAAGCCACTTTCCAGCATTACAGCCAGCTGACAAAAGCGGCTCTGAAGGACATCGCCACAGGGGCAAAACGTTTCGACAACATTTCACCGTCCGGAACCCCGCCCTATGATCCCCCGGTCAAATTGGTCATTTGGCCTGAAACGGCCATGCCTTTCTTTTATAGATATGGAGGTTTTCTTTCAAAGGCAATTAATGAATTTGCAAAAGCCGAAAATATATATTTGCTGTTCGGAGCTCCGGACAAGGAACCCGCGCACGGCAAGTCGTTCTCCGGATACCCCACATTCAACCGCGCGTATCTGCTTAACCCCGAAGGCAAGGAAGAGGGCTGGTATGACAAGGAACATCTGGTTCCGTTCGGAGAATATGCTCCCCGCTGGCTTCGCATACCTGCTCTTAACTTTTTGCTGAATCAGGTGGGCGACCTCGATCCGGGAGTGAACACCGCTCCGCTTACGGCCGGAGATGCCAGAATAGGCGCGCTGATCTGCTACGAGGTAATTTTTCAGGAACTGGCCCAAAAACGCGTGTCTGAAGGAGCAAACCTTCTGGCCACAATAAGCAATGACGCGTGGTTCGGCAACACCTCTGCGCCGGAGCAGCATCTGCAACTGGGCATAATGCGGGCAGTGGAGCAGGGCCGCTGGCTGGTGCGCGGCACAAATTCAGGCATTACCGTAATCGTGACCCCTCTAGGAGAACGCACGGCCCAAGAAGAGATGTTTGTGACAAAAACCCTTACCGGACTGGCTTATACCCAAAATAAAACCACCCTCTTCCACAGCGTGGAACCTTATCTGCCATATTTTATTTTTTTGGCATTGATTTTACTGCTTGTTCCGGGTTATATACAGAAAAGACACAATTTAAACTGACTATTTAGGTATTTTATGTCCCAAGCACCCGATCTCAAAATCCAATTCAACGAATTAACAGAACACGCCGCGCAAACCAGGAGGAGTCTTTGACCCCGATGCATGGCGCATTCGTCTTGATTCCATAGAAAAAGAACTGGCCCGGCCCGGAGCCTGGGATAATCCCGAGGCCCTTACACCCGTGCTGCAGGAAAAATCGGTCCTGGAGTCGGAAGTTGCGCGAGTGGAAAAGCTCGACAAACTGACCGGCGATCTTGAGGACTGGTTCGTCATGCTGAATGAAGGCGGGGATGACCCGGAAATTGAAAGTCTGGTGAAAGACCAGCTGGAGGCGCTTGATCTTCTCATCTCCGAGCTTGAAATGTCCATGCTCATGAGCGGAGAGGAATGCGCCTTTGACGCCATTCTTGAAATCCATGCAGGAGCGGGCGGCGTTGATGCCCAGGATTGGGCCGAAATGCTGCTCAGAATGTATCTGCGTTTTGCCGAAGCCAGCGGCTGGCAAACAGAAGTGCTGGACTACACGGACGGTGACGAGGCCGGTGTAAAAGGCGCTATAATCCGCATGATTGGAGCAAATGCATATGGTTTTCTGCGCGGCGAACGCGGAGTGCACCGCCTGATCCGCATTTCTCCATTCGATTCATCAGGGCGCAGGCACACCTCTTTTGCCTCAGTTGACGTTATTCCCGATATAGGGCAGAAGATAAATATTGAGATTA